>NBMI01000019.1 GCA_002085445.1 Candidatus Parabeggiatoa sp. nov. 2
CACTGGTTGCCATAGGCGGCATTACGCCGGACAATGGCGCTGAACTCATCAAAGCCGGCGCAGATTGTTTGGCGGTGATACATGGTTTATTTGGACAAGCGGATGTTACCGCGGCCGCTCAACGTTTTGCACAATTATTTTGACTACCCTCATCCGTCCAATATTTCTCTTGGACGAGTCCAGAAAATGGCGAAATTTCGTCAGAAAAAGGCTCATAATCTTACGAAAAAGGGTATGGAACCCCCCCGATCCCTCAATAATGCGTTAACTGAAATGCAACGAAAGCCAAAATACGTCGCTTAAGCATTGCCCAGATCCCTTCATTCGCATGGATGGGGAGCGATATTAGAGTTTATACCTATTTAACATAAGTGATTGATTTTATTGCAATCAATAAAAGAGTGATTCTAAATAAATCAATGAGTTACATTAAATCGGTATAATGTCTCTTATTTAAGGAGACTGCATGACTACTTCCCATCAACATTTTATCGCCGCCCAACAACACATCCCCGGGGGTGTCAACTCGCCAGTCCGCGCTTTTAAAGGCGTACTCACCCAGCGGTCGTTAAAGCGGTGCAAGACACCGCCGCAAATGGCCTACGATTAGCACGGGGCTACACAAAACGCGATAAAATTGTTAAATTTACCGGCGGCTATCATGGACACGTCGATTCGTTATTAGTCAAAGCCGGCTCCGGTGTCCTCACACTTGGTTTACCTAACAGCCCGGGCGTACCAGCGTCCTTGGCTGAACACACCTTAACCTTAAATTACAATGACATAGAACAAGTTAAAACCGTTTTTGCGGAAATGGGGTCACAAATTGCCGCTATCATTGTCGAACCGGTGGCCGGCAATATGAATTGTGTGCCCCCCGTGCCCGGCTTTTTACAAGGCCTGCGTGACGTGTGTGATGAATACGGCAGCGTGTTGATTTTTGATGAAGTGATGACTGGCTTTAGAGTGGCGTTGGGTGGCGCACAAACTTATTATAATGTCAAACCAGATCTCAGCACACTTGGCAAAGTCATCGGCGGCGGGATGCCGGTCGGCGCATTTGGCGGCCGGCGCGACATTATGCAACACATTGCCCCGTTGGGACCCGTTTATCAGGCCGGCACTTTATCAGGTAATCCCGTGGCAATGGCGGCCGGGGTTGCCACGTTAGAAATCATCTCTCAACCCAACTTCTACGAGGAATTGAGTGCCAAAACGGCAAAATTTATCACACATATGTTGGCACTCGCTAAAGCCGCCAATATTCATACCACGGGCGTATCGGTGGGCGGAATGTTTGGCTTATTTTTCACGACGGCCGAGAGAGTTGTGAATTTTGAGCAAGTGAGTGCCTGTGATGTAGAACGGTTTAAAAAATTCTTTCACGGCATGTTAGAAAAGGGCATTTATTTAGCACCGTCCGCTTTTGAAGCCGGATTTGTGTCCTCGGCTCACAGTGAACCGGACATTGAGGCCACTTTAAGCGCCGCTGAACAGGTTTTTGCGAGTTTGTAGGTTGGCAAGCTGAAGGGGTTGGCGTTTTTTTTTCAAACCGATTTGGAGCGCAGTTGTTGAGAGAAACCAAGGATAGAATTGATTCTTGGTTTATCATCACTATTTTTTGGGGCACTACCGATTTTTTATTTTCAAACCAAAAATCGTCACTCAAAAATCCTGATTGTCACGAATTTTGGGGATGGCTTAAAAATCAACCTCTTATGAGGGCGCGGACACTCTTATGACTTACGCATTGACAAAAGGAATTAATGAACGTATTCAGTTAGTTACCTCTAATAGGCCTAGGCCATTTAAATAAATAAAATTAATTGGTTAGTTGCCTGAGTGCGTAAGTCCTAACTCCTAAATCGGGTACCAATTTGAGTTTGATAATGCGAATTAAGGGTTGAATTGAATCATAAAATAAAAACGTATTTATTGAAAGTTATTTTATAAGTCTTTTTTTTGCGGAGCAAAATATTCATTTTTCATTTTTCATTCTTAATTCGCATTGATAAATCCCCCAATAGCCTTTTTAAAAGGGCTGGATTTGTTTCTTGCCTCCCCTTTCATCCGTTATTACGAGCAAAAATCCTTTCATCAAAACCAGCAAAGCAATATGAGACATCCATTTGTGTTTAAAACCGAAAAATCAGTAGAAGCCATTTTATATATTGCACAAAATGTTGAGCAACCGACCTTTCATCGCATTTCCAAGATGATGTATTTTGCTGACAAAGTGCATTTGGAAAAATATGGGCGTTTCATTTGCGGTGACAGTTACGTGGCAATGAAACACGGCCCGGTTCCAAGTTGCACTTATGATATTTTAAAAGTAGCGAGTGGCGACGGTTTTGCTCTGATGTCTGACGTCAACCCCGCTAAAAAGGCGTTTATCGTTGTTGATAAGTTTCTGGTTAAACCACTTCGCGCCGCCCAGTTGGATTATTTCAGTGAATCTGATTTGGAGTGTCTGGACAACGCTCTTAAAAATTACGGACATTTGTCGTTTGGGCAGTTGACCGATTTAAGTCACGACAAGGCTTGGCAAGCGGTTGATGAAAACGACCATATTGACATCGAACAAATTGTGGCGACTTTGACAAATACTGAGAATTTACTAGACTTGCTGCGTGAACCTTGCCCCGGCTAATGCAGTGGCGGCTATTTAAGGCTAAGCTTGGAACAGATATTGAATAGATTTTGTTTTAAGAATTTTATTCTCAGCCCAAAAACATTCTGGGAAAGGTGGGATATGAAAGCGAATGAAAAATGAAAAGCTTTGCGGCGATTAACCGTTAAGGTTTTGAGACCAATTTATACTCTTACTTAAAAACGCCAAAACTACCAAAAAATAGTAGAATTATTTATGTGAAATAGGGGTAAGCTCCCCACATCACAGATAATTATCTGTGACTCTATGTATTTAGAGCACTAAAAATCCGATGTCTTAAAGACATCGGATTTTTTAAAAGTATAAATTTCAGTTTTTCAGTTCAATACTCGCATTAACACTTTTGATAAGTATTTGTATCGCTATGTTTTTAATGACTTATGTAAGAATCACTTACCAAAACTCGCTTACCAAAGGAGTGTCCAAATACAAAGGGCTCACATTATAAGTCAATAGTTCAAACACTTCAGTTCTTATGTGAAAAATGTGCTTGTAGGTGTCATGCTTATGGCATGAGTCTACAAGCATTTATCGATGACATTCTAAACAAGCCGCGAGTAATGGTTTTATTCATATACTCGCGGCTTTTTTTTTGCTTATATCTTATCGCTTTCTAGATAGCAATTCTATTGACAACTATTGACATGTCAACAAATGAGTCAACACTATTAATAGAAGTGAATGCTACGCAAAAGTACAGCGAAGCGAATTAAGCGTAGTAGGGAGTATCAGCCCTTTATCTCCTCGCCTAATGAAAGCTTGGAGTTACTTGAATGCTTGAGTATCCATTTTTTTTGACGTGGAAGGCTAACCACCTCAAGCAACCCATCTGTTACTTTAAAAAGTAAAAATGTCAAGTTTTTTTATATAATGTCCAGTCAATATCAATAGTTATCAATAGTTTTGGCCCGACTATATTGTACGAAGCGTACTTGAATTTCGTAAGCGTGTGAGAAATCTTTTTTCTTTGTAGAAATAGGATTTCTGCTCCAGCTTTGGATTTGAACTAACAGCTACAGGCGTATAGTAAGTGCTTGGACAAAAGTTTTGTGGCATTTGAACCGGCTTTTTTTTCAACTCTATGACTTGAGTGTTATCGAAATGCCACAGAATTTATGTCTAGCTGCCTGTCGGAGAAATCGTTCCCTCACTTAAAACCGGGGAAATTAGAGCAAATTTTCGAGGATTTTAGGGCCCAAAAACTCATTGCCCTATCCCCTCTTTTAGCAAAACGGGGATTAAACCGCCTAAAATTGTTTTTCCGACAGGCAGCTAGGCACTTATTATTTTAATAGAGGTTTTTATGACAACACAGAGGTACATTCTGGAAAATATCCTGCCGTGGCAGGTACTTCGCTTATTTTGCAAATTTACGACACCACCGAAAAATAAACACATGCTTATAGTAGGAGTTGAGCCACGCCCGTTACTTTTGATGGTGAATTCTCAAATACACCCATATAGTCTGCACGACTTTTTCATTGGATGAGATTGTGACTCAAATACATGCCGATGGGCGACGGATTAGGGGATTTATCAGTGAACAGGCGCAAGAGCAAGTGATTGCAGCCATTAAATTTTGCCCAGTATTGGAAAAACAGTATAAAAATATGATACTTGCTGAAGTTGCTGAATTAGAACTCTAAGTATTGGTAATTGGTAATTGGTAATTGGTAATTGGTAATTGGTAATTGGTAATTTAATATTATGGCTCCCATTACTGATTACCTGTTACCAATTTTCCATTGTCCATTACCCATTACCCGATTTTATGGTACGCTATATTAATGACAAATGACAAATGACAAATGAATATATTCATTATAAGTCTATCATTTTACAGGGAATTTAATCACATTTTCACGGATTTTTCCTTAAGTTAAGTGGGTAAACAAAAGTCATAACGAGCGGTAATAGTTTGCCGAAAAAAATCAGATTTCTTCAAGAAATCGGATTTCTCTTTTGCCCGAAAAAAGGTGCCTGAAAAACTTTTGCCAATAATTCATTTTTCAGGCTTCATTCCATTACTCATTACCCGATTTTCTGGTACGCTATCCGTCTAAAAAAATTTCTCACCTCTTTCAGCCACTCGGATTAAAACTTATAAAAATGATGGATATTGCTGCTATCCAAACTTTAATTAGTTACGATATGCAAGCCGTCAATGCTTTGATTCTGAAACGTTTACGTTCTGATGTAGCATTGGTAAATCAACTGGGACACTATATTATTAATAGTGGTGGTAAACGCTTGCGCCCAATGTTATTGTTATTAAGTGCCCGTGCCTTTGGTTATCAAGGAACACATCATATTAATTTAGCGGCTATCGTTGAATTTATTCATACGGCCACTTTGCTGCATGATGATGTGGTTGATGCCTCACAATTGCGACGTGGGCAACAGACAGCCAATAGTGTCTGGGGTAATGAAGCCAGTGTGTTGGTGGGGGATTTTCTGTATTCGCGGGCTTTTCAAATGATGGTTGAAGTCAACAATATGCGAGTCATGGAAATTCTTTCGGATGCCACCAATATCATTGCTGAAGGAGAAGTGTTACAATTACTTAATTGCCACGAACCCGACACGAGCGAAGCGGATTATCTGCGAGTGATACGCTCAAAAACCGCAAAACTATTTGAAGCGGCCGCTCAATTGGGGGCAGTTATCAGTGAACAACCGAGCGAATCTGCGCAAGCGATGGCGAAATATGGGGCACATTTGGGCACGGCCTTTCAATTAATTGATGATGTGTTAGACTATAGTGCTACGGCTTCTGAAATGGGTAAAAATGTCGGTGATGACCTTGCAGAAGGTAAGCCTACTTTGCCGCTGATTTATGCACTCAAACATGGCACACCCGCCCAACAGCAAATATTACGTGAGGCGATTTCAAAGGGTGGCAAAGAATTTATCACCGATGTGATCGATTCTCTTGAATCGACTGACGCAATAGGATATACTGCTCACGCTGCTCAGAAAGAAGCGGACATGGCAATCGCGGCGTTGACAGGATTACCCTCTTCGTATTATACTGATGCACTTTATGCGCTTGCCAAGTTTTCCGTCAATCGCAGTTATTAATTATACGGAACGTCACTTCAAAACAGTGAAAATGAAAATGGGCCAATAAGTGATTAAATTGTTTGTAAAATTAGTAGCTTATAAATCACATTTTCATTTTTCATTTTTCACTAGTATAAAACCGTCGGGGTGTAGCTCAGCCTGGTAGAGCATTGTCTTCGGGAGGCAAGGGCCGGAGGTTCGAATCCTCTCACCCCGACCATTTTTTTCTTGTCTGGCTCTTCAGTCAGACAATTTTTCCATTTTGTCCAACCAATCTCCTCACTCTGTCTAACCAATCTCCTCGCTTTCGTGCATAAGTCGCACGCTGGCATTCCGTCAAAAAACTTATCTAAATTAAAACCCATTAGAGATAGCAATTCTATTGATAACTATTGACATGCTTACCTTTATGGGTAATTCAACACATAAGCGAATTGCGGGAGTATCAGCCCTTTATCCCCTCGCCTAATGATCGCTACGGGTAACATTAATGCTTGAGAGTCCATTTTTTTGACTTGCAAAGGCTAACCACATCAAGCGCCCTTATGCTACTTCAAAAATAACAAAATGTAAATTTTTTATATTTTTTTTAGATAATGTCCAGCCAATATCAATAGTTATCAATCGTTTTGGGCCGACTATACTAAGCGCCGCCATAAATTGTTGAGCGGCAAGCGCAAATTGTGAACGAGCGTTTTTTAAGCGAAAAACTGAGTCCTAGTTCGGTGTAAAGTATAAATAAAATAAATCATAAGATCACTAAAAAAGGTCACCTCTCTTAATGAAGTCAATCATCATCGTTTTTCTCTTGACAATTGGCTTATTGATTGACCAAGAAATTGAATTCTGGGGACAAACCATTGCCAATATTTTTATATGGTTATTTTTTTTAGCGTTGTTGAGGAGTGGAAATCGTACCGAGCAAGTCAGCTTAATTCTTTGCGTTCTTTACGCCACCGGCGGTGAAGTATTTCTATCCTTGGTTTGGGGGCTTTATGAGTATCGCTTGTACAACATCCCTCTCTTTGTACCCCCCGGTCATGCTCTGCTTTTCACGTTAGGCCTTTTATTGGCACCCAAAACACCCAATTGGATCGTCTGGGTAGTGCCCGCTCTAACCGCGCCCTACCTGATTTTTGCCATTCATGGTGGATTTGATACGATGGGTGGGATTTTATTTCTGACTTTTTTGATATGTCTTATTTTTGGGAAAGCGAAGAAACTCTACGCCACCATGTTTGTCTTATCTCTGATTTTAGAAATCTATGGCACATGGCTTGGGAATTGGACATGGTCAATTGAGGTGCCGTGGCTAGGATTAACCAGCACAAACCCACCTGCAAGTGCCGGTGCTTTTTATTGCCTTTTGGACTTGCTAGTGGTTTCAACCGTCGCTGCCATTAACTCTCGATCCAATCACCCCTTTTCCAACCTCACCCCTTCCCTAGCCCTCATAACACCCCCCAGCCCCCCTCAACAAGACTTACCTTTACCCACAAGTCTGGATAATTAATCATTAATTATTAATTGTTAATCATTACATAAGCTATTTAATTCAATCATTTAGACTTTTTCATTAAAACCTCCGAAGTTTAGCAAACCTCGGAGGTTTGTTTATTTTTCATATCCCTAATCACTTTTTATGAAAAAGCAAAAAGATTTAAATGTTGGCGGAAATGATCCTTGTCCGTGTGGTAGCGGAAAGAATTGCAAAATCCGCCACAAGACAAGATATCTCCAAAATTTCGTTTTGAGCCGGGGAGTTACGGTGATATTGGTCATTTCTTCCCATCAATCATCTCTTTAAAACAAGTTGCTCAAAACAAATGGGTTCATCACTTTGTTCTGGTTTGCCTAAATGAACATTATAAGGAAGAAAAATCGGCATCTTCACAGGCGGAAGAAGATTTGGATGCCGCTTTCCTACACAAAGAGAAATTAGGCTCGGATTTTGCTGTCGCGGAGTACTTGAAAGCCAAAGGATACGTAAGCGTTTCTGATTTCAATATAGTGGGTGGTAGATAAATTTAGAACTTTATAAAGACTAGTGCAGGAAAGCAGAAATATCCAGACCATTGAGAAATCCGATTTTTTCAAAAAATCGGATTTCTTTGACTGAGAGTGGTATGGAAAATTCCGCTATCCTGCACTAGTACATTGTTAATTTAATTTTGTCGGTTAATGTAGCCACCCAGAGCTTTGCTACCTGGAAGTCAGCGAAGCTAAACCCACCACCCGACACGCTGACAAAGTACTAACGTGAGTTCGACTTTAAATATCAGTGACTTATATAATTATTAATTATCTCAAATAGTTATTTCTAATTACTGTTAAATCAATCAGTTAAAAACTTTCGCCAACAAGCTTTACTGCTACTGGTGATTTTTCTTGGTTCTTGTATGTCTTTCCGTCAGCCCTCGCCGGTTGTCAGTGTTCCAGAGCCTGAGTGGAAAAAACAAATAGCACTGGCTCAGCAAGCAAACCAACGCCAACAATGCCGCAGCCAATTATTACAACCAAGCACTCAATTTGTAAAAATACCATAATAACAGATTGACTTTTGAACGATGATAGTCATCATTTTTTAGATAATTATAAAGTGTGACCTCCATTTGATGTACTTTTCTTCCAAAGCTTTAGCTTTGGACGGAAATTAGACAACTGACTGTCAATAACCACGTAAATTTTATGGCTAAAGCTCGAAGAACTTTTGAGGGCCATGTTGTCATTTGAGTGACTTCAAATTTGATGACGGCCCTCTTTCGTTCTACTCTCGATAATAGACTTTTTTTATCTGCTTTGGCTGGCCTTCCGAAACTAAAGCAATTAGACTTAAGTGTCAATAACCCTGTAAATTTTATGGCTAAAGCTCGAAGAACTTTTGAGGGCCATGTTGTCATTTGAGTGACTTCAAATTTGATGACGGCCCTCTTTCGTTCTACTCTCGATAATAGAAGATGTGCTAGTTAGCTTGCTTTACTGTCAAAAGGGGTTGTGTGCCTATACAGAGATTCTGATGGCGCGTGCCGACAGATATAATCCGGATAATTTTGATAAAAAAGGAAGGTATATTAATAAAAACGAAGAATTTAAATAACAATCAGTTAAATACATACGCAAAAATTCTATCTAATTACATAATAACTTTTATACTTGTCCAGATAAGTTTTGTCCATTCCTGATAAGTACTTTGATTGGGAAATAAACGAATAAATTTTTAAAAACTTGAATTTATTAATTCAAAGTACTCTGGTTTTAGGTACAAAAGTTATCTGGATAAGTAACTATATGCCAAGCGTTTCTGATTAGCAAACCGTTTGTAGTAGGTACTTTAGCGCCTCGCAAACCGTTCTCCGTAGGTTTTTCACAAAGGCTTTACTAATTAATAACTTTTATGCCAAGCGTTTCTGATTAGCAAAGCTTGACTTGTGAGTACGCACAGGTTTATGATGCTCGCTCGTCAATCATCCGTGAGTCGTTCGTAGTAGGTACTTTAGCGCCTCGCAAACAGTTCGTTTTCCATAAGTGCTTTAGCGCCTCAAGCCAATACCGTTTGTAGTAGGCGATTTATCGCCTCAATCAATATCGTTTGTAGTAGGTGCTTTAGCGCCTCGCAAACCTTTCTCCCTAGGTACTTTAGCGCCTCGCACGCCGAAGGGATTCAATTTAAAATTGAATGCTGAAAACTGAAAATTGAAGAGATTACATAAGCAAGTCTATAATTTTACTATGAATTTTATAAGTGGGGTTTGATGTCATTTTCACGGATTTGAAGTACGTTCCATAGATTTAGTTCAACATACTTATTACAAATAATATGAAAATCAGTCAAATAAACATTAAAGACTATAATCAATTCAAAAACCTGATGCTTGATCTGACTTACCCCAAAGGGCACCAAAAAGAGGGGCAAGCATTAGATAAAATTTGCTTTATTGGGCAAAGTGGCACCGGAAAAACGAGTTTATTGAATGTTTGTAAAGCCATTTTGAGAGCGACTTTTAAACCCAATCATGATGGGAGTCTGCGAGGAACCATAAACACGGCAGATCGAAAACATCAGCTCAAAAATATTCTTGTCACGTCTTATTTTAAAAACCTAAAAACGGTTATAGAAGTCAAAGAAGAAGGGAATATTGTCTGGAAATGGAATCACCTCGATTTGAGTTTTTCCCAAACAGAAAATATTGTGCCCCTCGATTTTATCGCCGATTTTTATGCCGATAAAAACCTTCTTATCTCTTTTCCTGCCGAAATGGTCGATAACGTGAATCGCATTTTACAAGAAACCAATCAACTGGCTCATCCTTTTGAGTATTTAAAAACCGAGCAGGAAATCAAACAGAATCTCTCTATTTCTCAAGAAAAACGGAAAGTTTTTGATTTTGAAACAGAAAACTTTTTAGACATTTGGACCGATATTTTAAAGAATATCAATGATTATAAGGTAGAAGAGTTAAAATACAGTCAACAAATGGCTAACGCTTTTACTATCAGTACAGAAAAAGGGGAACGTATTCTTTCCCATTTTAAGCGGTGGAAACAAGAAAACCCGAATCCGATTGAAAAGTTGGCACAACAATTAAATCCCATTCTGAATAAATTTTATTTAAACCTAAAAACCACTTTTGATTTCCAATCCATTGAAGATTTGAAATTTATTAAGATTCAATCCTTCGGTGGCGCGGAGGAAATTCCATATCATGGTTGGAGTACCGGAACCAAGCAGCTTATTTTAACCATCACGCCACTTTTTCAACTTAATACGGAAGAGACTATTATTCTGGTTGATGAGCCAGAAAGATCATTGTACCCGGATATTCAAACAGAAATCATTGATTATTACACTGGAATTGCGCCACAAGCACAATTCTTTTTTGCCACCCACTCGCCTATTATTGCTTCTGCCTTTGAACCTTGGGAAATCGTGGAATTGAAGTTTAATGAACAAGGCACGGTTTATCAAGAACAATACTACAAAGGGGAGCGGCATATCGATAATTATTTTATTGATCCGCGTTATTTACGTTGGGATAGTATTTTAATGCGTGTATTTGATTTAGAAAGAGAAGGTAATGAAACCAGAAGTGAAGCCCTAGAAGAAGCCTGTTTACTCAAAGCCAAACTGAAAAAATATAAAGAAGAAAATAGGCTTGAGACTGACGAAGGGCAAAAAATGTTGGAACAATTCAAAAAACTGGGGAAAAAATTAGCGTGGCGATTATATGAGAAAAATTGATAAAAGCAGAATTCGGGCAACTGAATATGCGTCATGGCTAGCAGCATTAGCCCACAAAGATCATCCCGCTTATTCTTCACATCATAAATACTATAAGGATGTGTTAGTTAGCTTGCTTTACTGTCAAAAGGGGTTGTGTGCCTATACAGAAATTCTGATGGCGCGTGCCGACAGATATAATCCGGATAATTTTGATAAAAAAGGAAGGTATATTAATAAAAACGAAGAAGCTTCCGGATTTTCCGCACAACTAGATCATTTTAACAGTGATTTAAAAAACAAAAAAGGATGGGATTGGGATAATTTTTTTGCCGTTTCAGACAAAATAAACATTAGAAAATCTGATAAACAGGTGGATGATATTCTAAAACCAGATTCGCCTTATTATGATCCTTACAAGTTGTTAGCTTATGATGAAGAAGAACATATTTTTTACGCCAATCCAGACATTGAAGATGAAAACCT
This sequence comes from Candidatus Parabeggiatoa sp. nov. 2, assembly GCA_002085445.1. Lineage (GTDB taxonomy): Bacteria > Pseudomonadota > Gammaproteobacteria > Beggiatoales > Beggiatoaceae > Parabeggiatoa. The sequence continues at coordinate 11,439 of NBMI01000019.1, forward strand.
GATAAAAAGAATTCAATCTATGATAAAGGTATTAGGTTTGAACTATGGTACAATAAAAGACATGCGAACTGAATATCTCAATGAAAAAACGGAACTACTTGAATTAGGAATAGAAAAAGAGGCTTATCAATTTGTAACCGCTTTTGAAATGATTAAAGAAAAGCAAACACGAAAGACAGGAACGCAGGAATCCAAACTTTAGTTTGGCAACCTGAGTCCAAACTTTAGTTTTGAATATATCACATTTTATGCACACTTACCCACTCTACAATAGCTAGTCAAAAATCCGATTTTTTGACGCCTACTATAAACTAAGGCGCTAAAGCGCCTACTACAAACTTAGGCGCTAAAGCGCCTACTACAAACTTTAAGTCGCTTTTGCTCCGACGCTCGAAGCATGAAAATAATATACCCATAGATTACCTGCGTTTTTTCAAAAAACTTGGGATGTGTGGGTATTTTATTTAGCCGCAACTTCCTTATGCCAAGCGTTTCTGATTAGCAAAGCTTGACTTGTGAGTACGCACAGGTTTATCATGGCCCGTCAATCATCCGTGAGTGACACACGAGGTTTAACACTTAACTTTTGAAGGCGCTAGCCAATCAATTTATTCATAAAAAATATCATTAAACTCATTAATCATTAATCATTAATCATTAATTGTTAATTATTTTCACCGCCCCACCCAGAGGTACACCCAATGAAAATACAACGCCTTCAATTCGATGATCATAAAGAACATTGGCATCTGCAAGAAACGCATTTAGAGGCGTTTAACCTATTAGTGGGCCTCTCCGGGGTAGGTAAAACATTGATTATTGAAGTCATTAAATTAATTGCTCAGGTTGCCACCAAGAACCATTATCAATTAAATGGCATTGAATGGAAAATCCGTTTCACCCATGAAGCGCAAGAATATGAATGGACGTTAAAAAGTGCTATCAGGGCCACTTCACCGAACGACTTACTTCGTCTTTTAAATGAACAGGACTCGGCACCGACACAAATTGTTTATGAGAAAATTTTTAATGCCACAACGCAAGAAATCATTGCGGAACGTTCCAAGGACTTCTTTTATTTTAAACAAGAAAATATTAACCCAAACCTCAACAAACATGAAAGTATTCTCACCCTCTTTTCAGAGGATGAAACGATTTCGGTGCTCAAACAAGCCTTTCAACGCGTTATATTGAGTGAGCGAGAAACCCCACAATCACGCTTTTCGTCGTCAGTTGATTTTAATGCGATCACACTCAAAGACTTCAAAGAGACATTAACTCAAGTGCCGTTACTGGTGAAAGCGTTTTTTTTGCAAAAGTTTTATCAAAATGACTTTACTGAACTCAAACACTATCTGATCAGCCTATTTCCGTCCATTGGCGATTTAAAAGTCGAATTGACTGAAGACAACCACCAACAGTATAATTTATTGTTTCGCTTATTTGAAAAGGATATCGAACATTGGATACCGCAAGCCAGGATGTCATCGGGGATGTTTCGTACCTTAACCCATTTAATCGAAATGTCGCTGGCAACAGCGGGCAGCGTTATTATCATTGATGAGTTTGAAAATAGTCTTGGCATTAACTGTATGCCCGATTTAGTGACTTTTATACTCAGTCGCGCCCCAGATTTACAATTTATTATCACTAGCCACCATCCTTATGTCATTAACAATATTCCATGGCAAACTTGGAAATTAGTCAAACGACATAAAAATCGAGTCACTGTCACCCATGCCAAGGAGATTCCCGAATTTAAGGATGAAGAAAGCTTCTTTGATAAGTTTATTCAGTTAATTAACCACCCTGATTACCGAAAAGGGATATTATGAATTGGTAATGAGTATTTCATCCGCAGAAGGAGTCCAAGATTTATCTTGGTTACTATAGGAACAGTGTATAATGAATTTGTATTTCTTGGTTGAGGGTGAAACGGAACGGAAAGTTTATGAAAAATGGGTTCAATTTGAATTTCCTCAGCTAATGTTAAATGTTTGAAACTCAACCCAAGATTAACCTCATCACTTTCAGTCTCAAAACGCTAGTGACTGAAGTGAGCATTTCAGCCAACCAGACTTATTACTTTGACAATGCCCAGCATCAAACCTATGTGAGCGTTGATAATCAAACCCTATCCATGTCCTATCAAGAGATAGGAAAACAGTTGCAGTTTAGAACCAAACTGGCCCCAAAAACACCAGAACTCATCACAAGTATTTCTATTATCAAGGTAATGCAAGAACAGCGCGTTTTAACACTTAAATGAATGCCTAGAAAAAATCCGTTTATTCCCTTTCATCCGTTGCACTCTCACTAAATGTCGTTTGTAGTAGGTGCTTTAGCGCCTCAATCAATACGGTTTGTAGTAGATGCTTTAGCCGCTTTTGCTCCTACTACAAACGCACGCAAAAAAGCGCCTACTACAAACTTGGGCGCTAAACGACTCCTACTAACTTAGGCGCTAAACAACTCCTACTAACTTAGGCGCTAAAGTATCTATTATAAACTTAGGCGCTAAAGCGCCTACTACAAACGCAAGGCGCTAAAGTGCCTATTATAATCTTAGGCGCTAAAGCGCCTACTACTAACTTAGGCGCTAAAGCGCCTACTACTAACTTGGGCGCTAAAGCGCCTACTACTAACGCAAGGCGCTAAAGCGCCTACTACAAACGCAAGGCGCTTTAGCGCCTCCTGGGGGTGCCAAACTAAAGTTTGGACTCCTGCCAAACTAAAGATTGAGCGTATCTTCTCTATTATTCTGGATTAAAGCTAAGATGAACGAATTGTTATTTAAGCATTTTTTATATTGTCGAATAATAAATATGATACTAAAAAAATTATACCTAAAAAAAGCCCCTAAAGCACTTGGCTAAAGGGGCTTATTATTTCAATGCTGGAAAATGGGGCGACAAGCAGTCTTTAGTCAACTGGGTTAACGCTCTCAACAATAAAGCTTTTACCCAGCGGTTCCCATATTAATATCGTTTCAAAGGTTTTTACCTCATCTCCAAATTGACTATTGCCCACAACAACACCAGTAGGCACATCAACATAAGGAATAAACAACGTTCCAGCGTGTGTGTAGGTAGCGGGGCAATCGGTGCTAGAGCCATCTGTTATTGGCACCATCGTTTTGGAAAGGAGCCTAAAACGATTTGTGATGCCATGAAGCCGCTTTAATGAACCTGTCCACAATTCAACTTTCCCAGTAGGTTGTCCACTAAAGAAGTTAACGATAGGAATCTCAAGATAAGGAACGGTGAGAGTTTTATTCTTGAGAGAATAAACGGCATGTTCGCAATCAACAGGTTCGTTAGGTGATCCCCAGACACCTTCGCCCCATGTCATCTCTCCCCAAGTATCTGCGAAGACAGCAGGGGTGGATAACAACCATAAGCTGATAACAGCAATGATATATCTCATAAATGAATACCCTTTAGCATCATCATTTATCGGTTAGGCGGGCAACAAAAATACATTGCCCACCCTAGAAGTTGCCCCTTACTCATTATTTAGTGCAAACGACACAACTGAGTTCTCGATTCTGTACATACGGGGGGCAAGGTAATGAGCTACATTCTGCTTCTGTGGGATACCACAAATTTCCATCTTGACTAACATTTGAACTCGAAGGCGACGCTTCGGCGTTAATATCAACACACGCAACTTCATGTGTTGATTTTTGAGTATAACGGGTTCCCATCAAATAACCTTCATACTCTTTATCCCAACCCGTAGGACAATGCTTCGTACCCGGAATCATTAGGGTTAAGGCCGCTTGTTTTAGACAGACGGCACAAGGCGCATCTTTGTCATGCAACGGTTTTAAGGATGCTATGCCATGGCCACTTGTCTCATATTCCGTGCCATACAACAGAGCACCATCTTGATTCCCATCACTAACATTTTCCACATCAAATGTGGGTTTGTCAGTCAGGCAAAGCAGTGACGAAATTCCCCCTGAATGATTATAATGTCCGGATGCCGCAAACCCTTTGTAAATTAGTTCGGCGCCATATGGGCATGAATTTTTACCCCAATGAGTGTAGGAGACTATCCCACCTGATGATCCACCGCCATTTCCTATTTGGCTGAACTTCTCAAGCAACGCCTTAAAATTCGCGTTGACTTCATCAGCCTTCGCTTTTGTCCCATCCTCAAAACAAGTCATACCCTGAGTAAAACCCTCACAATTCTCACCTGCTTGAACTGAGACACCCAACATGAGTGACAGTGGTAAAGCACTCAACCATTTTTTCACGTTTAACCTCCATCTATAGTGTTTCAAATAAATATGTTAGCCTTGTTAGAAATCAGAGTCAAGTCCAAAAAGCTTGTCCCCGCAGTGTTTAAGCGGGGGCGGGGGCTCGGATTTCTTTGAACCTATTTTTCTGAAAGTCTATACAATTAGATCAGTGAACAATAATATGACTACGGTGATAAAGAAATCCGATGTCTTTAAGACATCGGATTTATAAATGAAACTGAATGAAACACCGCCTTTGAGTCTGTCATTACTCGCCAATCGCTTTAGTGTCGATCAGATGTTAAAAACGAGTCAAAGTACCCAATTCATTGTCTCTTTAGGAAGTTGCGGTTAAATAAAATACCCTTAACGAAATTAATCACACCCAAGTTTTTTCTTTAAACTTGGTTTCTCTATGGGTATATTATTTTCACGCTCCTGCCTTAGCGAAGTTTCCCATCGGTTCGTTCTTCATTACCGAAACAAACGATAAACTCTTATGTTACAAGTCTGAACCAACCAAACCTCAAAGAAATCACTCAACCAAAGCGACTGGCTTTCACGCGAGGTACTTTAACAAAGTCAGCTCAAATGTAACTAAAGTGTTACATTGTCAGCCTCATGGCGAGTTTGAGGTTTCGGGAATTAGCGAAGTTTCCCTTCGGTTCATTCTTCATTACCGAAACAAACGGCAAACTCTTATGTTACAAGTCTGAACCAACCAAACCTCAAAGAAATCACTTAACCAAAGCGACTGGCTTTCGCACGAACGATCAAATGTAACTAAAGTGTTACATTGTCAGCCTCATGGCGAGTTTGAGGTTTCGGGAATTAGCGAAGTTTCCCTTCGGTTCATTCTTCATTACCGAAACAAACGATAAACTCTTATGTTACAAGTCTGAACCAACCAAACCTCAAAGAAATCACTTAACCAAAGCGACTGGCTTTCGCACGAGGTACTTTAACAAAGTCAGCGTTGCATTACACGCCACAAATTGTCGCAGGGTGGGGCATTCAAATGTAACTAAAGTGTTACATTGTCAGCCTGATGGCGAGTTTGAGGTTTCGGGAATTAGGAAGTTGCGGTTAAATAAAATACCCTTAACGAAATTAATCACACCCAAGTTTTTTCAAACAACTTTGTTTCTCTATGGGTATATTATTTTCACGCTCCTGCCTTACTATTTAGGCATTTTGACTTTGGATGGAAAAACAGAACTGGGCGAATTACGTTTCAAAATTCCCACTTCGTTAGACGGTGTTTTCAAGTTGAGCAACTTTGGTTCTGTTCTCAGTCAAGTCGGTGTCTAAGTAGACGGTGTTTTCAAGTTGAGTGAAAAAAACTCTTACCTATCAATCCGACAACATGGCCCACTTTTCTCAACACTTCAGGGCACCGAGTTGACACAGAGGAACCTCGATAAAAAACCATTGGTAAATCAATCCGTTTATCGGCCCGTCATCCGTTGTACTCTCTTATGATTCACTAAGTAGACGATGTTTTCAAGCTGAGTGAGTTAGGCCATTTTCTGAGTTAAGTCGTTTTCAAGTAAGCAAAACCGTTGTTAAATTCGTTTATCCGCGTAATTCGTTGTACTAAGACGGTGTTTTCAAGTCTCTAAAGAAAAACTCTTACCTATCAATCCGACAACATGGCCCACTTTTATCAACACAGAGGACACTGAGTTGACACTGAGGAACACAGAGAAAAAACCATTGCTAAATTCGTTTATCGGCCCGTCATCCGTTGTACTCTCATACTAACTAAGTAGACGGTGTTTCTAGGTTGAGTGAGCTAAGTCGTTTTCAAGTAAGCAAAACCGTTGTTAAATTCGTTTATCGGCCCGTCATCCGTTGTACTCTCATACAAGTCTCTAAAGAAAAACTCTTACTTTTTGCAATCATACCTAAGTCAGCATAAATACCTTTTTTTTGTAACAAAGCTTGTGCATATTCCAATTCTGTTTTCATCGCTTGCAAATGAAATGGAATATATTGTAGTAGGTGCTTTAGCGCCTCAAGTAAATACCGTTTGTAGTAGGTGCTTTAGTGCCTCAATCAAATACCGTTTGTAGTAGGTGCTTTAGCGCCTCAATCAAGACTGTTTGTAGTAGGTGCTTTAGCGCCTCAATCAAGACTGTTTGTAGTAGGTGCTTTAGCGCCTCAAGTAAATACCGTTTGTAGTAGGTGCTTTAGTGCCTCAATCAAATACCGTTTGTAGTAGGTGCTTTAGTGCTTCTTGGGGTGCCAAACTAAAGTTTGGACTCCTGCCAAACTAAAGTTTGGACTCCTGACTGCTCAGAAAGACGACGTTTTAATTCCCAAAAACACGACTTGTTCTAAAGCCTTTCCTAAGTCAGCCGAAAATTTAAAACTGATGGCATTGGCTAAACCATTATCTATCGCATAAACTTTTTTTTCACTCAGTTCTTGCGTTGATATTTTATAAGCGTATTTTTTAAGTGTACCAATCATAAAAACCGCTTCGGCTTGTTCCAGAAAATCATACACTGAATTTTTGCCAATCCGAAAGCCAGCAGATTTCAGCTCATTATAGAGTCGGTTAATAGAAACTTGTTTTGTCGCTGACGCATAAAGCCGTTTTAAAAAAAATTTCAACGCCGTCATATTGGTGATTTGGTAGCGTTCCACCAAATCTCGAAATAACATGACTTGATAATATTCTTGCAAAGTTCTTCGTTTTAAATCTTGATTGGGTAACAATGGCAATTCTGGAAAACCGCCTTCATGGAGATAGTTTTCTAACGCATGATAGAGAGTGGCTCTACCTTTGGTACTGTCTAAATCTGGGGTAATCTGCCAAAAGCGTAGTATTTCTTTAAAACTAAGCGGATAGACAGTGTAACTCAAACTTCGTCCACGTAATGCCGTCGCAATTTCACTACTTAACATCTTGGCATTGGAACCGGTAAGAAAGATATTTTTAGAAATCGTGTCATAAAGACGGCGAATGAATTTTTCCCAACCACTCACATTTTGAATTTCATCAAAGAAAAAATAGCATTGCGATAAATCATCTTGAAGAGGATAGAGTTCCAAATAAGCTTGGATAATTAAATCAAGTTCATGGCTTTGTAATTCCAATCGTTCATCTTCAAAGTTAATGAAGATAATGTGTTGTTTTGATATTTTGGCAGCGATTTGTTGTATCAACTGATAAAGCAAACAAGTTTTGCCACTACGTCTTGCGCCAATCAGCGTGGCAAATTTGAACGATGAAAATCTTTCAACAGGGTTTTGAGGATAGATTTTTTTTGCATAAATCGGTTATCCCAAAGAAATCGTGATAGACTGCAAAATTTACTTGCACCCGTTTCGACGTGATCGTTCCCCTAGAACGAAAATATCACTGCCTTGTTTGAATAGTAATATAACATGAACATGCCGATGGCATGGAGAATGATCATCATACGGCTGAGGCAACGTCGCCTGACAGTCATAAACATCCCGATGATCTGAAATCAGATGACCATGAGGCGGATTCTGCGCCCGATAATCATAACCATGCGGCTGACGGACATAGTCATTGACACATAACCATTTAATTTCTCCCCTTGAAAAAGGGGGGAAATAAGGTAGTCGCAAAAAACAGCTTGACTTGTATGTTACGCACAAGTTGTATGATGCTCACCCGTCAGCCATCCGTGAATAATACGCAGACTGTACGGCGTGAGCAAATACTTGTTTATTTAGGTTTAGTGACTGACTTTCCGGGGGTTCAAATGTTTGTTAATGAAGTTGCTCAACGTGCCCAAATACCCGCTCATGTCGTGCGTTATTACACACGTATCGGTTTGCTAAAACCCAGCCATCGTGCTGAAAACGGCTATAAAGTGTTCAATGAACCGGACATTAACCGCCTGAAATTCATTCGCAAGGCAAAAGCACTCGGTTTCACGCTGAGTGAAATTGAAAAAATCCTTAATGAGGCAAGCCACGGCAAAACACCCTGCCCACTGGTACGGGCAACCCTTGAACAACGCATCAAGGAAAACCGCCGCAAGCTAGAAGAACTTATGGCTCTTCAGCAACAAATGGAAAAGGCATTGGCGCAATGGAAGGACATGCCAGACGGTACGCCTCATGGTGATACGGTGTGTCATCTAATTGAATCTATAGATATTTCACAAACCTAGACACTTTAAACAGATACTGTCCCTTTCCGGGATAGTATCCGTCACGGCTTAGAAAATTTCTGATTATAACGGATGAAAGTTGATACCTTATCAAAGTGCCAACCCCGAAGGGGTTTTCAGGCTAAAGTTTCGCTCCGCGAAACTTTAGCCTGAAAATGTGAATAGCCACAGGTGCAACCTGTGGGAAATATGCCCCCGACGCGCCAACCCCGAAGGGGTTGAATGTTAACAGGTATTTTATTGATATAATCAATAAAATTCAACCCGTTATACATTTCAACAAAAAAGCGACAATCAGGAAAATTTGAATAAATGAATGCCTAGAAAAAATCCGTTTATTCCCTTTCATCCGTTGCACTCTCACTATAACCAGAACGATCTGTCGTTCCAATGAACGCTGGGATAGACTCGCTTATGTGCAGACCGTTTTTCACAAAGGCTTTGCTAATCAATAACTTTTATGCCAAGCGTTTCTGATTAGCAAACCGTTTGTAGTAGGTGCTTTAGCGCCTCACAAACCGTTCTCCGTAGATATTTTATGCCAAGCGTTTCTGATTAGACTGATAGTACAACGGATACGCGAAATAAACGGATTTTTTAAGTTTAAGATTTGAGTTGAAAATCAGAAAGCTTGCTAATTCAATCCCTTATTTCATTTTCACCTTTTTCAAGTACGTTCCATATAGCAAAAAAAGCTTGACTTGTGAGCGACGCACAGGTTTATGATGCTCGCCCGTCAATCATTCGTGAGTCGTTCGTAGTAGGTGCTTTAGCGCCTCGTAAACTTCATTAATAATTAGCTTCGCTGACTTTCAGTTCACAATTAGCTTCGCTGAGTTTCAGTTCACAATTAGCTTCGCTGAGTTTCAGTTCACAATTATATATTGTTCTCTTTAGCGAAAGAGGACAGGAAAAATCGCAGTTACCAAAATTAGGAGGACATTATGCGTATTTTTGTTGTTTTATTAACTGTACTACTGTTGACAGCTTGTGGAAATCAGGATGGAAAACCTGAACCGAGTGAAAGTATGGCCGACGCCATGGACGATACCAGCAAGGAACATGCCGATAAACATAAGGATATCAAATACGTGTGTCCTATGCACCCAGAAATTGTGCGTGATAAACCGGGCAGTTGTCCTACTTGTGGCATGTACTTGGTGAAGAAGGAAATTAAATCAGAACCACAATAAACGGCCCAGAAGGAGTCCAAGATTTATCTTGGACGTCTCAGGAGGACGTCTCAGAAGGAGTCCAAGATTTATCTTGGACGAATTTTGGTTTTGGCTTTTCACCCTGCCAAACTCCTGCCGCCAAACTAAAGTTTGGACTCCTGCCAAACTAAAGTTTGGACTCCTTTCATTCATATAGGAGACATCATGCGTACTGTTATTATCTTATTAATCACCGCGTTGCTATTAATGGCTTGCAACCAATCAGATAAACCAAGTGAAAGTCTGGCCGACGCAATGGACGACTCGGCCCTAGAACATGCCAATAAACACTTAAACCACAAATACATTTGCCCTATGCACCCACAAATTGTACGTGATGAACCGGGCCGTTGTCCTATTTGTGGCATGTTTTTGGTGAAAAAGGAAGTTAAACAGGAACCCCAAGAACCTGAAATCAAACCTAAGCCACAGGCTTCAAAACCTGAAGCCAAAAAACCTTCCGCCCACAATAAACATCCTACTGTCACCATTCGTCCTGAAATTATCCAAAAAATGGGAGTAAGAACCATAACCGTCAACAAAGGAACCCTACCAAAATACATCAAAACCGTGGGTTATGTTGCATATAACGAAGACAAGTTGGTACATATTCATCCCCGTTCGAGTGGCTGGGTAGAGAAACTCTATGTACGACGTCAAGGAGATTTGGTCAAGCGTGGGCAATCCTTGTTGGCAATGTATTCGCCAGAAGTCTTAGAAGCTCAACAAGATTTCCTCGTTGCGCTACGCACGGGAGCCAAGGGCACTCGTCTCAATCGCCGCCAATATAAGGAGGCTATACGCAACCGTTTACGTTTGCTAGGTGTGCCAGAGAGGACTATCAAACAAATTGAACGTAACAATCGAGCCATCAACAACGTTCCTATCTTCACGCCGCAGTCAGGTACTGTCATCCACTTAAACATTCGTGAAGGCATGTATGTCACACCAAGCTTAGAAATGTTCACCATTGTTGATTTATCGAGGATATGGGTGATGGTTGAAGTATTTGAGCATCAGCTAGATTGGGTATCGAGAGGATTGAAGGCCGAAATCAAAGTGCCTGCTTTGCCTGGGCGCGTGTGGAAAGGCAAGGTAGATTATGTTTATCCTGAACTGGAACCCAAAACTCGTACTCTAAAAGTAAGACTCCGTTTTGATAATCCCAGAGGCCTTTTAAAGCTAAATATGTTTGCTCAAGTGGAGATTCATGGTAAACCCAAAAAGAAGGTTCTGAAAATACCGCGACAAGCTTTGATTGTTACCGGTGAACGTGAAAGTGTGATCGTCGCTCTGGGTAAAGGCCGATTTAAGCCAGTGGATGTCAAAACAGGGATGCGTAGTCAAGGCGAAGTCGAGATTTTGTCCGGACTCAAAAAAGGTAATCGTATTGTGCTATCGGGACAATTTTTGATTGATTCCGAGGCCAATTTACAAGCCAGTTTTTTGCGGTTTAGTGAAGCCGGGCAACAATCACCACAGACACACCAACATTAATGGTTCCAACGCAAGCCAATACCGTTTGTAGTAGGTGCTTTAGCGCCTCAAGCCAATACCGTTCTCCGTAGGCGCTTTAGCGCCTCAATCAAATACCGTTTGTAGTAAGTATACTATGTTCCCGGTACCAGCGTGTTCGCCCCGACAACCCCTGAATAGGCGAGGTTTCGTCGGGGCAAACCCTTGTGGTTGCCCGACACGATATGGCATTGAGACAGGCGCAAACTAGAAAACCGTTAAACAGCACAGTGGTACGGAAAACGTTTCGGACGAAATTGCAATTCCCATCCACCAAAAAGACTCTTGCGGTGGTAGAATCTTTAAATTCCTCCCAGTATTTATCATTCACAAGATCGCACCGCATTAAATATATCAGTTATTAGATGGCCGAAAGAAGTTTTATATGTTTACCGTAATCTTCAGAGGCTTTACGGCGAAACCAATTGACAAACTCTCGCAATTCTTGATTTGTCCTCGCTTGTTTTAACTGGGGCAACTCATCAGTCAATGCTTCTTGGCCTAAACGTAATTGTTTAACTCCCGCTTGTACCTCGGGTGGGTAGTCCTTAAGCGTTATTTTGTCTAAACTCTTAATAACATGTTGGTATGGAACAGTTGGTGTATGAGAGTCAAGCAGAGATTGAACAAAAAATGACTTTTTAACATAGTAGTGTTGTACCTGTTCACCAGTCCAGTATGCAAACGCAATCAATTCATGGCCATCAAAAACGGGCCTATATCTATAACGCATTTTTTAATTCCTCTTTAATGGGTTTATGGGTCGGATAATGAATACCTAAAGCCTCTAATTCAAGCTGTGTTTTTTCTAACTTGGAGGTATATATATCCTTTTTAAATAACTCTTCATCCAGGTCCAAGTGATACAAAACTTTTGCAATCATACCTAAGTCAGCATAAATACCTTTTTTTTGTAACAAAGCTTGTGCATATTCCAATTCTGTTTTCATCGCTTGCAAATGAAATGGAATATAATTTTGCGGCTCACCCGTTTCAATGGATTGTGCAAACAGTTGCTTGATTTGTTCTATGTGGTGTGAATCGTAAATATCCCACCCAGATTTGCGTAAGAGGTTAATTTCCACCAATTCGTGTTTTAAAGCACAAGAACCTTCAATTCCACCCACTAAAATGTTGTCAATAATATTGGGATTGCCTAGTGCTTCTGCGTAGACTTCAACATCTTTAATAGCTTGTTTATTCTCTACATCCAACTCATTTGCTGATTGCTCTTTGGTGGTAACTCTATCTCCTTGGTTTTCAGGTTCAACACCTGAAGCTTTCAGTTCTTCATCCGTATAACCCATTTTTTTCAATCCTCATATCACTTTGTTACACCGATCATTTTTCATCTCATTATAAAGAGTGTCTGAGCAGGGGACATTTTTTTGATTCGTCCGAAATCAGTTTCAACGTAGGCGCTTTAGCGCCTCAATCAAATACCGTTTGTAGTAGGTGCTTTAGCGCCTCTTGGGGGTGCCAAACTAAAGTTTGGACTCCTGACGGAAAATTCGGATTCATACATTAAAAGAATATCTGACAATATTTGAGAAAAATCGGATTAAAGAAATCCTATTTTTTATAAAAATTTCTATCCAATTTAAAACATTTTATTCTGAAAATTCTTCAATTCTGAAAATTCTGATTCAGACATAATCACCATGCTAAAAAATATCATTTATTGGGCCATCCACAACCGTTTTTTAGTCCTAGTCGCCACCGTCATTATCAGCGGTTGGGGCTGGGTTTCTTTACAACAAACGCCGTTAGATGCGATTCCTGATCTGTCCGATGTGCAAGTGATTATCAAAACGTCTTACCTTGGACAATCGCCGCGGGTGGTAGAAGATCAAGTCACTTATCCCATTACCACAACTATGCTTTCGGTGCCAGGCGCTAAAGTGGTGCGCGGCTATTCTTTCTTTGGCGATTCTTATGTTTATGTGATTTTTGAAGATGGCACCGACATGTACTGGGCGCGTTCCAGAGTGTTGGAATATCTGAATCAAGCGGCTTCTAGCTTACCGCCCGGCGTACAACCGCGTTTGGGGCCTGATGCGACCGGTGTCGGTTGGATTTATTCCTATGCTTTGGTTGATCGCACTGGCAAACATGATTTATCTCAATTGCGTAGCCTACAAGATTGGTTCTTAAAGTTTGAATTGCAAACCGTTCAGGGCGTTGCCGAAGTTGCCACCGTCGGTGGCATGGTAAAACAATACCAAGTGGTTGTCGATCCAGAAAGATTACGCGCTTTTAATATTCCGTTATCACGAGTCAGCCAAGCGATTAAAAACGCTAATCAAGAAGTCGGTGGTTCTGTTATTGAATTGGCTGAAGCCGAATATATGATTCGCACCAGAGGTTATTTATCTTCTCTCGAAGATATTGAAATCATTCCGGTGGCTGTCAGTGAAACCGGTACACCTTTATTAATTCGTGATATAGCCACGGTGCAAATAGGCCCAGAAATGCGCCGCGTGGTGGCCGATTTGGATGGAGAAGGCGAAATCACCGGGGGTATTATTGTGATGCGCTATGGCGAAAACGCGTTAACCACCATTGCTGCTGTCAAACAGAAATTGGAGGCACTGAAAGCTGGCTTACCAGAAGGCGTGGAAGTGGTAGAAACGTATGATAGATCCGCCTTAATCCAACGCGCTGTTAATAATCTTCAAGAAAAACTGATTGAAGAGTTTATTGTGGTTGCACTGGTATGCCTCGTGTTTTTATTCCACTTGCGTTCGGCCTTGGTAGCGATTGTCACTTTACCCGTCGGCATTTTGATTTCTTTTATCATTATGTCTCAACAAGGCATTAACGCCAATATCATGTCTTTAGGCGGTATTGCGATTGCGATTGGGGCGATGGTGGATGCGGCGATTGTGATGATTGAGAATGCCCATAAACACATAGAACGCTGGCGACACGCCCACCCTAAACAAAAAATAACGACGCAAGAACATTGGCAATTGATAGCGACAGCGGCCGGTGAAGTTGGGCCTGCCCTGTTTTTTTCGTTATTAATCATCACGTTAAGCTTTATTCCTGTGTTTACGTTAGAAGCCCAAGAAGGCCGCTTATTTTCGCCGTTAGCGTTTACTAAAACTTATGCGATGGCCGCAGCAGCCGGTTTGGCCGTCACATTGGTGCCAGTGTTAATGGGCTACTTTATTCGCGGCTGGATTCCGCAAGAAAAACACAATCCGATTAGTTGGTTGCTGATTTTTATTTATCGGCCCTTACTCTGGCTCGTTTTATTTTTACCACGTACCACCGTATTTCTCGCTTTCTTAGTCATGTTGACCATTTCGATTCCATTATTTGGCCTCGGTAGCTTATTCACTCCGTTAACAGGGTCTTTAGAAATGGCAGCAACGGTGACAACCGAATGGCCTGACATAGAAAAACATCGCGTGGCGATGCTAGAACAAGTGGAACAATGGCAAACCGATTTACCGAAATATTGGCGACACACGTTTGCTGAACAGCCCATGGTAGCTAAAATGGCCGACGGCTTAGGCTCGGAGTTTATGCCAGAACTGTATGAAGGCGATTTGTTGTATATGCCGACTACCTTACCGGGCTTGTCTATTGGCAAAGCCCAAGAATTATTACAACAAACCGATAGACTCATTGCCACGCTGCCAGAAGTCAAAAGCGTGTTTGGCAAGATTGGCCGCGCTGACACCGCCACCGATCCAGCACCGTTGACGATGATTGAAACGATTATCCAACTGAAGCCAGAAGCCGAATGGCGCGAAGGCATGACGGTGGCAAAACTGATTGAGGAACTCGATCAACTGGTTGATTTTCCTGGTTTGACTAACGCTTGGGTAATGCCCATCAAGACGCGCATAGATATGTTAGCCACCGGCATCAAAACGCCCGTGGGTATTAAAGTTGCTGGGCCGGATTTGAAAGTAATTGAAGACATCGGCAGACAGATTGAAACCGTCGTGATGCAAGTCGAAGGCACGACTTCTGCTTATTCTGAGCGCGTAGCCGGTGGCCGTTATATTGAAATCACCCCCGACAGAGTGAAAGCGGCGCGTTTAGGTTTAAATATCTCTGATATCAACGCCGTGATCAGCGCGGCCGTGGGTGGCATGAATATTACTGAAACCATCGAAGGCTTAGAGCGTTATCCCGTCAATCTCCGTTTTCCCAGAGAAGTCCGTGATGATTTGGAGAACTTGAAGGCATTGTTGTTAGTGACTCCCACCGGGGCGCAAATTTCGTTGGCGCAAGTGGCTGAAGTCAAAATCGTTGATGGCCCTCCAATGCTGAAAAGCGAAAATGCCCGTTTGAATGGGTGGACATTTGTAGACATTCGTGGCGTTGATGTCGGTACCTATGTACAAAAAGCCCAAGCCGTCGTCCGCGAACAAGTCAAGTTGCCGCCTGGCTATTCGATAACTTGGTCAGGACAATATGAATATATGCTCCGCGCCCAAGAGAAGTTGACTCAAGTGGTTCCGTTAACGCTGTTTATTATTTTGCTATTATTATACCTAACCTTTGGCAATATGACGGAAGCGTTAATCGTGATGGCAACGTTGCCTTTTGCATTAGTCGGCGGCTTTTGGCTCATATTTTTGTTAGGCTACAACATGTCCGTTGCGGTTGGCGTTGGATTTATTGCGCTGGCTGGTGTCGCGGCCGAATTTGGGGTGGTGATGTTGGTGTATTTAGATAATACCATTCGAGAGTACCAAATCACTGATCGCTTGACTAATTATAAGAACTTAAAAGCGGCCATCATGGAAGGCGCGGTACTACGAGTCCGCCCGAAAGCGATGACAGTGGCGGTGATTATTGCCGGCTTATTGCCCATCATGTTAGGACATGGCACCGGTTCCGAAGTCATGCAACGGATTGCCGCGCCGATGGTAGGCGGAATGATTACGGCACCGTTGTTGTCATTGTTTGTCGTGCCGGCGGTTTATTTGTTATGGAAAGGGCGGAGGTTTAAATAAATACTTACTTTAACACAGAGTCCACAGAGTACCACAGAGTGACACAGAGTCCTCAAGTCTTTGGTACAACATCTCTGTGAAACTCTGTGGAACTCCGTGTCTCTGTGTTAAATAAAAACGGATAGGTGGCTCAAAGCACATTTATTATACATGCAGACTAGCTGAGCCGGCCAGAAATTGGCAAAGCTATCGATACGATTAGGTTATAATTGTGGGCGATAAATCGCCTACTACAAACGGAACGAACGGGGCGAGGCGATAAATTGCCTACTACAAACGGTCTGGGATGATTACGGCACCAAACAAAGGCATCCTACGCTTGCTACATATCATATATTCGATGTTCACGATCTAACCAAACAAGAAAGAAAGCGTCTTTGACTCTGAAGCCATGAACACGAGCTTTTTGCGTCACTCGCAGCTCAAAAAAAGTAATATCTTGACTGATATTGTCGAGTTCAGGATGTTTTGGCAGTTTGCTTCTGTCTTTATGTTTGGTGTATCCAAAACCGGTTTTATCGCCTTCTGTACCACCGGTTTTATATATATCCGTCCACTTACTATTTTTCAGCTTTAAGATAAATTGACTAAAAGCACTCAGCTCACTGCTGTTCCATGATGAAAAACATTCAAACTCAGGCTGATAATATTTCAATACCACATACGGGGATTCGAGAGTCTTTTCGATCCCTATCTATTTCGGTTAAATAGACATTTTTTTCTTTATGCCTATTTGCAATCTTTTTTAACTTTTTTTGACGATTAGTCATCGTCTTGTTCCTGATAGAGTCTTCGATAATATTCTTGCATGATTTCTTGACTGATAATATTATTAGAACGAACTTCTATGGGAAGGTTCCCTCGCGCTTCACGCCAGGGTGTTTCTGAATGGGTGAGTTCTTCTAAATGTTTGGCCGACAGATCGCCATAACTATTGAGTATATCAGACAGTAATTTCTCATCTTCTGTCGAGAACTCAGTTGTTGAAATGATGGCCTTAAGAGGAATCGAGTCTTGGTCAAATTCTTTAAACCGTTGCCAAAGGCTAGGCAATACTGGGCCATGTGTCCATGCCTCAAAATATTCATCAAACAAGCTCGAATCATTAAGAGCAAGAGACCATGCCTGTGCATAATACATCAGTTTTTGTAACTTTAAATGAGAAATCGTATCGCCGGCCTCTCTATCTATAGAAGCTAAAAACCAATCGGCTATTTGATTGACTTGATAGGTACTCATGGTTGAATTCTCTTATTTATCTCTAAACTCATTTGAGTGGTGTAGCAGGTGCTGCACAAAGTTGGGCAGTTCATCAGAAATTTTCCCAAAAAAATGAACTTATTTTGCCACTTGGCAGCCTTTATCGGATTACTGCCCATTATCTAGGACGGCACCTGTTCCGAAGTTATGCAACGCATTGCCGCGCCGTTCGATGGTGGGCGGTATGATTACGGCACCATTGTTGTCATTGTTTGTCGTGCCTGCGGTTTATTTGTTGTGGAAAGGGCGGAGGTTTAAATAAAGACTTACTTTAACACAGAGTCCACAGAATACCACAGAGTGACACAGAGTCCTCAAGTCTTTGGTACAACATCTGAAGTGAAACTCTGTGGAACTCCGTGTCTCTGTGTTGAAGATTTCAAAACGGATAGGGGGTGAGTTTTTAACGCTTAACGGTTGAACAAAAAGTGGGCCATGTTGTCAAATTGAAAAGCTTGATTTTGTTAATGGCCCTCAATTCAAAGGCCATTTATTGTACATGCAGACTAGCTGAGCCGGCCAGAAATTGGCAAAGCCTTCGAGACGATTAGGTTATAATTGTGGATTTTGTGCTATCATCTATACATAATTAATATTCGATTTGTGCCAATGTCTCATTGACTCACTTTTCAATAAACTATGGTTTACCTATATGAAATCAATACGTTTAACAAAACATGCACTTGAACAATGTGTTGAACGTGGTACTGACAAAACTGAAATAAGTGAAGCGATTATAGTGGGTTCTATAGAACAGGCAAAACCTGACAGGTTGCTTTATCGGGCGAATTTCCAATATAACAAATATTGGCAAGGAAACATACCCAATTAAACAAGTCGCACCTGTTGTTAAAGAGGAAGCTTACGAAATGGTTGTTATCACTGTTTACACCTTTTGAGAGAATGCTATTATGATGAGAATCAGTTACGATCAAGAAGTTGATGCCCTTTATATTCGGCTAGTCGAGAATTGACAGGAATGTCGCACGGTGCGTTTAACAGATGAAATTACCCTTAATATTGGGGCATATGAACAGCAGGTGGGTATTGAAATTCTTGATGCCCAATAAATTATTGGTCAGGGTGCCTGCCTTACCCTAAGTGGAGTTGGAAAATATTGCTCTCGCAAGGGTTGGATAAAAATTTTATATGAGATTCATAGTTTGGTTTTCATTCTGGAAATTCTAAAATTTTGTCAATTCTGATTCAGACGATTAAAGTTTTGAACAGGATTAAACGGATTAAAGGATTGACAGGATTAAAAAAGGATTCTGGTCTGAATTTTTTCTTTAAACGAGTGATTTAATTCATCATTCATCATTCATCATTCATCATTCATCATTCATCATTCATCATTCATCATTCACAAAATCCTGCTAATCCTTTAATCCGTGTAATCCGGTTCAAAATCTTTTATGAGAGCTTTTTCTTAAAACTAGTCACATATGGGCAGCGTAAGGCTTGTATTGGAAGGTTTTTTAACACCTCCCATTGTTTAATAGCCCGAATATGGGCCATGATTTCGCTAGGCACCACCCCAAAGCGTTCTGTTAAAATACCGATAAGCATTTCTTGGCTGGCCCCCAGATACCCTTCATCAACTCCTTTTTCACGGCCCATATCATATATCTGCTGGCCGGCTACAGTGTCCATGAGATCAAAATTTAACATAGCAACCACCTCTTCATAATTGAATTGACGAAACCGATGAAGTAAAAACAAACCTAATAAATCCAAGGCTTCTTTCTGTAATGGGTCTGGAAAGACTTCCCTGACTAAATGGCTCCATTCTTGCCCTTTTGCCAACAGTGTTGTTTTGCTTGTCTTGGCTGAAAGTGTAAACGGGGCCAAGACGACCAATTTGGGATCAATGGCTTCAAGTTCTTTGTCACTGTAATCGGTGAGCACGATTTCCCGAATACAACCGCCTAAATGGCAGTTTGTCATATCGGTAAATTCATTGAGCGGCAGGGCCGCATCTTGGTAAGTTTTGTCAGTATAAACAATACACGCAACCACTTCACCCGAATACTTCTCACTCGCACACCCTAAAAATACTTCAGCCATCAATCTATGACAAACGAAGGGATCCCAGTATCCCTGAAATTCGATAAAAATTCGCCCTTCGTCACTGGCAAGTATGGGAAAACCTTCGATATCGGGTTTGAGTTCTTTCTCTTTGCTATCCACAGCTTGGAAAGTGTATTTTTCCGCTTGTTCAGCAGAAAAACCTAACATTTTCAATAGACTATTGCCACTTAGCTTCATCAGTTGCAAAAAAGTCTCGTCAGTACCGCGAATCGTTTCTTCTTCTTTAATCATATCATTCCTTCAAAGTCGATTGAGTCGGTTAATTTCCGCTTCCACAAGCCTTGGGATAAATCCCAAGGCTAAAAGCGCCAGGAACCTAAAGGTGACTATTCCGATTCTTGTTTGTACTCGCGTTCTAGTTAGTTTTAGCGGACTAACGCTTGCCAGCTTTGGGGTTTATCCCAAGGCTTGGAAGTTCTCTATATTGTTCAACTTCAAATGCAAACCACTCAATCACACTTTCAAGTTAGACACCGCCAGCAAATTATTCCTACCACCACAAGGGAGAATATCGGTGTTAGATAGCCCAATATGGTTTTTCCAACCAGCGATATCTCGTCATATCTTGTGTACCTTCAACCAAAATGGTTGGCAGCTTCGTATGAATCAGTGTGGCAACGAGTTCATCGGCGGTAAGAGGTGACATTTGTGGCATTATTCGTTTCCTTTATCCAACCTCAATTCTTTCTCAAAGCCAGGGGCAACGCCCCTGGCGTTTTCAAATTTCTATTAGCCCTGAAGGGGCGTATTATTAAAGCCAGGGGCAACGCCCCTGGCGTTTTAAAAATTTGGCACGAGTGCCTTTGGGCGGTTTCGTTAGGATGGGTGTAGCATAGCTTTACCCATCCGACACTTGCTACTATTCCGGCACCACCAAGTTAGGTTGCCATTTCAGTCAAAATGCCAACAATTTGATTCACATTGCTAATGTGATATTTGATCGTTAAAGATGCTTGACGCAAACATTTCGGCTATACATTGTCCTAAACCACCAGTGATATTTTCATTTTTGGCTTCAACAATAGTTATAATGGGTGCGTTAAGATAAAATTGCTCTGGTGATTTGCTAATAATGAAATCACAAAATCCATTCAAATCTTTATCTTTGTCAACATCAAAATTAATACCGGAAAAAAAACTAATTTTATCGTTCCGCAACCTTCTAACTTCTAAGAGTATATTTGCAATGATTAGTTCAGAACGCGCCTTTTCGGTACCAACCGCCAACGCTAATGGAATATTGTATTTTAGAGTCGTTGATAAATAATCACTCACCTTGATTTTCTTAATTTTAGAAAACAACTCTTGATCTTCAACGACTTTTATCTTCAATTCCTGTTTGACTTTTTTTAAGGTGAAATTACTGTATGACATGACATTATTTTTAAGTTGATAATAGGAGAGAGACTACATTTATTCTTATCAGTCCAACCGATTGACGGCCCAAACATAAGTTTGTTCCTTATGGACGCAACCTTTGCTCACTATCGGGATGAAAAGATCGGCGTTAAGACTGGCGTTAAGATTGGACATCAACTCGGCCACTTGAAAGTCCTACACCGCTTCGGTGCAAACGAATATTATACAATCGTTTTTAAAAACGCCAAAGGTTTTTGATTTCCGTGACAAATTGGCTAACTCATTGAAAAACGTTGTCTATAAAAATAAATATTTAACACAGAGTTCACAGAGCACCACAGAGTTACACAGAGTCCTCAAGTCTTTGGTACAACATCTGAAGTCTATTTTTTTTAATTCGTTTATTTCTTAATTCGTTGTACTAAAGTGATAGGCGGTGAGTTTTTAACGCTTGATGGGTTATCGAAAGTGGGCCATGTTGTCAGGTTATTGTATGCGTTCTATAGCATTTTGCGTAAAGTACATCACTTGTAGGGGTTTTAGCGTGTTTGCTTTGTATTTAACCAAAGCTGAAAATGCTATAAACTCTTACCACCTATCAGTTTGTCAAAACGAGGAACAACAGTGTGGGCGACTTTCGTTCCAAGGTAACGATCACGAGCGTAGGCGATTTCGCTATGCCGTTTTCCTTAATATTCAATTATTTATAAAAAACGGAGAAGTGGTAACGGCATCTGGATATGTTTGACAGTCGCATGAAAAATATCCATTACTATAACCAATTGTTAATGTACCTAGCGAGTTATGTAGGGTGGGTAGAATGCAACAAAACCCATCGTACCCGATAAAACTGACAAGGTACTAGCGAGTCTATTTCAGTACCGGACAACAATTTTTTTAAGTTCAAATCTACATAAGCCTTTACCTTTGCCATGAAAATCTCTGTAGAATTACCCGATGATATCACCGGTGTGGATCAACGCTATCTAAAAGAGGCACTTGTCACGACGCTTTACTCGACTGGTAAGCTTTCGGAGAAACAAGCACGCCAAATAGTTGGTATGACGCGCCGCGCTTTTGACGATATGCTATATCGTTTTGGCTTTTCTGTCTTGATTGACAATCAAGCAAATCTCAATATTGAACTAAATATATGACTGATCAGAGATTGATTATCAGTAATACTGGTCAGCTTATCACGTTAGAGAAAATGACAGACGGCTACGGCTTCATTCGTAAACTCTATGATCTGATCCTTATTCCACCTACAGTGCTAGAGGAATTGTTTCAAGGCCAATTCGTCAGTGCAGAAGCTTACCTTCAGCATTATGCTGTGGCCGACTTACTCGAAGTCGTGGAGGTTAACCAAAAGATTTCGCCGGAGTTGGAACCGTTGGATATTGGTGAACAAGAGGCGATACAACTGGCACTTCAACGCGGTTTGCCCTTACTGATTGAGGAAGAAGCCGGACGCACAGTCGCACGGCAATTGGGTGTTTCCATATCAGGCATCGCCGGTCAAGTGTTGAAAGCGTTTCAAGAAAATCTTTTGACGGCCGAGGAGGCGTTGAATAAGCTCCATGAACTGTTCACATCAAGGCGAATCAACACAAGGATTTATCAGGGCCTAGTTAAAACGGTGCGCCAAAAGGGATAAATCGTGCATAAATGGTCAACAAGAGAGATAAGTTGTTTTGAGCCACTCGAAGCGACACTTTTGCCATCCGATAGGGTTAAAACGTATGTCGCCCAATACCAAGGCTCCCGTTTTAAAGATACGCTAAATATAACAGTACTTACTTTAACACAGAGTTCACAGAGTACCACTGAGTATCACAGAGTCCTCAAGTCTTTGGTACAACATCTCTGTGAAACTCCGTGTAACTCCGTGTCTCTGTGTTGAATATTTCAAAACGGATAGGGGGTGAGTTTTTAACGCTTGACGGTTGAACAAATAGTGGGCCATGTTGTCAAATTGAAAAGCTTGATTTTGTTAATGGCCCTCAATTCAAAGCACATTTATTATACATGCAGACTAGCTGAGCCGGCCATAAATTGGCAAAGCCATCGAGACGATTAGGTTATAATTGTGGGCGATAAATCGCCTACTACGAACGGGGCGAGGCGATAAATCGCCTACTACGAACAATTGTAGTATCAAAATCGTTTGGGGCTGTTCCCAAACGCCATTCAAGGTCATGAACAATCGTTATGATAATTGATTTTTTTGATAAAGGAGCTGAAGATATTTATAACGGCATTGATTCTAAAGAAGCCAGAAAGACGTTGCCTCTTAAATTAAGAAAAATCGCCTTACGCAAATTCTATTTTCTGGATAACGCGGTTGATATAGAGGATTTAAGAATACCTCCCAGCAATCGACTAGAATTGCTACAAGGTTTTCGGAAGGGACAATATTCTATTAGAATCAATGAGCGTTATCGTATTTGTTTTGTCTGGGCTGAAGATGGCCCAAGACGGGTTGAAATTGTAGACTATCATTAAAAGGGTTATAAAATGAGAATACCAACGAACCAACCGCCGGTCCATCCGGGCGAAATTTTACTTGAAGAGTTTATAAAGCCTTATGGCATCACACCAGCCGAACTCTCTCAAAAAATCGATATTTCCCTCGAACAAATTAGCGCCGTTATCAATGGCAAAAGCGGAATGAGCACGGATATGGCTTTGCGTTTGTCTCGATTATTTGGTACTTCGCCAGAATTGTGGCTTTTAGGTCAAATGAAATGGGATATTTGGCATTTCTGGCATGGAGAACCGGCTAACCTAGAAAAAATTAAGCCAATAGTCGCACCCACATCGCTTGCACCAACCTATATGTCTGCTTAAAAAACTTTTTTATTATCTCATCACCCATTTCGACTGTCAGCAAGCGTAGGTGGGTAGTAAGAGCGAACCGAAGGTCTTTGAGTTAAACCCAACAATCCTGAAGAAGTAAAATAAGTCAAAAAGCAAGCGTAGCCAGAGTCCTAAATCCACATGCTTTGTCGTCATGTCCGAACAAATTGGTCTATATTTTTTCAAAGCACATTTATTATACATGCAGACTAGCTGAGCCGGCCAGAAATTGGCAAAGCTATCGATACGATTAGGTTATAATTGTGGGCGATAAATCGCCTACTACGAACGGGGGAGAGGCGATAAATCGCCTACTACAAACGGAACGAACGGGGAGAGGTTGTCCATGCCACTACAACAGAGCGAGTTGTTCTCCTTTGGTTTGGTTGGCACTCAAAA
The DNA here is from genome assembly GCA_002085445.1 of Candidatus Parabeggiatoa sp. nov. 2. GTDB lineage: Bacteria > Pseudomonadota > Gammaproteobacteria > Beggiatoales > Beggiatoaceae > Parabeggiatoa. The sequence continues at coordinate 35,521 of NBMI01000019.1, forward strand.
ACAGTGGCTCGTATTTTCTACTTTCCTGATAGCTGGCATAAACGCAATACTCAAATAGTTCTTTCTTGCTATTGCGTTTCCTGATCACCTTGCTACCGATATTGGTGAATCCAAGGGATTTTAACGAGTCTTCAAGTAGCTTTTCCGTGTGAACAGGTACCCCATAGAAACTGGAATTACCTACAATGTACGATAGCACGGCACCTTTCTTTAGGTTGTTCCGCAAGTTCTGAAGGTGCAAGTGCATGTCATGGAAATACTTCCACACATAGTTTGCCATCAATAAGGCATTCTTTTCTTCCGTTTCAAAAATTTGCGAAACAACCCGTTTTAACGAGTCAGGTAGTTCAACCCCGTTGGATTCCCAGTCGCAAAGCCGACTGGTTGCAATACCCCATGTGCCACCTATCGCTTTCCAATCTAATTCACCGGCTTCACGAGCGGTATTAAGAAACTTTGTCCAATACATGTAAGGGCGAAGTTCACGGATATAGCTTATGCGGTTAGGGTACGGGGGCGAGGTGACGATATGCGAATACTTCACGCCATTAATTGAAGCAGGTTCCCTACCGTCTGCAAAATACACCGTCGCCCTGCCGGCTATGATGTCTTCACTGGCACTTTGGGCTATCGCATCGACTATTTTTAGGTATAGGTACTCAATCTGTTCAATCTCATACCTTGTCACTTCATCATGAAATGACATAGAAACATGATTGAATGCGGCCGAAGACGTTTCAATGATCACCCGACAAAATGCAATCCATGCTAGGGCAGAAACCTCATCTTCTTTTGGTTCCCCGAACTGGTTAACCAGTGCCTGACGAAGTGCGGCAAGCCCTTTCAGGGTATGTTCACTCCACCATCTTGTAATGTTGTGTATATTGGGCAACCAATTATCTTGTTTGACAAAGCCCTTGCATTCTGCTATTGAGATATCAATTCAGGCCTTCAGTTCCTCCAGTTCATCGTTTGAATAGTGCCGACATTTGGCATTTCCGAACCAAATAAGGAACGGGTTAATATCAAAACAATGTGCAGACAACCCCTGTTCAGCAGCGACTAAACCGGTTGTAGCTGTACCTGAAAAGGGATCAAGAATAAAGGAATCTCCACGGATGTTATCAATGATCTCTTTTACCAGCTTGACAGAATAAGCGGGTGTTAGGCGCAACCATCCATGCCTACCCAGCTTCTTGTTGTATTTAAAAGTGTAGTCTGAATGCTGGGTGACTTTCATGACTCAGCTATTTTCATACGTTCGCGGTTTCTGGCTGAAAAGCTAAAACAATGCGCTCTTCTGGAATGCCTTGGTTTAGCAAATCATCATAGATGCCATGTTCAAGGCCATCATATTCAATATAAACCTTTCCATCATGTAACGTGATATAAATAATATCGCCACTGATTCGCCGTTTTCTGTCCCAACCTACTTGCATTAAGAGGTAGCGGCCTTGGGTTTCATCAAAAACCGTCTCCAGCCGAATGTGTCCATGTGATGGACGAAACTGTGCATATTTGAGGATAACTTGCTTTACAATGTTTCTATCATTCGTGGTGGTATCCATTGTTGTATCTCCACGGTTTCCAAATCGACGATGATCAATTTAAGCGGTAAGTCACTGATAATTGCTTTACCGATTGGCTCACTGAATATTTTGTCATAAAGTACATCTGTCACTGCTAAATATATTTCACGCGCTGGATCAATTCTATTGAGTAATATACGATAAATCGTATACTGTCCAATTGCTTGTTCTAAATCTTCTATGACCGATTTTCCTCGAAAGTCTTTAATTTCCACAACAATTTTTTTATTCTCACGTTGCATCCCCAAAAATCGGCCTTCAATGCCGTTTGGGAACGACTCGGCTCCAATATCGACAAATAAAAATCGTTTACCGTAAGAAATAACATAAGGATCATCGGTCACTTTCCAACCATCATTTATAAGTGCTTGTTTTACGATATAATGAATGCTATCTCTTCGTGGCATAATTTTCCTTTTTTACCTCTATTGATAAAGAGAATTGGGTAAAATAAATAGTACACAGTATTAAAGACATAAACGGATAAACAAACTCAATGAACGCATTTTCAATAAGACTCGAAACTAAACATGACCCGTTTTAAAAACCTGTCAGGTTTGGCTTAAATTCAGCGCCACAATTTTATCATTCCATCCCTATATCCCGAAGCCAACTTGCCTTCAGGACTGAAAGTCACTGAATACACAGAAATTTTATGCCCTGTCAAAGTGCGAATTAAGTTGCCAGAAGACACATCCCATCGTGTTATCAGCACTGCCAATAAAACGTCCATCAGAGGAAAAGGCGACTGACTCTGCAATATAAGAATAGCCGTTAAAGGTACGGATAAGTTATTATAGAATTTTTAACGCTTGACGGGTTATCGAAAGTGGGCCATGTTGTCAAATTAATCAACTCGATTTTGTGAATGGCCCTCAAATGCGAATTAAGAATTAAAAATTAAAAATGTAGAATGAACAAAGAGTTATAAATAACTTGTCAGGCTAAGTTTTTATAACTCATTGATTTCATAATATTTAATTCAACCCTTAATTCGCATCTCAATTCAAAAAGCATTTATTGTACATGCAGACTACCTGAGTCGCCAGAAATTGGCAAAGCCATCGAGACGATTAGGCTATAATTAATTGTGGGCGATAAATCGCCTACTACAAACTACAAACGGCAGTTCACCCTAAATTTTCCAAAAAAAACTGACTTTGCCCTCCTACTTGGCTGCCTTTACCGGATTACGGCCCATTATCTAGGACGGCACCTGTTCCGAAGTTATGCAACGCATTGCCGCACCGTTCGATGGTGGGCAGAATGATTACCGCACTACTGTTGTTTGTGAGCGGCATGGTTATTCTGGTTCTATTCTTAGTAAATAGGTTAGATATTAATTTTCCAAACTGCCAAACTTCGCCATCTGTTACGATACCGTAAACCGCAGAAGATTTTTGCTCGGATTCAATTTGATTAAGTCCTTGTGAAGCGACTAATTCAGCGAGACATTGTCCCCAACCTTCATTAAAGTCATTTTGTTTAGGATCGAAGACAAATTAATTTCCCCAAAATAGGTACAGTGCCCTTTAGGGTACTTTAGCTTTTAGATGTTGGCGGAAGTCTAGCCAGGGTTTCCACGCTGGCGCGTGGGAACCAGAAATTCTGGCAAGGTGGCACTGGATTCATGAATTCATTTGAGGGACACTTTGTCTTCTACTAAACACTTTCTGAATAGGAAGGCGGATATCCATTACCTCATCAACCACCTCCGTGTCGTTCATATCAAAGGTTTTGGATTGGCTAGGTTTCGAATAAATATTTATGACCTTCATCGGAGGTACAATTCCTCAATCTCTTCGTCAGGGATTGGTGCTGATCCAATATAAACACTTATGTCTGGTACTATTTCATCTTTAGTTTTGAGTCCAAACCGTTTTAAATCGATTTGACTGGCATCCAAGCTTAACTCCACCAACACCTCAAAACGTTCATCCGAACTTAATAAGGTGCTTGTCCTAGTTTGTGCAATGCTATGATTCACAGAACCCATCTTTCTCACCTCATCTTCAATAATCTCATCTTCAAGTTCGATTGTATCGCTCATTTTTCCCTCCTGTGCAAGTCAACACGACACTCAACCACATAACCCGCATTATTATGCCAACGCTGATTATCGTGTAAACAACGATTATAATCTGTCCGTTGCGGTTGGTGTTAAATACTTTAACACAGAGTTCACAGAGTACCACAGAGTTACACTGAGTCCTCAAGTCTTTGGTAAATCTCTGTGAAACTCCGTGGAACTCCGTGTCTCTGTTGAAGATTTCAAAACGGATAGGGGGCGAGTTTTTAACGCTTGACGGTTACAAAAAGTGGGCCATGTTGTCAAATTAATCAACTTTGTTAATGGCCCTCAATTCAAAGCACATTTATTGTACATGCAGACTAGCTGAGTCGGCCTGAAATTGGCAAAGCCTTCGAGACGATTAGGTTATAATTGTGGGCGATAAATCGCCTACTACAAACGAAAAACGACAAACGATGGGCGATAAATCGCCTACTAAGTACCCGTCCAGAAGTTTTTCGGTATTTTGACGACGAAAACTATTGTTTTTATTCACTTTATTTTTGAAGAATCTATGGACGGGTACTTACAAACGAGAAACGGGTTAAGTTCTTTCACACCATCCTTGACGGCTTGTTTAATGATTTTGAGCAATGGTTTATGTCTTTCGTTTTCAAAGTGAGTTTGATGATAAAATTTTTTTTAACAGGATTAAACGTAATCTTGTTCAATTGTTCAAAATCTGTTCGTCATTGGTTTATGTATCTCGTTTTCAAAGTGAGTTTGATGATAATGTTATATTAATTATAATCACAGTAGCTACTCAGTTTTAGCGTGTTAGAAAAAAACCGTTTAGAAATACTAGCGGAAGTTCAGTCATTTCCTTCATTATCCCTTGCCAACATATTCATTATCAGGCGAATCAAAATGTCTTTCTGTTTTGGATCAGATTCAGCCACCAACAAAGTTAAGGCAGCCAGCCCAGTGTCGTTAATGATGGTTTCACCTCTGGCGTTCATAAGACGACCATTACGATGCAAGAAATCTACAAAAAGGAATGCACCACTTCGTTTATTGCCATCTAAGAAAGGGTGATTTTTAACCACGAAATACAAAAAATGAGCGGCCTTGCTTTCAATCGTCGGATAAGCAGGCTCACCAAAGACACTTTGTTCCAAATTACCGAGAATTGAAGCAAGTCCGTCACCGCGTAAATTAGCAAACAGTTCGCTAGCCTCGCCACGATCCATAAGCGACTGTTTGAGTTCCTGCAAGGCTTGCATCGCTTCATCAGCGTTAGGAAGACGACCACCTGCTTGGCATGAAGGCTCATTGAGTAAACCTTCGTCATAACGCTGTAGCCAAAGGAAAGTCTGGGTATAACGAGTGATGATTTCCACCAAGCCACGCCCCGATTCGGCATTGACTTCTGGTGATCGTGCCGCTTTGCGAATTAATGCCAATGCTTGTTGTAGTTCAGCGGCGTTTTGGTCGAAACGATCCTGATTGATACTGTAGCCCTGCACCAGATATTCACGCAAGCGTTGGGTTGCCCAGATGCGGAACTGTGTGCCACGTTGAGACTTAACCCGATAACCCACCGATATAGTGACATCCAAATTGTACCGCTTCGTTTTGTATTGCTTGCCATCGGCAGCAGTTATCAAGGATTCCTTGACAACTGATGCCTTGTCTAATTCACCTTCTTTGAATATATTGTTGATATGTAGGCTGATATTCTGTTTGGTTTTGCCAAAAAGCGCCATCATTTGAGCTTGTGTCAGCCAAACGGTGTCATGAGCAAAGCTCACTTCAAGTTCTATAGAATTATCATATGTTTGATAGATGACAACTTGATCTTCTTTATTTTTTGTATTGTTATTCATCATATTGCACACGGATTTCACCGCAGTTTGGGAAACCGGGTGTCGCGGAGTTTGGAGAGATTTTGGATTTGATAAAGATTAGTGGCTTGTTTAATGATTTCGAGCCATTCTTCGTTTGTCATTGGTTTATATCTTTCGTTTTCAAAGTGAGTTTGATGATAAATTTTTTTTGAACAGGATTAAACGGATTAAAGGATTGACCTGATTAATTTTGACAGATCCTCTCAGATTCTCTTGAAACGCGCAAGAATAAAGTGAGCTTCTGTGCTTAAAATTGAGTTATAGATTGGTCAGCCTTTTTTAGAGTTGACTTTTTTGATTTTAGACGCACACCGCCCACTCGAAGCGACACTTTTGCCATCCGATATGGCTAGGACGATATCGCCCAACACCAAGGCTCCCGTTTTAAAGATACGCTAAATATAACAGTATTTACTTTAACACAGAGTTCACAGAGTACCACAGAGTTACACTGAGTCCTCAAGTCTTTGGTACAACATCTCTGTGAAACTCCGTGGAACTCCGTGTCTCTGTGTTGAAGAAAAAGTGGGCCATGTTGTCAAATTAATCAACTCGATTTTGTTAATGGCCCTCAATTCAAAGCGTATTTATTGTACATGCAGACTCAATGCTATCGACTCAATATCTGATAAATGTCTGTTCGTAGTAGGTGATCTGGGCGAGGCGATAAATCGCTTATAATTGTGGGCGATAAATCGCCTACTACAAACGACAAACTACAAACGTTGCTAATATTTAACGACCTTGATTCATAAGATAAGTCCCATTGAACATAGGATGCACCGTTTCAACACTTGGCGTTGCTGAGAATATGTGTAGTGGCACAACTATCAATGATTCTCCATAAGGTGTTTCAAAATGATGTGGGCACATCCGACGACACTCGTTCCCTTGCCTGATAGCGTATAAACGACGCGAACTGTGGAATGAATATGGTGCGCCTGTTCGGCACTATGGGCCGGAATGTGAAGATATTGTAATGTGGGATCGCCGGGGCGTGGAGGCGCGAAGATTTGCTTAGTGGAACATCCGTTAACGTAAGGGAGTACCGGTAAGCCTGCCAGTGAACAGGAACGATCAGCGGGCATAAATCCACGCACGATGGTTGCACAATGGCAAGATTCAATTTGACACCAACCACGCTTCAAAAAAGCCGTTTTCTTGTCAGCACTCAATAAATAAACACAATCGCCACGTTCAACTTCTACGTTGTGGGTACCTATGAACGTTTTGAAATAATACGAATGATCTTCAGGTGCTTCAAAAACGGCCGTTTGTTCGGGATTGAAATAGTGTACCTTATAGATGTCCTGAATGTTGGGCGCATTGTCGGTTCTTTCTTCAAATTGAGTCATGTTTTTTTCCTCGTTATGCGGTTATGCGAATTAAGAGTTAAATTGAATCTTATAAAATCAATAACTTATAAAAACATCTTCATTGGCAGTTATTTTATAAGTCTTTGTTCATTATACATTTTTAATTTTTAATTCTTAATTCGCATTCGTTGTCATTCTTCATTTTCAATGACTCTTCTTCTCCACATTTCAAAAGTTAATAGCATCCAGAGTTTGAGGCCATAACGTGGCTGGGCTTCGCCGATGTCATATTCCATGAGTTTCTGGATACGCTCATAATTAAAAATACCGGCCCGGTTAATAGCGTTTCTACTGAAGATATGCTGCATATATGATTTCATTTCATTCTGAAACCAAAAGTGAACTGGAACGCGCATACCTACTTTAGGACGAGTTATAATTCGACGAGGTAACTGGCTTTTAAAGGCCCGTTTCATAATCACTTTGTCATCACCGCCGGCCAGTTTAAGGGTGGAAGGTATAGCAAAACTTAGCTCAATAATACGTTCATCAAACAGTGGCGAGAGTGAATAAAATCCGTTGGCACCGAGCATACGATCCACTTTTGGCAAAATCAAATGTTGTCCTTCGCCTATTTGGTCAAGGCGCGATAACACCAAGTCTTGGGTGCGCCAGTCCCAGCCATAGAGTAATTGGTTCACTGCGACATCTTCTAAGGTTCTAATGTCTGACAGGGTTTGCAACCTGTCAGTAACGTTGAACATCGCAGCGCTCCCTTACTGAGTTGCAGAGCGTAAAGGATAGAAGAAAACGTTACAGACAGGATTGCAAATTCCGTCAAGCAGTAAGTCATTGTTTTTTAATATTTTCCTGTAGTTGTGCTTGGAGATAGGCTAAAATGGCTTTTGTGCCTTGTTTGACAATTTCGGGCGGTGGTGATTATAGTGGATTATTGTCAAGTGTTAGTCACTATTATCATAATAATAATCAGGTTCTTCATAACCAAGTTCTTCCAGTTCTTCATCATAAGAAAGTTCTTTCAGATTGACCAAAAAACCGATTTATGGGGGCAAAGCCGTCAGTTGATTATTTCCAACAAGGTTTAGCTCGGTAAGCTGGGTCAACTGACCGATTTCTGGGGGCAGGGTCGTCAGTTTATTCCCTCCAAGCTCTAGTGAGGTAAGCTGGGTCAATTGACCGATTTCTGAAGGCAAGGCCGTCAGTTTATTATAGCTAATGTCTAGCTTGGTAAGCTTGGTCAACTGACCGATTTCTGGGGGCAAAATCGTCAGTTTGTTACCACTAATGTCTAGCTTGGTAAGCTTGGTCAACTGACCGATTTCTGGGGGCAAAGTCGTCAGTTTGTTACCACTAATGTCTAGCTTGGTAAGCTTGGTCAACTGACCGATTTCTGGGGGCAAGGCCGTCAGTTTGTTACCACTAATGTCTAGCTTGGTAAGCTTGGTCAACTGACCGATTTCTGGGGGCAAAGTCGTCAGTTTGTTACCACTAATGTCTAGCTTGGGAAGCTGGGTCAACTGACCGATTTCTGGGGGCAAAGTCGTCAGTTTATTACTACTAAGGTCTAGCTTGGGAAGCTGGGTCAACTGACCGATTTCTGGGGGCAGGGTCGTCAGTTTATTCCCTCCAAGCTCTAGTGAGGTAAGCTGCTGGGTCAATTGACCTATTTCTGAAGGCAAGGCCGTCAGTTTATTATAGCTAATGTCTAGCTTGGTAAGCTTGGTCAACTGACCGATTTCTGACGGCAAGGCCGTCAGTTGATTATCTCCAAGGTTTAGCTCGGTAAGCTGGGTTAACTGACCGATTTCTTTCGGCAAGGCAGTCAGTTGATTCCATCTAAGGTTTAGCTCGGTAAGCTGGGTTAACTGACCGATTTCTGGGGGCAATTCCGTTAATCCCCTGCATGATAGGTGAAGTGTTGTCACACCATGCTTGGCGGCTTGTTTAATAAGTTGTATCACCTTCAACCGTTTGAATTCCAGGGGCAAAAGCACCGATTGATTCCCCCAAAGGTTTAGTTCGGTAAGCTGTGTCAACTGACCGATTTCTTTTGGCAAGGCCGTCAGTTTATTCGACTTTAGGTTTAGCTTGGTTTGGGTCAATTGACCGATTTCTGAGGGCAAGGTCGTCAGTTGATTCCCCTCAATATCTAGCCAGGTAAGCTGGGTCAACTGACCGATTTCTTTTGGCAAGGCTGTCAGTTGATTCCCAAAAAGGTATAGCCCGGTAAGCTGGGTCAACTGACCGATTTCTTTTGGCAAGGCCGTCAGTTGATTATTCACGAGCAGTAACGTTGTTAGTTTGGTCAACTGACCGATTTCTTTTGGCAAGATCGTCAGTTGATTCCCCTCAATGTCTAGCCAGGTAAGCTGGGCCAACTGACCGATTTCTGGGGGCAAAGCTGTCAGTTGATTCCCATAAAGAGATAGCGAGGTAAGCTGGGTCAACTGACCGATTTCTGGGGGCAATTCCGTTAATCCCCTTCGTGGTAGTTTAAGTTCTTTCACACCATCCTTGGCGGCTTGTTTAATGATTTTGAGCAATTCTTCGTTTGTCATTGGTTTATGTCTCTCGTTTTCAAAGTGAGTTTGATGATAAAAAGATTTTGAACAGGATTAAACAGATTAAAAGATTGACAGGATTAAAAAGTGTTTATTGTATCAGATTCTCTTGAAATAAGAGGATTTAAAATCCTGCTAATCCTTTAATCCGTGTAATCTTGTTCAAAATTTTTTCGTTTGTCATTGGTTTATGTCTTTCGTTTTCAAAACCAATTTAATGCCTATCTCATAAAGTGCTTGGGTGCTATGCTTAGGCTTGCGCTTGGTTGCACTGAGATATCGGGTGAGTAGCTCAAAAAGGATTTTTCCCCTTATTTTAAGTTGATACTCGGATTGGATTTCTAATAAGGTGTTTTGCAACGGAGATTGAAAGCCTCGAACCGCTATTAAATTGGTATTCATGCCAGTTTCACCCAACTTCACAATCTGATTGACTCATGTTACGCACTCAGCTTCCACAAGCCTTGGGATAAATCCCAAGGCTAAAAGCGTCCAGGAACCTAAAGGTGACTAAAACCTTTTATCGCGTTTTCCGATTTGTTTGTACTCGCGTTCTAGTTAGTTTTAGCGGACTAACGCTTGCCAGCTTTGGGGTTTATCCCAAGGCTTGGAAGTTCAGTGCGTAACATCAGTGATTGATATGAAAATCAACCTGATGTTCCTTACCCGCTCTATATTGTTCAACTTCAAATGCAAACCACTCAATCACACTTTCAAGGGAGAATATCTGTGTGAGATAGCCCAATGTGGTTTTCCAACCACCGGTATATCGTCATATCATATTTACCCTCAACCAAAATGGTTGGCAGCGTCGTATGAATCAGTGTGGCAACGAGTTCATCGGCGGTAAGAGGTGACATTTGTGGCATTATTCGTTTCCTTTATCCAACCTCAATTCTTTCTCAGGATACTTCGCATAAATAAATGGCGAATGCGTCGCCACGATAAATTGATTTTGAGTGCCTTGCTGCATGAGTATTCTCAATAGCAATCTTTGCCAATCGACATGTTTCGGTGATTTGTAGGCCTTCGTATTGAAAAATCTCTTTTACTGTGTCTGAAAGTACGGTAAATGGACGGAGCAATTCCTCTTTTTGAGTCTTGACTTCATCCACCTTCGATTGAATTTCTTTCAGCGTCTGTTCCAGTCTTTCAGACTTGGTGTTGGCAGTGGCTGATGAAAAAGTGTTTGAAGTACGCTCAGTTATGAATTGAGAGAGTTTATTTTGTAATTGGTTGATACGTTCTGAAATCTCGGCATATTGTTGAGTCAGTAGCCGAGTCAGATCGTCTGTCGAAACGGAAGTCACAAACTGGTGTTTCTCCACCGAGAGATAGTTTGATAAATCACTAAAAGCATTCTCAAGTCCATGATAGATTTTTTCCTGAAGAAACGCGTCATATAACTCCCCCATTTCTTTTTTTAGCGGCTTATCGGTGGCAAACCCGCCTTCGATACGTCTAAACGTTGGAAAAAAAGTAGTAGATTGAGAAACCTTGAGAATGTCCTGATTGAGCATTTGAGAAGCTTTCTCAACTTCAGATGGTTCCATGTTCAGCGTCTTGGTTTGCTTGCCATTTCCGATATTCCAACTCATGCTAAGCTCTGACTGCCTAGACACTTTCAAATTAAGCATAAAACGATTGGTTTCAATCTCAAGCTCATCAAAATCAATCGTCGGCATGATTTTATCAATATTCCCACTAATGAGATACCAAATAAGCCGGAGAACGGTCGTTTTTCCAACCCCGTTTTTGCCGGTGAGGATATTAAGATCGTCATTGAATTTGAAGTCAAAATTCATTTTATGATAAAGTCCAATGACTTTGAAATGTTTTATCATGTTGTCCATTCAGATTGAATTGAAAGTAGTTAGGTTGCCATTTAGTTAGGTTGCCATTTCAGTCAAAATGCCAACAATTTTATTCACATTGCTAATGTGATATTCTACCCGATCAATAAAAGCCGTCTTATCCTGATATTCTAAAAACCGCCAGGTATTGCCCGTTGTTACGGCACCATAGATTTTTGGTAAATGTTCCCCTTCTTGATCGTTAAAGATGCTTGACGCAAACATTTCGGCTATACATTGTCCTAAACCACCAGTGATATTTTCATTTTTGGCTTCAACAATTACCAACCGCCAACGCTAATGGAATATTGTATCTTAGAGTCGTTGATAAATAATCACTCACTTCCTTAATTTGAGAAAACCGCTCTTGATCTTCAACGACTTTTATCTTCAATTCCTGTTTGACTTTTTTTAAGGTGAAATGACGATATGACATGATTTTTAAGTTATGGACGCAACCTTTGCTCACTATCGGGATGAAAAGATCGACGTTAAGATTGGCGTTAAGATTGGACATCAAGTCGGCCACTTGAAAAAGCGACACCGCTTGGGTGCGGATGGGGCCGTCATTAGACAGTCGTCTTTAACCAATTCAACGGTTTTTTACCGTGAAAATTTGGGTAAGTCATTGAAAATTTTTAGATAACAAATGGCTTATCAAGGTACGTTCATTCAGTCAAGGATGGGGCCCCATTGTCAGGTACAACATGCGATGAAACGGCCGTGGTGAGTTGCGAAATCCATTAAATATTTATGGATAAATGTTGTGAAGCTAGGGCAAGCGGGCACTGATGACCAGATTTTTCTGACTCTCGCCGGCTTGCCCACCCGACTTAAGTGTTTTTTATCTACTGATATTAGGTGTTAGCAACAGAATATAATTGAAAATCAATATATTTTTTAAAATGTTCAAAATCTTTATCAGTCGTAAAAATCGGAAAATCATAACGGTGTGATACAGCACATAACAAGAAATCGGTTGGTGAACCTTGCACACCTTTGGTACGGCAAATGTTATAAAATTCTGCGGCTTTTTCATAATCCTCTGTTGTCAACGGAAAATCTGGAAAAGCACGCAGTTTTTTGCGTATTCGTTCAAATTGCGGTGTTTCACGAATGCCTGAGAGTACTTCTTGACGGACAACGCCTAACAAGACGACGCGTGTTTGTTTAATTAACTTCAGCAGTGTTTGTTTCTCTAAACTTTCCAATGATGCGTCACGACGACGCAAAAGGAATGACCAAATACAGGCATCAACCAGTACGTTTGAAATTTCTAAGCTTTTTGTAATCATAATCATCGTCATAATCAATTTGACCAAATTCATCCAAAATAGCGAGTTGTTGCGAAACGATATTGGCCCTTTTTTGCAAATAGTACACGTAGACTTCTAAGGCCTTATGTATCACCTCAGCTTGTGTGGTATGTTTGCCTAATTGACGCGCTTTTTCACAAAGTTCATTATCAAGTTCATTGTTGACTGGTGAAGTTGTCATCGCCGGTACTCCTCCTTTGACAGTTTTAGCCAATCAGATCATCTAATGTGAGGCTCAAAGTATCCCCGGGCAAAAAATAGGTCTGATTAAGTGACAATCCCAATGCCCAAGCCGTTGAAAAGGTACTCAACCCGCTTGAAACACAAGCCATGATTTTTGTCATCAGGTTTTCTCCTGAAGAAAATGAGACAATATAAAATATATTAGAATAACAGACATTTTTGTCAAATCAAAAGCGAGTGAGCGGACTTAAATTCACCGCCACAATTATTCTCTGTGCGACACCAATTTGAAGGATGACACATTTTTCTTCTCTGTTGTAATGTTCGCCAGGCGTACAAAAGTCCTCGCGGAATTTTGAGGCTTCAACCCACAAATCCTTTATTTGAGCCCAAAAGTTTTTGTCAAAAAGTCCTTGTTCCCATCTTGAGTATAAAGGTACGCTCATTCAGTCAAGGATGGGCCCCATTGTCAGGTACAACATGCGATGAAACGGCCGCGGTGACTTGCGCGTTGATTGGACATCAACTCGGCCACTTGAAAAACCGGCACCGCTTGGGTGCAGATAGAATAGGTATTCTACAATCGTTTTTAAAAACGCCAAAGGTTTTTTGATTTGCGTGACAAAACAGCTAAGTCATTGAAAAACATTGTCTATAAAAATCTTTAACACAGAGTTCACAGAGTACCACTGAGTTACACAGAGTCCTCAAGTCTTTGGTACAACATCTCTGTGAAACCGAAGTGGAACTCTGTGTCTCTGTGTTGAAGATTTCAAAACGGATAGGCGGTGAGTTTTTAACGCTTGACGGTTGAACAAATAGTGGGCCATGTTGTCAAATTAATCAACTCGATTTTGTTAATGGCCCTCAATTCAAAGGCCATTTATTGTACATGCAGACTCATTGCCATTGAGTCTCTTACATATGTCTGATAAATGTCTGTTCGTAGTAAGTTTAAATAATTTGCCGAACATAAGACACCCAATAAAGCCCTTTGCTTCGTGCCTTGGGGCTTTAAGTTCAGGAAAAAAGGCGCGATGGGTTTAGCAAAGTTTGTGATAAGTCAATTGTCACTTTACCCTTCCTACGCTTGCTTGCTATCTTTGTGATAATAAAAAACCGATGGCTCCAAAGATTTTATCTAAATCACTAATGGTTATTCTGGTTCTATTCTTAGTAAATAGGTTAGATATTAATTTTCCAAACTGCCAAACTTCGCCATCTGTTACGATACCGTAAACATTGGTAAGCCCATAACCGTTTTGCCTAACTCGGACTTGCTTGAAAACAAATAATCTGGTGTTCCAGTTAATTTCGCATCATAAGTGATGGATTTATGGCTCCAAAGGGTATATTTATCGACAAACGTCTTATAAACTTCTCGACAAAGAGGATAAATCACATTTTCACATCTTGAAGCCTCTGATGTAAATATGTCCATATTTTTATCACTAAAGTCAAATTCCTTGATAAAAATATCAGAGGGTTTTAAATCAAGATACTCAATGAAATCTTCTTCAGAATACTTGATCTGGTATTCTTCTTGAACTTGAGCAATCGTTTTAAAATCACTAAAGGCCATTAAATAACTCCTTAATAAAAAATAACGGGAAAAGAACCGGCCATAATGGGGCCCCATTGTCAGGTACAACATGCGATGAAAATCTCATCGTGGTGACTTGCGCGTTGATTGGACATCAACTCGGCCACTCTTAATACCTGCACCGCTTCGGTGCAAATAGGGAGCGTATTATACAATCGTTTTTAAAAACGCCAAAGGTTTTTTGATTTTCGTGACAAATTGGCTAACTCATTGAAAAACGTTGTCTATAAAAATCTTTAACACAGAGTTCACAGAGTTCACAGAGTACCACAGAGTTACACAGAGTCCTCAAGTCTTTGGTACAACATCTCTGTGAAACGCCGTGTAACTCCGTGTCTCTGTGTTGAATAAAAAGTGGGCCAGGTTGTCAAATTGAAAAGCTTGATTTTGTTAATGGCCCTCAATTCAAAGACGATTTATTGTACATGCAGACTACCTGAGCCGGCCATAAATTGGCAAAGCCATCCATACGCTTAGGCTATAATCGTGGGCGATAAATCGCCTACTACAAACTAGAAACTAGAAACTAGAAACTAGAAAATTTTTACCGTTTCAGGCGATAAATCGCCTACTACAAACGAGAAAACGAGAAAACGAGAAACTAGAAACTAGAAACTAGATAAATTTTACCGTTTCAGGCGATAAATCGCCTACTACAAACTACAAACTACAAACTAGAAACTAGAAAATTTTTACCGTTTCAGGCGATAAATCGCCTACTACAAACGAGAAAGAATTTATTTATTATACATCTGTAACTCCGTGTCTATCGTTAAGAAGATTTCAAAACGGATAGGGGTGAGTTTTTAACGCTTGAAGGTTTTAAAAAAGTGGGCCATGTTGTAAAATGAAAAAGCTTTATTTTGTTAATGGCCCCCAATTCAAAGCGTATTTATTAGACATGCAGACTCAATGCAATAAATGCTTTAACACAGAGTTCACAGGTGTCTCTGTGTTATAATCATTCTTACAATAAAATAACGGCCAAAATCCCAACAATAATAATGGTGGCAATTCCTTGGATCAGTGTTGCTACGGTAAAGGATTTATAAGCGGTTGAGACATCCATGCCGCTGAATTGCGATACTACCCAGAAATAACTGTCATTGGCGTGTGAGATTGTCATTGCGCCGGCCCCGATTGCCATAACCGTCAATACTCGCCCTATTTCTGAATCAAGTCCGAGTGTTGCCATCAGGGGTGCCACTAATGCCGAGGTTGTCACTAGCGCGACAGTCGATGATCCTTGGGCTGATTTTAGGGCGGCTGCGATAATAAATGGTAGGAAGATACCTAGATTAAACTGAGTCAGCGTGTCTCCTAAATAAGCGCCGATAGGCGTTGCTTTTAGAACAGTACCTAATGCGCCGCCGGCACCAGTGATGATGATAATCGTTGCTGCGCCTTTTAAGCCTTCTTCAAACCAGCCAGTTAGCGTTTCCTTTGAGAAATTGGGGAGCAAGCGCATTGCCAATATTAACCCAATCAGTAATGCATTGATTGGTTGTCCAAGGAATAGTAGTGCCTTGGCAATTCCGCCGTTTCCAACAGGTTCCGAGGGAAAGGCCGCTACTGAGCCTAGGCCGATCAAGAGTATTGGAATCAATATCGGCGAAAAGGCCTGAAAGGCCGTTGGCAGAATTCCATACTTGGCGCGTTCGGCTTTCTCATCAAACTCAAATTCTTCGACATCTTCGGCCGAGGTTGTGCGCTTCCCAATAAAGTTCGCCCACAGATAGCCAGCGAAAGCTGTGAACACAGAAATCGCAACACCGAATAGAATAACCAATCCAAGGCGGTTGCTTAAGCCGAGATTACCGGCCGCGGCAATTGGGCCAGGTGTCGGTGGTACCAGTGTGTGGGTGGCATAGAGTCCGGTTGCCAGTGCGATTGACAGAGTGACGGCCGACACTTTGGCTTTTTTGCAGAGAGATTTTTTGAGCGACGACAGAATGACATAACCGGAGTCACAGAAGACGGGAATCGAGACGATATAGCCGATGATGCTCATGGCTAGGGCTGGGTGCTTTTGCCCAACCACTTTTAAAACGGTATCAGCCATGGTGATTGCTGCACCTGACTTCTCCAGTATTGTTCCGATGATTGTCCCAAGTATGATCACGATTCCGATATAGGCGAGGATTCCGCCAAATCCGTTGGCGATAGTTTTGTCTATGTCCATCAGCGGCATTCCGGCCGAGGCACCTATTCCATAAGAGGCGACTATTAACGCGATAAATGGATGTAATTTAAACTTTGAGGTCGCGATGACGATAAATACAATCGCCACGACTAAAATGACCAATAACATTGGCCCTTGTACCATGATGTACCTCCTTAATCATTAAGCCAGGGCGAACGCTTGGTGAAAATCATTAATAATTAATGATTAATGATTAATGATTAATGATTAATGATTAATGATTAATGATTTAAATAATACTTGATTAGACTTGTCCGTCAATAAATAAGAAAGCCAGGGCGTTGCCCCTGGCTTTAATAACACATACCGAAGGGGCTAATAGAAAAAAAGCCCCTTTGGTACGACATTAATATAGCCAGTGTATCTACCTGGAGGGAAGGAAGGAAGCTAACAAAACCCTTATTTTCGCACAACTCTATTCATGATTTCTCATTGAAATTGCCGAAAAAACTCATGAATGCCAGCTTCCAATCTCAGCTTATCTCGTCAAAAACCCGTTTATAAATCCTTTTTGAAAGTAGCTTCCTCACAATCTAGGTCTTTTGAAGTCCCACTTAAAAGAACTTCTCACAAAGACTTACTTACTTTATTGACTCAGACATAAAGAGGATGCTATATGGATCAGAAGCTGGCTTCAAGTGAGCTGTATCATCGATTATTAAAAGAAGGGGTTTCAAAGTTATCTAATTCTGAACTAATAGCCGTTCTATTGGAAACAACACCTCCCAATCAAGAAATGAGGACTTTAGACTTAACTTACCAATTATTAAATTATGAAGGTCAATTACGTGACTTTTTGGGAGTCATGTCTGATTGGCTGTACTACATCCAAGATAGCTTTGAAGCTGATGAGGCTTTGTTAAAAGCGAGCATCGAAGTTCAAAGACGTGCCTTGACTAAAGTGTTAAGGAACTCTAACGCTATCATCTGAGTTAACCAACGACTTTTTGAGGTTGGTTCTCAGTGAACGGGCGTTGTGTGTGGTGCTGAGCGGTTTATTTTTATTTAAACCAACAGCACCGAATGTTGGGGTTTGAAGACGGGTTTTAGGGTTATTCTGATGAGACTAATTCTTCTCATCAAGACACTATTGCCTATTCAATCCCGCGAAATGCGAAACGATATAAAGCTCCTTTCGTCATTATAGCTCGCCGCATTTTTACGAGGCAAGCCCAACACCGTGCAGCAGACATTTCCTTGACGCGATGTCTTATGAAGAAATTACCTGTCACCAGGATGGTTTTGTTAGCTTCCCTCCTTCCCTCCAGGTAGATACACTGGCTATATTAATGTCGTACCAAAGGGGCTTTTCTATTAGCCCCTTCGGTATGTGTTATTAAAGCCAGGGGCAACGCCCCTAGCTTTCTTATTTACGGACAAGTCTATTGTTTTTAAAAAAATTTTACTAAGCGGAATAAAAATGGGATCAAGTTTTAGAACCCGTTGGAACCTTTTTTTCACCACCCCAGCGAACGCCCCTACTTAATGGCATTGTTTTTCAGGATAAGTACCCGTCCAGAAGTTTTTCGGTATTTTTACGACGAAAACTATTGTTTTTATTCACTTTATTTTTGAAGAATCTATGGACGGGTAGTTAGCATCCGTAAAATTATTTAATGGCTAATAAACTCAGTATCCGCTTAGGCGTCAAGTGATTAAATTGTTTAAATAAATTTTTAAGTTTCAGGAAGACTTCAAGTGCGGAAAAAGCATCATCACTTGCATATTGAATCTGTTGCTGACTGAGTGGGTTTATCTCCCAGTTAGAAATGGAGATTTTGCGTTTTTTCTCTAAGTTTTTTTTTCAGCACTCTGGCAACTAGCTGCTTTGAACCAATTGTATTTTTATTACCCACCTCCTGAAAGATTTCATTCAGTTCAACAACGTTGGAGATTTTACAACCAAAATTTTGGAAAATTTGCGTATTATCATGTTTAATCCCAACGCCAATTTTCCTGATATCATCACACTTTAACAACTGAAGAAGTGGACTGATATTGTTTAACTGACCTATTTGAAACAGGAAACACTTCTCACAAGTAGCAATTTGGATAAGCGCTATACGATTCGGTGGTTGTCCTTTTTTAAAGACTGGCTTAGATTCGGTATCATAGCCAACAAACCTTTGTCTTTTTAACAGTTTACAAGCATTTACCAGGCTGTTATCACGAACAATAACAACTTCTTTATTTGAAGTGTCGTATTTAGGAAGCTTGGTAAATTCTTCATCATAAACCTGATTATTAAGATCACATATAAGTTTGATATATTTTAATGATTCAGGTTTATTTGATTGAATATATTCGAGAATATGAACGTTTAACACAGATTTTAGATTATCTAAATGGGTTCTGCCAAGAACACCTTCTAGAATATTAGATTTTCTTGTGTCAAACAGGTAATCAAAAATTTCCATTCATTAATTAATCTCTTTGGGGATGAATCCAATATTTATCTTGGGATGGAGTCCAAGATTTATCTTGGGATGGAGTCCAAGATTTATCTTGGGGAGGAGTCCAAGATTTATCTTGGATGTCATGGGGTATTTTTCTGAAATACTCTAATAGTAAAGTTCGCCTTGATAGAAAAACATGATCTGTCCACTATTTTCTGCTTTTCTCTAAAGCCGATTCATTTGACACGCCATTGAAAATGATCGGGTAAATTTAAGGAAAAGGCCCCGTTTGTAGTAGGCGATTTATCGCCTCACGCGCAGTGCAGGAGAGTGGAAATCTTCATCCCACCCTACCGCCAACCGCTAAAGCGGTTGTCTAAAAGCTAAAGTAGGCTAAAGCCTACTAACTCTCTTTTAGTGCCCTTCAGGGTACTTGAGCTTTTAGACAACGGCTTTAGCCGTTGGCGTTGGGGTGGTATGGAAACTTCCGCCTTACTGTGCTAGTATCGCTAATATTGCTCCTAAAAAAATTAGGTTAAACTTGGCCGCCGTGCAGCCAAACTAAAGTTTGGACTCCTGCCAAACTAAAGTTTGGACTCCTGCCCCTACTTTATTTCCAATTTAAGCGAATATAATGGTGTGTTTGTTCAACGTCAAGCAGACGGGTGGTATTACCCTGACGTGTGTAGAATTTTTTGACGCGCTGTTTTCCTTCTTGAACTGCCAAAAAAACGGGTTCCGCTGCTCTTTTAACATCAATTGCACAAATTTCCTTGCCTTCAATCTTTTCAACGCGGATTTTGATCAGTGGGGCAAATGCAGTGCCGATGCGATCACTAATAAGGTTGTTTAGCAGTTGTTGGAAGTCATCAAGGTTTTTGCCTTGCCCTAATATATTTAAGTCTGGTTCTAAGCCCAATACGCTGTGATCATCTTGTATGCCTATCAGTAATGTACCGCCTTCATGGTTCATAAAACCCACCAGTGTACCGAGTACTTCAAACCGTAATTCGTCATTTTGACGACTTTTTTTAATATCCCATTGCAAAGTGCTTTTGAATTCCAGCGTGTCACTTTCTTCTTGTGGTAGCAATTCGGTTATCGACGGGAGTGGCGGAGTTTCTGCTTCAATCTTTCGGATAACCAGCAAAAACAGCGGCAACTTCCGTTCACGAATCCGCTCCTTTAGCGCTTCTTCCGTCTCGGCAAAGTCAATCACTTGGTTATTGATCACTGCCACGTATTGGTTACAATATTGGGCTAACAGCGCGGCTTTATTTTCCGTTATCCACATCTCATCTTTGCGGTTGCCCCACCGATTGAGGTAGGTAATGGCTTCTTGGATAGATTCGTGCAACGCTTCAAACACATCTCCCTTCATATTCTTGGAAATGTAGTCCCAAGCACCTAATTTAAAGGCGTGGCGGCAATCCGTTACGGTGTCGTTAGCGGTGAAAATAATGACAGCCGCAGTGAGATTGCGTTTCTGAATTTCATCAAACACCACAAATCCGCCACCACTGTCTTTCCCAAGTCTCATATCAGCAACAATGATTTCAAACAGGTGCTGATTCAATTTGTCTCTGGCTTCGTTAGAATCAGACGCGGTTTCGATATGTTGATAACCCAAATCGGCCAATTCTTCTATTAACAGTTCCAAGTAGTCGGGGTTATCTTCAACCAACAACAGATAGATATTGGAAATGTCTAAGTTTTGCCGCATTATTGTTCTCTATAAGGTATGTCGATTTTAAAGTGTGCGCCTTGGGTACCTGTTTCAATAATATGTCCTTTCATCTTTTCCAGTGTTCTTTTGATAATAAATAAACCTAGCCCACTGCCTTCTTTTGACGTGGTTTCCAAAGGTAAAAATATCCACGCCTTTTTTTCGGGTGGAATGCCTTTACCGTTATCACTAAAGGTGATGAAAAGGTATTTTTTCTCCCCTAAACGCTTTATGTGCCCGATTTTGCGGGGGTTATGTGGCACACCCTCAATATCTTTTGATGAAATCTTTATCTTAAAATCCGCTTTATCTGGATTATGTTTCAGCGCGTTTGCCATCAATTCACTTATAAAACTCTTGATTTTTTCTTCATCGCCAACAAACTCAGCGTCACCATTTTGGATATCAAACGCTAAGGTAGCGTGTTGGAGTGTTGATGTTATTTGCCAAGGTTCAAAGAGTGCCTTGACTTTGAAGGTATTGTTATGCAAATTGAGGCCTTCATTGATGGATTTCAAGTCATTTAAAGCCGTTTCGGTGCTTTCAACCCGTTGCAACAATTTTTCCAGTTTGTGAAAAAAACGATCTTTTTCGGTTAAGCCTTTCAGAATTCGCTGAAGACGACGTTTGATGATGGCAAGTTGATTATTGGCAAGATCAACAATGTCATGCACGGTACGTGAAATAATCGCGACGATTTCTTCATAGTTATTGGTGGGCATTTGCTCAACCTGGGTTTTTTCCTCATTCCGCAGCTGAGTAATCTTTTCATAAGTGCTTTCAATGCTCGCAATAACTTTGGATAACACCACACTGGCTCTGTCGTCCTTAACAATCTGGTAGGCAATCGCTTTTAGCATACTGATTTCATTGAGTATTTTGTGATACATTGCCCGATTGAGCATTTCGGTATCTTTCAATGAACTTTCAGCACTTGTCTTAAACCGTTCAAAATAATCCTTTGGCTTCAACTCCAAAGACAACATTCTCAAGGCTTGGGTGTACTGGGGAGAATTTTCGGTAATTTCTCGTAATAAATCAATGGCTTCTTGACTATACGGCCGAATGGCGAGAATATGCTTTGCGGCTTGTAAGCGCCCAACGTCAGCCTGTCTGGTATTTTTAATCACCCAATCAAAATATCTTTTGCCATTGGCTTCCTGTTTGGCGAGATAGCAAAGTTGCCCTAACTTGAGGAAAATAAAATGCCTCCTGTAACCTAGCGACAGATCATCAAGCCTTATTATTTTTTCCAAGTGAGAGATAGCCTCTTTATATCTCTGTGCCGCTTCTAATACCGTGGCATACATAAATAAGGTAATGTGATTATCAGGATTAATTTGCAAAGACTTTTCAAACAAATCAAAGGCTTTTTGAAACTCGCCGTTGTCCGCTAACGCGTTGCCATAGCTAGTCAACGCGATGGTGTCATTGGCATTGATTTGTAATGAACGCTCAAATAGCTCAAAAGCTTTTTCAGCCCGCTCGTGATGAGTGAGTGCGATGGCATAGCTAGTCAATGCCTTGTAATTAGTTGGCTCAAGTTGCAACGCCCGTTCAAACATCTCAAAGGCTTTTTCGGTTTGCCCATGCTTATCCAAAGCTAACGCGTACTTATAACAAGTTTTAACATTATGAGGATCGATTTTTACAGCGCGTTCAAACAGTTCAAACGCTTTTTTAGCTTGTTCAGGTTTGAATTTAGCTAAGGCATAACCATAGCGATTGAGAATCGTCGGATTATTCGGGTTGAGCTTAAAAGCCTCTTCAAGCAGTGCCAACTTTCTTTTTTTATTGGTAATCGCTTGAGCAATATCGGAAAGACTCTCGGCAACGAGATGAGGTGTATCGGCGTAAGACAGCCGTAGTTCATTAAGCAACGCATTCGCCGCCTTCAATTCCTTGCTATTAAAAGCAGAAATCATTTCTTGCTTAATGTCATCAATTGTTTCTATAGAACGCGTTTGTTTATCTTTCTTGCGCCTAATTGTTATTTTAACCATTTTTTAATTAAATTGCTAAAAAGACGATGTCTTTAAGACATCGGATTTTTGGTCTTTAAGAGGATTTTTGCGCGTTAGAGGGCCATAACTTGATTTGAAAACCTCCAAAGTATTTTATGGCCCTCAAACAAGATAGCCCAAATAACAATACAAAATTTATGTGAATGACAGGCCCGCGTATCATTACTCTGCCAAACCCGCGGCGGCCGCCGCGACTGCCAAACTAAAGTTTGGACTCCGTTGCCAAACTAAAGTTTGGACGACTGCCAAACTAACGTTTGACGACTGTCAAACGTTAGTTTGGACTCCTGTTTTAAAATTTACCTCGTTTTGATTGGAATCATTCACAAGTCAAGTTTTGGGTCGCTATCAGCTAGAGGCACACTTAGTTCAGAAGTTCCTGAAATACACACCTCGTTTCATTTTGACTGTTTTTGAATGTTCCTGATTTATTATACTCATGAGTGTGGTACATCCAATAGTAAAGGCTGGAAAATACCACAAAGGTTGTTAGGCAGGTGATGATCACCGCCGGCGTCAACGGAATGAGCCAAAGTGAACTGATAACTTCTACGAAAATCAAGCCAATCAATAGCCACACTATCGTCATACGCTTCAATCGGCTACAAATAATTGCCCCAATTGGCGCACCAATGACTACCACTGGAATGGAAGCTTGCCAGTAGGCATAAACCTGCGGTGGAAAGTCGCCAATAACAAAGACGTGTAAGGCAAAGCCCACGGTTGCGTTAATTGCCATCAAAATAACCGAGGTGGGAGTCGCAATCTTTTCACTGAGACGGAATAATAGCACCATGACGGAAAACGTGATGATGTCGATGCCATTGCCTACGAGGCCGCTCATCATACCACCGGTAAATCCGACAACTAACAGTAGCATTCTTTCATACATCCCGAAAAACGGTATGCGTACCTGGCAAAATCGCTTGCTACGGTTGAGTACAAATAGGGTGACAGCGAAACTCGCTACCATCGCTGTAAACGACATTTTGATGACTGGGGGAGGCAAGATCGGTGCTAACATAACTGAGCTCAGTGTGATGCCGATCACACCGCCTAAACTTGCCCAGCGAATCACACGCCATTCTACACAAAGCCCTATGTACATAATGACAAGGGCGGCCGCTGTCATACCAACGCTTTGGCAAGCAAGAGAAAAAATTTTAGCTTCAGTAGCAGGGATGTGTAATAATTTAGTAAACACCGGAAACGCCACCGCGCCGCCGCCCTCGCTCGTTGCCCCCGCGATCAGGGATCCAAAAACCATTGTAAGCGATATCTCCCAATGGTTTAGAATGTAGGCAAAGGCTTGAGGGCCGGCCAGATGAAACCAAATCATCCACACGATAGCGGCGAGGATTGCACTGAAAGCCAGCTTTTCATAAGAGTTTGGAGGATTTTTAGAAGGAATCATAACTATAAATAAAAGATTATGGTTGTTTCAGGGAATACCAAATAAATAACTTTCCCAAACGCCAATTTTGGTTATCCCTTCATTAAACGTCAGATCAAGTTTGTTCATCAGTCATACAGTAGTCATATTAGCATATTCTAATATTGTATCCAATGCAGAAAATCCCATGGAGTCCAAAGCTTGCTGCTTTGGACGGCCGAAATTCTTATATTAGGCCCTACCATAAATCTTGCTTGTTACGGACTTTTGTCCGGTACAGAGGTTAAATACTTTAACACTTCAGTCCACCGAGTACCACTTCAGTCACACAGAGTCATCAAGTTTTTAAAAAAGTGGGCCAGGTTTTGAAATGAAAAGACTTGATTTTGTTAATGGCCCCCAATTCAAAGGCCATTTATTAGAATACATGCAGACGAGCGCATTCCCAAAAAAACGGTGCTTTGTCTAAGTGGGCCAGGTTTTGAAATGGAAAGCCTTGATTTTGTTAATGGCCCCCAATTGGCAAAGCCTGAAAAACGACGTTCTTCGCGACGCGCTCTCTATTATTACAGCTAACCGATGGATTGATTGCCGCCGTTTAGTAAGTTCTTGCCGCGCCGGTATTTAACCTTTGGCAACTTGAGTGAGGCCTTCTTGGTGATGGCAACGTTGCTTTTTGCGTTTAAAGGTGGTTTTTGGCTAATCTTCTTATTAGGCTATAGTACATCGGTTGCGGTTGGCGTTGGATTCATTGCCCTTGCTGGTGTCGCGGCCGAATTTGAGGTAGTGATGTCATACTAATGAAAAATGAAAATTGATTAAATCAATGATAAGTCTATAATTTTTAGTTAACTTTTCTGAAAATTTCCGTTTGTCATTTTCACGAATTTGAAGTGCGTTCCGTATAAATACTTTAACACTGAGTCTACAGGGTACCACTTCAGTAACACAGACTCATCAAGTTTTTAATAAAGTGGGCCAGGTTTTGAAATGATAAGCAATGGCCCCCATAACGGAAAGGATTGTATGTATTTTATAACGGATTTGCTTATGAAGGGATATAATGCTTTGATGAGTTGTTAAATATTTCAAGTGGCGCGGACGATACCCGCGTTAATGACAGTAGCACATTGTAACAAGTGCTTAACTGTTTTCTTCAGTGTACTTTAATTAGCTTCATCTGAGGTGTGTCATGGAAATTGTTATGCTTGGAAACCAAGGGCAATTGGTATTACCCAAAGCCATTCAAGCGATTCACCAGTGGACGGAGGGAACCCCGTTTTTTATTTGGGATACGGGTAGCGAGATTGTGATGAAACCGGTGTCGCCCTTTCCGGTTTCTCAACTGGAACCGCCTGATACTCCGTCTGTTTACCAAGGTGCGCCGTTGACTTTAGAAGAGATGGAAAAGGCTATCGACATTGAAGCGGGGAAACATAAATGATTGGTGTTGATGTCAATATCTTAGTGCGTTATGCGGTTAAAGATGATCCAGAACAAACTGTTCTCGCCACCCATTTTTTAGCCAAACACCATTGCTTTATCTTAAAAACTGTCTTGCTAGAATTGGTTTGGGTGTTGGGTTCAAAAAGTGGTTACGATTTACCGCGAGAATTGGTGGTGAAAAGGGTGAAACACATTTTGGGATTGCCAAATGTTGTCATGCAAGATGCGGAACACGTTGCTCTCGCGCTTGACTGGTATGAAGCGGGAATGGATTTCGCTGATGCGTTGCACCTGGCTTCAAGTTCAGAGTTAACTGCCTTTGCCACGTTTGACAAAAAACTCGCAAAAAAATCGGATAAACTCAATATTTCGCCTCAAGTGATTCTTTTAGAAAAGGAATAATACAAGGCGATAGACTCCGCACGGGCACAATTTGTACTTTTGTCATTTCGGCTATTGATAAAATCTGTTGCCACCAAATAAGATTTATCGCTCAAACGTGCCGGACAGAAAAGTTTAGTTTGTGGCCTTGTTGAGTAGAATATTTTTTCTGGATGGTTCCCAGCCGTCGGAAAACTGGACGCAAGTCTCTAAGTGGGCCAGGTTTTGAAATGAAAAGCCTTGATTTTGTTAATGGCCCCCAATTCAAAGGCCATTTATTAGAATACATGCAGACGGGCGCCTTCCCATTTTCCGGGTATTTTTCAATAACTACAAGGATTGTATTTTATAAAGGATTTATAATAATAAATATAATGCCACGAAAGATTTGCTCAATAAATCTGAAGAATTTGAGTCGCACTTCAAAACGTTCTCATCAAAATCCTTTCATAAGCAAATCCCTTCTAAAATACAATCCTTTCCGTTATTGCATTGGCTTAACTTACTTTAACACAGAGTCCACAGAGTACCACAGAGTTACACTGAGTTTTTAAAGAAATCCGAGTTTTTTAAAAAAATCGGATTTCTCAGATTATTTGACAAGCCGCTCCGCTCCGTTAAAAATTATAACAAAGAGCGATTCATTATTTTAGCCATGATTGATCCATAAGTATCAGTATTGAGAAGCCATAGTCCTTCCGCTTTTGAGCGAAGAGGCTACATAATACCAGCAATGATGTTGCTCGTAGGTCCACACAAGGCCTTTTATATCATGATAGTCAGGGGTGTGGATACTGATTTAATCAATGTTTTCAATAAAAATAGTCAATAAACGCTTGAAAACTGTCGTTTAATTGACTGTAAAGTAATAACTTTTTGCGTTTTATAAACGGTTTGGAAATGTCCTTATAACAACGTTTGTCTCCAACCGATAATTTTCCTTTTAACACATATTTTAATGTTTCTTTAGGATTCGCAGATGTTTGGGTCTCTTTTTTGGTATAAATGGTTAAAATCCAAGATTCCATTTCTTCTATGCAAATCGCATAGAATAGCTTTCCTTGATAATGGTTTTGTAACCATTCGTTGATGATATCAATCACCGATTGTCTTAATGTTTGTGCATATGCTTTCAATTCTTGGGCATAAGTTGGATTGTTTTGTTTTTGTGGCTTTTGGATTAACGACTGGGTTTGATTTATTTCTAGTGTATCGACTTGAATAATAATAGATTGGTTGTCAGCAATCGTAAAAAACTCGTCTAATTTGGTGCGTTCAATGCAATCTTTTTTGACATATTCCCAGCCACCAAATGTATCAACGTTATAAAATTGTTTATCTGTTTCATCCATTGATAAATCGGGCCTGATAGGAATTATATCACTTTCATCATAGCCTAAGCCTTTTAAAATATTTTCTAGTACGGCTTGATCGGTTGTACCTTCGGCAATAATACCTATTCTCATCTTTTTTGCCTTTTAATCAGTCGGTTTTGGCGGAACGGCCCAAGGACTGGGCAACGGCCCAAACTAAAGTTTGGACTCCTGCCAAACTAAAGTTTGGACTCCTCGAAACGAGGTTTTTCAAAACTGTTTAGAAATCGCTCCCAAATAACCTCTCATCCAAAGTTCAGACAGTTTGGCCTTTATAGGCTTGGTTTCGGGATTGAGTTGTATTCTACGGGTTTTGGTATGGCCGTCATCATTTCTATAAATTTCAAATAGCCGGAGTTCATCATCATTGAGGTTAAGGCCGTCTAATATTGCCGGGTTATGTGTGGTTATTAGGGCCTGCTTATTGGTTTTTTTAGCCAATTTGCAAATCACTCTCATTAATTCGGTACATAAATGGGGATTCAGGTGAGATTCAATATTATCTATCGCAAACAACGTCGGTGTTTTCTGACTAATAAACAGTGCAAGGTAGAATAGAATGTGCAACACTCCTTCGTTCGCATTTTCGGCGGAAAAAATATTTTCCTTTTTCATCATAAACTTATCTTTGAAGTAAAGTTTAGAGATGCTTTTGCTTTGTTTGAGATGGGAGAATTTCATTAAGTCTTCTGTGTCTAGCACAATTTCGTCCAACCAGTTGACAAAATAAGCGTATTCTTGTAGTTGAGCAAACTCAGGTTCCGAAAAATTGGCAAGCAAAATATCTAAGCCTTCGCCGTTGATGCCCAACGGCACTTTTTTACTTTCAGAAGAAAGCCCCCGTAACGCTTTGGTATCCAAATTGTAAATGAGATAATTTTGGATAGGGTGGTAAAGGGCGGATTTTTCAGTACGCTTTTGCTCAGATAACGCCTTCATTAGTTTGAGCTTGTCTTCAGTCGCACTGAGATTAAGGACGTGTTTCAAGATATCTTGTTGTTCTTGTTCTTGGGCTTTCTGTTCAAAGCTATCTTTCCATTTGACGACGGCTTCATCAGTTTTATCGGTTTCAAGCACCGACTTAATCGTCATTAATTGCTTTTCGCGTTGAAAAGCAAGGCTTATTTCAATCTGTGGTTTTGGGTTTTTGCCGTGGAATGAGCTACAGGTTAATGCTGGCTTAGCAACTCTCACGCCTTTGGAATAGAGTCCTTCAATATCTAAGCGTTCCTGTTTAGCCGCGCTCATTACCGCCAACGCTTCTAACAGATTAGACTTGCCAGCGCCATTTTCACCAATGAAAACATTCAGTTGTCCAAGCTCAACGGTATCGGACCAAATGGATTTAAAATTTTGTACTTGTAATTTTTTTAACATTTTTGGTTGCGAAAAAATAGGATTTTTTGAAAAAATCTCAGGGTTTTCGTTCAGGCACAAATTAGGTTATACAATTATAACAAAGCGCGATTCATTATTTTAGCCATGATTTATACTTTACACCGTCACAATTTGCGCTTTTAAAAACTCAGTTTATGACGATGCTCAGTATAACAAGTGGGCCAGGTTTTGAAATGATAAGCAATGGCCCCATAACGGAAAGGATTGTATGTATTTTATAACGGATTTGCTTATGAAGGGATATAATGCTTTGATGAGTTGTTAAAATTTCAGTCAATTTGAGTCGCACTTCAAAACATTCTCATCAAAATCCTTTCATAAGCAAATCCGTTCTAAAATACAATCCTTGTAGTTATTGCATTGGCTTAGTTAGTACACTTTCAATCAATTAGCGAAGAAATCCTTTTTTATATACAATCCTTTCCGTTAATGGTCCCCAATTCAAAATTTTTTTATTCTACGATAAATCTTTGGCTCCTGCCAAACTCCTGCCAAACTAAAGTTTGGACTCCTGCCAAACTAAAGTTTGGACTCCTGTTAAGGATTTCTTTATTGAGGAATTGGTAAAATCCATTTTCTGCATAAGCTTCTATGGAGATATGTTGTTCTCCTTTGCCAATATTCCATCTGACGGAAATATTTTTTTGACTAAAACCTTCGGTTTCAGCCCGTCTAATATTTAAACTAAAGGTATTCGTTTCAATCAAAATTTCTTCAAACAGCGCTTCTTCATTCATAAAAAAAATCATTCTGTCAATATTCCCACTGATCAAATACCAGATCAGTTTCAATAGCGTCGTTTTTCCCGAGCCATTTTTGCCTGTCAACACGTTAATGTCTTCGTTAAAACGGAGATCAAAGTTTAACGCGTCATTTTGATTTAAATGGGTTACCTTGAAATGCTTAATGATCATTTTTTTTGACACCTTTGTTGATTTTCAGATTTTCTGGTAGATACACAGGCTTTATTAATATCGCCCCGTTGGGGCTTTTCGTAGATGAAAATATCGGCGGTGGTGACTTGCGCGTTGCTCGGACATCTAATCGGCCGCTTGAAAGACCTGCGCCGCTTGGGGGCATACGGCGCGGGTATTATACTAATCGTTTTTAAAAACGCCAAAGGTTTTTTGATTTCCATGACAAATTGGCTAAGTCATTGAAAAACGTTGTCTATAAAAATATTTAACACAGAGTTCACAGAGCACCACAGAGTTACACAGAGTCCTCAAGTCTTTGGTACAACATCTCCGTGAAACTCCGTGTAACTCCGTGTCTCTGTGTTGAAGATTTCAAAACGGATAGGGGGTGAGTTTTTAACGCTTGACGGTTGAACAAAAAGTGGGCCATGTTGTAAAATTGATAAGCTTTATTTTGTTAATGGCCCTCAATTCAAAGCGTATTTATTCTACATGCAGACTAGCTAAGCCGTGTGTTTGCTTTACCTTAAAATCTATAAAGAGTAACTGGTTTTTATTAATTAACTTAAAATAAAAAAAACCTCAAAATCATCCCAAGCGCCGAAGCAAGGGAGCCTTATTGATTCTCCGATTGTGATTGATTTTCTCAAATTGCTCGAACAATCGGCTCTGTCTAAAAATGAGCAAGGCCTTGTGAAAAGGCGATTGCTTGAAAACCGAAACTTGTTTACAAAGGTTCTGCAATTGCTACTGCAATGGGCCGAACAAGCGAATCAAACCATTGATATTGGTGCATCACTCAAGAAACTTGAAGAGGATGAAACCAGAGAAGTCAGGAGTTTTGACTCGATTGCTAAAGTCCTGTCGAAGGAATTTCCAGAACTGCTTCGATTCATTTTGGAGGAATATCAAGTCGAGGCGACGCAATCAAGGACATTGGTTGGCAAAGAGTTCATTCTGATCAAACGTATTGCTGATGTTCTTTTTGAAGCTCAGGATAAAAACGGCAATAATGTCATTATCCATCTGGAATTTGAACGCAAGTATGAATCCGACGAAAAAATGGATAAACGGAAATTAGAATACCGACAACTCATGGAAATGGATGACGAAATTCAGGGAAAAAACGTTCTGTGTAATGTGTTCTATCTCAAAGGCTCACCGCAAGATAAGGAAGCCATTGAAGAAAGACACGTCAAACTGCCAACCCGTGATCCAAGATATTCGGGAGAATTGAAGTATAAGGCTTATCACATAAGTTTGATGACGATTGACATGATTCTTGAGAGGAATCTACCGTTTTTGTTGCCATTTGTCGTCAAATCCGAATTGCAAGCTGAAGCCTCAAGCCTTCAGCTCAGTCATCATCTGTCTTCTATTCGTCAGCAAATTGACGACCATGAGGCCGCGCTGACTTCGATGATTGATAGTCTCACCGCGAAGCAACTGGAAACTTTACGAATCACTATTGAATATCTGTGGGGTAGATCTTATAGTGAACAGGTGTTCAACCAATCGAGTTTACTTAAGCTTATGAAAGAACAACTTGATTTACGACAAGATGACATTCAGTGGGGTCAAAATGATGGCGAGAAAAGAGCCAAAGCTTCGATGAAAGCCGTGGCAAAACAGATGGTACAAGAAGGAGAACTGACCCAAGAACAACTGGAAAAATTTCTAAAACGCATGGAAGGGTTCAAACAAAGTCAAAAGAAGAATGAGTAGTGCCCCTTTGGTTCCAACGCCAACGCGTTGGAACCGAGTCGTGGATTTTCCAGAAATTTTCTGATTATAGCGGATTTTGTTGATACCTTGTCAAAGTGCCAAACTTTCGTTCCGAGCGGAGCGAGATAACCCCAAAGGGGTTGAAACGCAGTAACGAGCGGAGCGAGATAATGTGAAACTTTCGTTCCGAGCGGAGCGAGATAATAGCCTTAAGGAAAACCTGTGGAAGGGCCGTGGAGGGCCCCAACCCTGTAGGGGTTGAATATGAAACGCAGTAACTCACTACGCGAGATAACCCCGAAGGGGTTGAATGTGATTAAGTT
Organism: Candidatus Parabeggiatoa sp. nov. 2; assembly: GCA_002085445.1. Classification (GTDB taxonomy): domain Bacteria; phylum Pseudomonadota; class Gammaproteobacteria; order Beggiatoales; family Beggiatoaceae; genus Parabeggiatoa. The sequence goes on from NBMI01000019.1 coordinate 67,186, forward strand.
AATTAACTATGGTATTGATATTTTAATAAAATTCAAGCAGTTATAGATTTCAACAAAAACAGTTAGAATCAGGAAATTTTAACACTTGATGGGTTATCGAAAATGGGCCATGTTGTCAAATTAATCAACTTTGTGAATGGCCCCCAATTCAAAGGCCATTTATTAGAATACATGCAGACTACCTTAGAGCGTGTTTTAAAACTCAACTTAACTCATTGTTTTATATCAATCTGTGGTTTTGGGTTTTTGCCGTGGAATGAGCTACAGGTTAATGCGGGCTTAGCAACTCTCACGCCTTTGGAATAGAGGCCTTCAATATCATTGCTATCCTGTTTAGCCGCGCTCATTACCGCCAACGCTTCTAACAGATTAGACTTGTTGCGAAAAAATCGGATTTTTTGAAAAAATCGGATTTTTAAAAGTCAGGGTTTTCGTTCAGGCACAAATTAAGCAAAATAATTATAACAAAGCGCGATCATTATTTCAGCCATGATTGAACCATCAATAGAAGTATTGAGAAGCCATAAAAAAAGCCCCTCCGCTTTTGAGCGAAGGGGCTATTTTTAATAATCGATAGTGATGTTATTATTCACAGGCCACACAAGGCCCTCTATATCATTAGAGTCAGGCGTGTGAATGGTAATTTCATCCACGTTTTCACAGGTACTTGTGTTTATGGCGCGAATCATAAAATCACGCGAGTTGTGAAAACGGTATATCAGCACGTCATGTCCTTCTGGCAAACCATAGTAGTGAGCGCGGACATCATCGGGTAGATTTTCTAACGCTTCGACTTGGCGAGGTAGTGTACAAATCAACTCCGCGTTAGTATCATCATAACGTCAATAAATTTCCTACAGGCTATGGCATAAAGTACATCGCCGCTACTATTATTAAACGTGATGTTCTATCCACTTTCAAAATAACGGAAAATGGATTAATGTCTAATTAATTTGAAGTTTGGATAGGGGAGTGTTTCGATGCCGCTTTAGGAGGGCGTTCCCAAACTCCGTTTTGGAACGAGTGAAAAAAAAGCGTGAAAAAAAACCCTGCTTAATTGTTGTAGGGGTATCGTTATTTGGTGGGTTTCGCTATTGTTTTACCCACCCACCTTACATTCTACCCATGCTACGCTGGCTATGCAAAAACGTGGAGTTTAGACAAATTCTCTATTTTATTTATGTGATCATATCCTGATGAATCTGCTTTATATACTTCTAATTCTACTGCGTATCCATCAATTACATGTAATAAAAAATATATTGGATAAGTATCTGTTTCCAATTTTGCTTCAACAGGAATTCTTTCTTTTACGTTTGCTCTTTTTTTATCAGCATTTATTTTAATTTCAATACTACCATCTTTATCAATAGTTCGTACTTTACAGTTATTTAGTTGATTTTTAATTTCTATATTACCTGGAAATTCATGTGAAGCCAGTATATTTAATATAGCATTTTCTGTTTGTGATGGTGATCTTAAATCTTTCATATGTTTAAATTCCAAAATAAATAATAGATGCATAAGAAAATTTATTCCTATGCATCTATATTAACCTAGGCAAAAGTTTTCTGGTATTTGAATTGGAAAAATCCCCCCCCTAATCTCCCTTTGCCAAAAGGGGAGGCAATCGGCAAATACCTGTTAATTTATGCCCGTGTGCTTATTCAATAAACCAGTACTATCCTATTTCGGGTAGTAAGTGCCTACATTCCACTTTCCATTACCAAGATGATATGGCTTGTATTCTATGTTATACCGCTTATCCCCTTTCACCCAAGTATTTGGATACTTGCCTCTTATTGGAGTTTCATCCAGTGTCCCCTTTTTAAGGCGATTTTTCATATCCTTTTTAATGGCTTTTTCTACAGCAGATTTTGATAAACCTTTAGGAAGATGCCTCGCACCATGTCCAAAAACTACCGTAGATATTCTTAGTGTTGATGCACCAATTGCACCAACTCTTGTAAGTACCCATCGGCCCCCTTGCCATACCCATCGCAGCCAACCCCAACGAAGGTTTGATTTTTCTTCGGGAAAAACAACCGGAGAAGACAATATTTCCCCATCAGAAAAAATAAACGCAAAAATTGGAGCATCGTCAAAAATGCCGTTATGATGTTCATTCAATGGAATATCCAACACAATGGAACCATCGACTGTTCTATAGGTAACAGAACCATTTTGTATCTGTTCTGATAGCATATCGAAGATAGACACACCGTCCCATGTGCAATCAACCACTTCATCCACTGTGACATTATCAATGCTCATCCTGAATCCATCATCGAGCATTGAAAACTTAATTTGTGGTGTGACATTTTCTACCCTGTCTTCAGCAGCCCACGTATCACTCCCAACGAGACTGATCATTAAAATCCCGATGAAAGCCATTAGGCTTAAATACCTATTCATACTTTCTCCTTTATCAAGTTAAAAACCAATTCAAATTAATTTGGATACCTACACTACTAATGTTAGCCAACCTCTGGTATGTAGAGATACGAAACCCATCATTAATCTTCATAAGAAAAATAGGTGGGTTTCGCTGTCGCTCTACCCACCCTAAGTATTATCAGGGTTGCCCAGTTTAACGTCTCAATGAAAGTTGTCATCTGAGTTAGGTTCGCTAAACTCTCCAAATATTAATTCAGAATTCAGTGATTCATTTTCAGGGTTGCCCAGTTTAACGTCTCAATGAAAGTTGTCATCGGAGTTATGTTCGCTAAATACTCCAAATATTAATTCAGAAATTCAGTGATTCATTTTCAGGGTTGCCCATTTTAACGTCTCAATGAAAGTTGTCATCGGAGTTAGGTTCGCTAAATACTCAAAGAGTAAATAATCATGTGTCAGTGATTCATTTTCAGGGTTGCCCATTTTAACGTCTCAATGAAAGTTGTCATCGGAGTTATGTTTGCTAAACACTCCAAATATTAATTCATAAATTCAGTGATTCATTTTCAGGGTTGCCCAGTTTAACGTCTCAATGAAAGTTGTCATCTGAGTTAGGTTCGCTAAACTTACTTTCCATTCTAGTGAATGATGGAAAATTAGGTTTAACAGTTGAGCTTATGAAACAATGGCTCATTGAATTAGATGCTCTTAAAGAGGAAGAGCCGAAATGGGAATCTCTAGCTGAACTCAATCCTGAACGTGATGGGAGGTTTTTTCTATTAAGAGATAGAATTGATGTGTTAAAAAGGGACATAAATAAAAACTTAAACCGCTTGGTTTAAGAATAGGTGGTGAAACAGGTAAAGGAAGATGGTACTTGGAAACAGAAAATGCCGGTACGAACTTAACCTTGAAATTAGCCGGCACTGCTTGGGAAAAGTTTGAAAAAAGAGAGGCGAAAGATACCCCACCGGGTTTATCGCCACAATCCAAACTTATTTGGAATTGCTTACAGGAATATTATCCCGGATTTGTCAGTGCGAAAGCACTTGCAGAAATCCTTGGAACAGAGTGGGATGGTGAAAAGACGGGAAAACAAATTTCCAAAGCCATTTATAAGCTCAAAAACCAATTGAAAAATGAAAACGGGACGATTATGTCCGATACTCGTGGAAGATATACTATTATTCCAAAACCACTTTCGGATGACTCAACGACTACCGAAAACGGTGCCAAGACTGCTATCTGATAACTCACCACGACTAGGACTATCTGTTCATATTTTGTAAGTCATTGTTTTATAAGTAAACGCTCAAAATTTCCAAAAACTGGCGTTTTATCGCATTCTTTCCGGTGGGTAATGCTTTGCACATTACTAACCTTGTGTTGGTAATGATTACTGCACCAAAGTTGTCATTGTTTGTGAGCGGCGGTTGTTGTGGAAAGGGCGGGGGAGGTTAAGTACTTTAACACAGAGTCCACAGAGTAGCACAGAGTTACACAGAGTCATCAAGCCAAAGGAATTCTCTGTGAAACTCAGTGTAACTCCGTGTTGAAGTGTTGAAGATTTCAAAATGGATAGGGGGTGAGTTTTTAACTAACGCTTGACGGTTTTAAAAAAGTGGGCCATGTTTTGAAATGGAAAGTCTTGATTTTGTTAATGGCCCCCAATTCAAAGGCTATTTTTTGTACATGCAGATTAGCTTAGCCGACTTTAATAGCTATAATGGATTGTAGAGTCCTTTCCTTTCAATCAATTAGCGAAAAAATCCGTTTTTATATACAATCCTTGTGGTTAATGGCCCCCAATTCAAAGGCTATTTTTTGTACATGCAGATTAGCTTAGCCGACTTTAATAGCTATAATGGATTGTAGAATCCTTTCCTTTCAATCAATTAGCGAAAAAATCCGTTTTTATATACAATCCTTGTGGTTAATGGCCCCCAATTCAAAGGCTATTTTTTGTACATGCAGATTACCTTAGCCGGCTTCAATAACTGCAATGGATTGTAGAATCCTTTCCTTTCAATCAATTAGCGAAGAAATCCTTTTTTATATACAATCCTTGTGGTTAATGGCCCCCAATTCAAAGGCTATTTCTTGTACATGCAGATTAGCTTAGCAGACTTCAATAACGGAAATGATTGTAGAGTCCTTTCCTTTCAATCAATTAGCGAAAAAATCCTTTTTTATATACAATCCTTGTGGTTAATGGCCCCCAATTCAAAGGCTATTTTTTGTACATGCAGATTACCTTCAATTAGCGAAAAAATCCTTTTTTATATACAATCCTTGTGGTTAATGGCCCCCAATTCAAAGGCTATTTATATACAATCCTTGTGGTTAATGGCCCCCAATTCAAAAGTAATTTATTAGACATGCAGATTACCTTAGCCTGCCTCTCTATTGGCAAAGCTATCGATACGACGTTCTTCGCTTTCGCGTTCATTATTACAGCAAACCGAGAGACTGATTTGCCACTGTTTAGTAAGTTCTTGCTGCGCTTGTATTTAACCTTTGGCAACCTGAGTGTGAGGCCTTCTTGGTGAAGGCAACGTTGCCTTTTGCGTTTTTCTCCTGTTTTTGGTTAACAAAAGTACAAATTATGCCCGTGCTGAATATAACGGCAGGGCAAATCGCTCTATAAAAATTAAAACTTTTAAATTCAATGAGTTAATAATATACACGCAACAACGGCTTATTTGTAACTAATTGATTAAAAATTATTTTTAAAATAGAGAGCGATTGCCCTAGCCTACTACTAACTGGCCCCATTAAGGAATTGTTCAGCCATTCAATAAATCCGTATTGATTAGACAATCCATATGCTTTTTGCCTCAGCACTCTCATTCAATTAACTTGGCTAAAATTTTCTCAGCCCAGTTAATAGTCTCTTTAGCTTCCCATTGTTCAAATGGATCATCAATGTCATAATCGGCCTTGTTTCTTAGGCGTTTAGCTTCTCTGAGCATAAACCCGATGGATTTGAATTTAAAATCACTTTGGGTGGAGAATTTTTTTATGAGGGTATCGTGAACCCCCATTGGTTGAGAATCATAAGGTGACTCTGGCAACGTCTCGCCCACGATTTTGCATTTGTGATAAGCGGCATAGTAAGCCTTACTCGCCGCACAACGCCAATCAAATTCTTGGGCTCCTTCACATAATATCTTGGCGTTTGATAATAGTTCTTCTGGAGCAATTGGCATCAGTATTTTAACCCCGGCGTGTAGTGGACAAGCACTTTGTCATTTAATCTTGTACCAAGTTCTGTTTGAGCAAATCGGTCGGCTAACTCAACACCTAAGTCAACACTTTCCTCAATAGAGCGTGGAATTTCGATGTCGTAAGTTATCCACGTTAAATAACATTCATCTTGTTCAATGGAAAGTTCTCTTTCCTGGATGTAATAAATCCCATTGTCATGCAAAACGGCATAAGAAATATGAAGCAGTTCCGCTACCGCCTCATCTGATACCTTGGACTTAAGTAGTAACTCTCTCGCTTTTTCAACAAAACCTAAGTATCCGTGAGGCTCATTGGGTTGTAATCGCTGCCATTGCTCCAGCCAGTGTTTTGCCGCTGTTAAATGCCCTGACTGAATGCAATGTCCAATCAGGTGATTTAACAATAATAAATCCCCTTGATGCGACTCATAAGCGCGTTGCGCGTAGTCCATTGCTTCGCTGACAAATCCTAATTTGTCTAGTGATACCGCATAGTTGCTCTGTAATTGTGACTCATTGGGATACTTGGAAAGGCCCTGATTAAAGGTTTCCTTGACTCGAACCGGGTTATTTAAAACCGTGTCTATTGCGCCTAAAGCGATATAGTCAGTTGGTTGCCCAGATTGGTTGACTAATGATTCGGCCTCATTTCTTAGGCGACGCATTAAGATTTCATTTTTCTCGTCTTCACGAGACAATTGGCTGAGTTGTCCTAACAATTGGTGTGCTTTTGGTTGTTTGTAGATCATAATTGGACTGCATAACTAACTGTTTGAGAAATCCGATTTTTCAAAAAAATCTGATTTATGATGGATTGAGAAATCCGATTTTCAAAAAAATCGGATTTGTTAAAAACTTTAACATTTCAGTCCACCGAGTACCACTTCAGTCACACAGAGTCCTCAAGTCTTTGGTAATCTCTGTGAAACTCTGTGAAACTCTGTGTCTCTGTGTTGAAGATTTCAAAACGGATAGCAGGTGAGTTTTTAACTTTTCAAAAATCGGATTTATGATGGATTGAGAAATCCGATTTTAAAAAATCGGATTTGTTAAAAACTTTAACATTTCAGTCCACCGAGTACCACTTCAGTCACACAGAGTCCTCAAGTCTTTGGTAATCTCTGTGAAACTCTGTGTAACTCCGTGTCTCTGTGTTGAAGATTTCAAAATGGATAGGAGGTGAGTTTTTAACTAACGCTTGAGGGTTTTAAAAAAGTGGGCCAGGTTTTGAAATGGAAAGCATTGATTTTGTTAATGGCCCTCAATTCAAAGGCCATTTATTGTACATGCAGATTACCTTAGCCAGCTTCAATAACTACAATGGATTGTAGAGTCCTTGTAGTTATTGCATTGGCTTAATTAGTACATAGCGAAAAAATCCTTTTTTATATACAATCCTTGTGGTTAATGGCCCCCAATTCAAAGGCTATTTTTTTGTACATGCAGATTAGCTTAGCCGGCTTCACTAACTTTAATGGCCCCCAATTCAAAGACTATTTTTTTGTACATGCAGATTACCTTAGCCTGTTTCAATAACTAACTACAAGGATTGTATTTTAGAAAGGATTTGTTTATGACGGAATATTTAGGACATAGAGTCCAAAGCTTGCTGCTTTGGACGGCCTATAGTTATTTATTTTTAAGTCCCCTTTGTATATCCCCTCCTTTATTTTCCGCTTTTGAATAGTTGTTTGATAGCAACTGTGTGCAATCTTATTCAAACAATGAAACGGAAAAAGTTTTCTGTAGAAGGAAATTTTATTCCGCTATTTATCGCGTACTAAAACGTAAGTCATTGATTTATAAAGAGATATTTTGTTGGCATGGAATGTGTATTATATAGTCGCAATTCACAGCAGCCAGGGGCGATGCCCTTGGCTGTATTAAGAATTGCAGCCAGGGGCGATGCCCTTGGTTGTATTAAGAATTGCAGCCAGGGGCGATGCCCTTGGCTGTATTAAGATCGCCCCGTTGGGGCTTGCAGGGGCAATGCCCCTTTCTTTAATAGGAGAAAATCATGGCAAAATCGTCAAAAACCCCAATGACTCAAACCGCAGCGGCTCGTATTCAAAGTGCGGAGGCAAAAGCTAACAGTGGCAAAGTCGCCAAAGGCGGATTCGCATCCAGAGCGCAAACTGCCGCGGCTCATAAGACTTCTTCCAGTCAGAGTCATAAAAAATAGCCTGGTTGTTCAAGTTGAAGTACCTTAAAGTACTGTTCTTTGATGAGTAGGCTTTAGCCTCAATGCCATTAAGTTAAGGGCTTTGCACGTGGGATTGCCCCTACAAACCGTTATGTAATGTAGGGGCAATCCTTTATGGTTGCCCTCACCCAAAAG
>NBMI01000020.1 GCA_002085445.1 Candidatus Parabeggiatoa sp. nov. 2
GTCATTGTTTTTATTGAAAGTAAAAAATCGGGTACCCCACCCTAACACACACAAAAAATGATTAAAAATCAATAGGTTATATCTTAACTTAATGGCATTGAGGTAGGGCGTAGGGTGCGCTTAGCACCTATCAATTTATACTGAGTACCGCCATTCTTTCGCTTTTTTGTCATTTCGGTTTCTTTGATCGGAGAAATCTTGAGAAATCTGAGAAATCGATATTAGACGGGCGAAAGATTCCTCATATCCTTAAGGAATGACAAAAGCGCAATTTGTGCGAAGTCTATCTGGAATACGATAGATACTGTAACTACTTGTTTTTACTGGGTATATGACTGATAGGCCTTTTTAAAATCAATAGGTAACAAACTTTTATGCTATGCATCGATAAAAGACTTTCGACGCAAAAATTTTTCCGCACGACAGCTTCGCGCTTCGCCATCCGTCCAAACGATGCCGTCGTTTTTAGTTTGGCAACGGAGTCCAAACTTTAATTTGAAAGCATTCAAAGTATTTTATGGCCCTCAAATAAGCAACAAAACACCTACAAAAAGTATAACAATAAAGCGCGATAGAGGGCCAAACTTTAATTTGAAAACCTTCAAAGTAATTTATGGCCCTCAAATAAGTCCAAATAACCTTAAAAAGTTTATGGAATTGATGCGTGACAACATACTTAACAAGGCCAATAACTTAGACATAAAGAAAACACCATTGTAGAGAGATTGAGTTGTACAAGTGCTGAATAAAGAAAACCCATTGAGCCATTAATCAGTCAAATTTCACCGTTTATCAATCCCGTGCGTGACAACATACTTAACAAGGCCAATAATTTGGATATAAGAAAAACACTCTTGTAGGGAGATTGAGTTGTACAAGTTAGAGAGATTGAGTTGTACAAGTGCTTTCCGAAGAAAACCCATTGAACCATTAATCAGCCAAATTCCACCGTTTATCAAGAAAAGGCGTGACAACATACTTAACAAGGCCATAAGGATCGAAGAAAAATTAATTTCCCCAAAATAGTTATAGTGCCCTTTAGGGTACTTTAGCTTTTAGCGGAAAGTTAAATTTGACCGTTTATCAAGAAAAGGCGTGACAACATACTTAACAAGGCCAATAATTTGGATATAAGAAAAACACTATTGTAGAGAGATTGAGTTGTACAAGTGCTTTCCGAAGAAAACCCATTGAACCATAGTCACCCTAGCAGTGGCCGCCATCTTAGTCTCCATGGCACTGCCGAATATGCGATACATGCTCATCAGCAATCGAATAACCTCAAAAACCAATGAGTTTATCGCAACCATTAACTACGTGAGAAACGAGGCCATCACGCGGAGTAATCGTGTCCAAATTCAACCTGTGGATAACAGTAATACCAATAACGATTGGGGAAAAGGATGGCAAATTTGGGTTGATCTTGATAACAGCGGCAATGTCAATGGCGATAACGAGATCGTCAAAGTCTTTGAATTTCCGGATGACCAAATTGTTATTGACCAGATTGTTCCAGATAGCACATATACTAACACGCCCATTATTTCCTATCGTGCGAGAGGCCGAATACAAGACCCTTATAAATTTTTGGTGTGTAACAATGAACACCCAGAGGGACGCGAGGTGACAATAACAAGAGTAGGACGTGCCTCGGCTGAGCGTTGCTCTTTAAATAATGGCAAAAATCCGTGTTATTCTAGTTGCAATTAATTAACCAAACTTAATCATGGTTTAAAACAATGTTTAAAAAAATCCATAAAATATCTGCTGGTTTTTCAATATTGGAAATGCTAGTGGCATTGCTAGTCCTTTCCATTGGCTTACTGGGGGTGGCGACACTGCAAATCAGAGGCCAGCAATTCAATCAAGTAGGTTATCTCCGCACCCAAGCCACTTTTTTGGCGTATGACATCATGGATAGGATGCGAATCAATTTAGATCATACCAAAGCGGGTGGTTACGCATATCCCGCAAGTGGCACTACCAATGTTGGCCCCAGTGGAAGCAAAGACCCAAACACAAGTTGTGATATGGACACTGGAAGTTGTTCCGTGCAAGAATTAAAAACTTATGATTTAGACAACTGGTTTAATCTGGTACGAGAAACCTTGCCTGAAGGAAACGCTACCATTAAGAGTACAGACGCTGACACTGATGAAGTGTTTGAGGAACACACAATTACTATCCAATGGGCAAACATAATAGACCGCGACGACGATGCCGAGAAGGAAGAACAAGAATGGAAACTTCAATTATGATCCAAAAACATTTACAGGGCTTTACCCTAACTGAAATCATGGTGGCACTGGTCATCAGTAGCATTTTAATGGCCGGGGTACTCAGCATTATGTCCAGCAGCAAACGGACTTATGCCCTGCAAAATGAATTATCTGAATTGCAAGACAATGCGCGTTTTGTCATGGACGAGTTCAAGCACGAGTTACGCATGGCCGGGTATTTGGGGTGCTCCAATCAGCCGCCAATCAATGCTTCAACAAGCGTCGCAAATTATTTCCGGCCGTTCAAAGCAAAAGATGCCAACGAACAGTCTGTCAATAATCGGCCTCTTGTCGATGAAAATGGCAATTCTTTTCCCTCGACAGATGCATTAATAGTAACCTCTTTTAGTGAACCTGTGAAAGTAGTAACGAGTACACTTATCAAAAATAAGAAGAAAATATCGGGGGATACTTCCGGTAGAGGCACTATTTTTCCAGATCCAACGGATCCCAACCGGAATCAGATCGTCATCAGCGACTGTAATGACTCTACTGTTTATAATGTCGTTGCTACGGCTCCCACAAACACGCCTCCAACAATCTCTCTCAAAGAAAAGCTTGAAAAAAATTATCTGCCACCGGTTGATGTTTTTATGGTGGCGAATTCAGTGGCTTACGAAGTAAAAAACCCCGCAGGAGAAGGATTTGCGTTATTTAAATGCAAAGACCTTAATAGAAACGAACTTTTTTGTGAGGGTGGGGAAACAGATGAAAAATGGGAACTTCTCGTAGAGGGCGTCGAAAATATGCAGATACGCTACGGTATTGATACCGGTAGCGATAACGTACCCAACCTGTACAGCCAAACTCCTCCTATTCCTTCTACGGATGACAAAGTGGTCAGTGTGCGTATCACGTTGTTAATACGGACTACCAACAAACGTTATGATCTTGAAGGTGCCACCGACAAAGATTTTCAACTTGATCCCGAACTGACATACAACGGGAAAAAGACATACAATCCGCACACAGCCAACGGTACCCTTGAAAGCGGCTATCGCCACCGTATGTTTACCAGTACCGTCAGTGTCAGGAACAGTCTTAATCAATGAGAGGGTTTTTACTTACATAAAACGGTTTTAACTTTGACTAATAGGAGGCGACGCTTCCTCTCCCAACCAGGGATATTTGCGTCGATATAGTAATGAAAACTGACTTACATTCATTGATGAATCTCAAGCCGACTCCCCACCGCCAAGAGGGGGCTGTATTAATTGTCGCCTTAGTACTCTTGGTGGTACTCACCATGCTAGGGGTTAGTGCCGTAGAATCAACCAAACTCGAAACAAGAATGGCGGCCAGCACCAGAGAGTACAACCGTGCCTTCCAAGTGGCTGAAGCCAGTCTACTTCAAGCATTAGAAAAATATTTTGATAATTTGGATTCTATTGAGTTTAGTGAACTATCACTCTCACTGATATTAACAGACAACAAGGGAAAAATACTAGGCAAAGCTTACGTTAAGATTACGAAATCAGCAACACATTCCTATACAAGAGAAGATGGAGAAAATATCCGTTATTACCACTATTTCATAGAAAGTACCGGTTTTAGTCAAGATGACACAAAAATTGCACTTAAAGTGAAACTGGTTGAAGGGATGAAGATAAAAGGACCTGCACCGAACAATGTTTTCATAGAAGAAGATCTGAGTGCTTCTACAACCTCTTCTTCTGGCGGCGGCAGCGGCGGATTGGGTTTGGAGTAGGAATAACTCAACAGTAAATACCCAATCACCCCTTAGGGGAACTTCTTACTTAAACCGTTTGGCAGCTAACCTCGTTGATTCTATCTGCAAAAGGTAACAGACAAACGGTAGGCAGCAGCATCGAAGGCACGGGTATCGGCGACGATGCTGTGACATAAGATACCCAATCCAAACTAGACTTTGCACGGCTAAAAACGGGACTAAAAACACCTCCCTAAATCCCATGACGTAAGGGGACTTCACCTTAAGTTGACTCCCCGGATTGAAGGGGTAGGGAATGTGTAATAATTCCAAATTCTAACCGGTTGCAGTATAACTCATGACACCAACTCATACCCTATTCGCGTTCAAAAAATTGGAAAACACATCCGATGTTTGCTAAACATCGGATGTGTTAATTTATAGAAGGCAATTGGGTATCAGGAGAAGAACCATGAAACAGTCTCACACTTTGCTAATTTCCTTGGTTATCGGCCTGTTAGCAGGTTTAGCAGTTCCGGGGTTTGCAGACGATACTGAGATTTATGTCCGTCATACTGACGCGATGCGCGACTCAGATCGTCCCAACCTTCTATTTATGCTGGATAACTCTGGGAGTATGAAGGAAATCCTCAGAGACAAAAACGGCAACTTCTTTGGAGACAAAAAAAACCGTATGGATGCCTTGAAAGAAGCGTTATTGCAAGCGCTTGATGAAATTCAAGGTGTCAATGTCGGGCTTGGACGTTTTGCGACTTCAACAAGGGCCACCTATCCCGCGGACAGTGACTTCAGCGGTATTCCTGTGAATGCGCCAATCCTATTCCCGGTCGCTTACATCGAAGAAAACGTGAGAATCCTTGAAGGCAAGAACACCGTGGCCGTGAGCAGACCCATTATCCAAAGTTCGGATGATGCCGTACAAATCGACGACACCAGCGAACAGAAAATGAGTTTGACCGATCCAGAGCTACTACTGGTTCAGACGATGGGTGACTCTGACGCGATGATTTCTCCGACGATTGCCTTGCCGGATGGCTCAACCTACAAAATCAGTCTGGAAAGCCATGAAGGTAACACTTGGAGTTACCGCGTTCAAGAAATCAGCGGCAAAGACTTAAGCCACTGGGTTTTGGGCCTTAGCAGCCGTTGTAATGTGACGGCTCATGAGGATGCTGGCCAAGATTACGGTGGCGTTGGTACTGATGGTAGTACTGGCTTTGATGGCATTAAATGGGACATTGCCAACGATGCCTTCAATGAAGGCGTGTTCTCCTTTACGCTAGACAAGGATTATCCTGCGGGCCTACTTGAGGTACTGGTCAAAGCGAGTACCGGCGACAACACTTCCCATATTATGGGCCCAACATGCGACGACAGCGCGAAACCCATTATCAAGAAAGTTGAAAAACCTATTGGCCGCTACGGTCATGATGATGCCGTGGAATTTTTGGAGAACAATAAGTTTGAGCGCGGTGGCGAAAAGATTTACCTCGGGACAGATCCATACGAAGGCGAGACTCTGGTGGGCATGCGCTTTGAAGGACTGAGTATTCCTCAAGGGGCCATCATTAAATACGCTGAAATCGAATTCACCAGCACCGGCTGGTATGAAGAAGACAACCAGTTTGAGATGGTTATTGAGGGTGCCGCTAATGATGGGAAGCCAGAAAGTAAACCCGACGATGGTATTATCGACGGCGATGCCTCTGGTGTCTATTTGGGATCATCCGATTATTACACCAACGGGAGAAACAAGGGCTATCTCAGCGGCACCAACTTTCAACAGCGTACCGCAAAATCCGTACATTGGAAACCGCCCACAGTGACTAACAAACAAATCTTTAATACCCCAGATATTAGAGGTATTATTGAAGAAATCGTGGGGCGGAGCAACTGGAGCAAAGACAATGGTCTGGTTCTGTTGTTTAATAGAGAATCTGGTTCTAGTCGCCGGGGATTTTACACAGATAACAATCAGGAAAGTATGGCACCACCACTACTTCGCCTGTATTGGACAATGTCAGGATCGTCATCGTCAGAAGAAACAACAGCTGTCACAGCAACATCAGGCCTGAGTAAGAACGAGGAACACGCGAGCGAAGATGCCACTGGAAAATGGGACTCTTTTCAAAGTGGGCAAATTTGGTTAGGTCAAAATGTAAAAAGCCGCGAAACGACAGTCGGTGTGCGATTTGCTAAGCTAGAGGTTCCACAGGGGGTCTATATCTGGGATGCAAAAATTACTTTTGTTCCTAGTGAATCATCTGGGGACCTGAATTTGATCGTGCATGGTGAAAAAACGGGTGATGCATATCTGTTTTACCATATTTGGAAAAAGACTTTCGATAAACGACCCCGTGTACGTTATGACACGGCCGGCAATAAAACAACTCAGAGCGTCGTATGGAACAACGTAACACCTGACAGCAACGGTAAACTCGTGGTAGAGGTCAAAAATATCTTAAAAGAAATTATAGACCTTCCCGATTGGAATCAGGGAAATGATGTCGCCTTCTTTTTCAAAAGAAATCCCGACACAGATAACCCAAGCACGGGCTATACACGAGTGAAAGACTGGAAAATTGGTTCGACTGATGAACTACCCAAACTGGAAGTGAGCTACTCATACTCTCCACCTCCAGACGCGGAGGACTCAAGTTCTGCCGATGAGACTGAACAAGCAGAGGCAGGTAAACGAGTAGTCGGTTTACGCTTTGAAAGTGTAGACATTCCTAAGGATGCGACCGTCACAAGTGCGACCATTGAATTCCAAAGCACCGTCAATGCGCCCGGCGCTGCAACTCTCATTATCAAAGCCGAAAAACCTCAAGATGCCGAGGGGCCTGACACTTTCACTGGAACCAATGATGTTTTAGGACGCCGTGCTTCTACCACATCCGCCTCCTTTTCCTGGGAAACACAAGGGTGGGACAAGGGTGTGACTTACCCAACCAAAACCGCTGCCGGCGATCTCACTGAGGTGGTACAGGAAATCGTGAATGATTCAAACTGGTGTGGTGGTGGTAGCCTTGTGTTCATCATCGAAGAAGATGACTCAACCGATGGGAACGCGTTACGCAAAATCAAGTCTTTTGATGACGGCCCGGCCTCAGCACCCGTGTTGAAGGTTGAATACGATCCAAAAAGTACGCCTGAGAATACTTGCCTCAACCAAAACTTCTTTCAGCCGATCGTTCACAAGTATGATGATGCTGAAGAAATACGTGGAGGAACTGATGCAGGTCATGTCTTTCTGACACCTGGGTTTGGAACCGGTTCAGCCTTAGAATTAGGTCAATCTGGCAATCAATCACGTCTAGTCGGGTTTCGTTTCTGGGATGTGCCAGTCCGCCAAGGTGCGGAAGTTTTAAGTGCCCACCTAACTTTTTATGCACACCGTAATAGAAGTGGTAGCGCAACACTCGAAATTCGGGGTGAAAAAGCCCCTAATTCCGCTTCATTTGAGGGTGATCCCAAAGAGGAACCTGAACAAAGTCGCGGTAATTTAAGTGCTCGCGATACGACCACGGCGGTAGTGGAATGGTCCACCACTCCCCAGGAGCCTGAAAATGAACTGACCGCATGGGAGGTAGGCAAAGCCTACAGAACACCCAATATTGCCCCGGTGGTTCAAGAAATTCTTGACCAAGAGGGAGAAGAAGAATGGAAGCCTTATAATGATATGACTTTCTTCATCGCCGGGAATGGACAAAGAGATGTTTTACCTTTTGAGGACGGTAAATTGACAGCCGCCACCCTACATATTCAAACCAAAGGCCGCTTGGGAGACAGTGACGACTACAATACGGTGCGCCGTCATTTAAAGCAAACCATCAACTGGATGGAACTGCCTCCCAACAGTGCGACCCCCCTTGTTGATGCCCTGTATGAATCGGCCCAATACTTTCGGGGAAAGAGTGTTGTTCATGGTCAGAATCGTTATGGTGATAACCTCTTCCGTGTCAGTCACCCTAACAGTTATAGCGGTGGTACGCTTAGCAAAGACGAGAATTGTTCTGAGCTTGAACCACTGAATGATGTCTGTGCAACCGAGGAAATTACGGATTCACCTGATTCACCTCTATATGATACGCCGATTCAAGGCCAATCAAGTTGCCAGACTAACCACATCGTGTTGCTCACAGATGGTATCCCCAATGTCAACCGCTCTGGTAGCGCTACCAGCAGTCCTAATTTGATAGAGAACATGATCCCATCGGCTTCTTGTGTGGATCAATATCCAGATCCAGATGCGCCGGGCGAATCTCTGTCAGTGACCGCTCAGAGTGTTTCTTCGAATACCGATATCAAAGATCCGAACCGAAGTGAACGTTGTGGTATTGACTTGGTGAAATTCTTGAAGGAGAATGACCAAGTGGAGGATAGTTGGGGTAATAAGAACAACGTTATTACCCACACCATTGGCTTCCAGTTAGGAACCGCTTGGACGGGTGGTTTCTCAGCTAATAATCCGCCGGTGGAAAAAGAAGACGAAACCAAGAAAAATCGGAGAGCCGTCAAATTCCTCAAACAATTGGCCGATAACGGCGGTGGGACTTTTTATCACGCTGATTCGGTTGAAGAATTGAAGAATGCCTTTATAGGGATTGTCAATTACGCGTTGAAGAGCAGTGCTACCTCGTTTGCAGCGCCCGGTATCTCGGTGAATCGCTTTAGTAAGATAGTGCATAATAACGAAGTGTACTACGCGTTGTTTAAACCCTCTCCAAATCGACGCTGGCATGGCAACGTCAAAAAATACCGCATTGTTGGTGTAAAACTGCTGGATAAGGAAAATGAGGAGGCCGTTGATAACAAGGGCATGATCAAGACCACTGCCCAAAGCTATTGGAGCCTAGGAATGGATGGTGCTAATGTCACCCTAGGGGGTGCTGGCGATCTGTTGAAAGCAGAAGTGGATAAGGATAAAAATGGTCGTAATATTTTGACGGCTTTGGACGATACTGACCCAAATCTCTCTTCTCTCTCCGTCGATACGACGGCACTTGAAAGTTGGTTGGGCGTTACGGATGATGATGAACGTACCAACCTGATTAACTGGATTTTGGGTCAGGATGTGAATGATGAAGATAACGATGGGGACACTGACGAGGCTCGTTGGCCGATTGCAGACCCGTTACACAGTAGCCCACAAATGATTACCTATCAAAAGAAGACACAAGAAAGAGCGGCTAAGGCGAGGCTGTTTGTGGGCACGAATGAGGGAATGATACGGATGTTTGACGCTCAAACGGGTCAGGAAAAATGGGCCTTTTTGCCGAAAGAGATGTTGGGTAAACAGGTCGAACTGATGCAAAACAACTTCATCGCAGAACCCTCGTCTCCTCGTATTTATGGTGTCGATGGTACACCGACTTTTTGGATGAGAAATAAGGGGAGTAGTGACATCGATCCAGACGAAGGTGATTTTGTGAAGATGTTTATTGGGATGCGTCGCGGTGGTAATAATATTTATGCCCTTAATGTCACCGGGACGAAGGATGATCCGGGTTCAGAACCTGAACTGATGTGGACTATTAAAGGGGGTGCTGGTGACTTTGAACAACTGGGGCAGACATGGTCACTTCCAAAGCCAGTTATGGTCAACCCAGACTTTTGTTCCACCGGTAGCGAGGAGAAGAAGTCGTGTGTCGTCTTGCTGTTTGGAGGGGGTTACGACACCAGCCAAGATGATGATGCCAATTTCGCTAACACCGTCAACGTCGGTAATGCGATCTACATGGTGGAAGCCGATACGGGAAAACGTTTGTGGTGGGCCAGTGGCAAGAGCAATGCCGACTTGAACTTACCAGGTATGGACTACCCAATTCCTTCATATCTGATAGTGCTAGATACCCGTGGCGATGGTTGGATTGATCGTATTTACGTGGGTGATGTCCATGGTCAAATCTGGCGGGTTGATTTAGATAAGAATAAAGGGGGTCGTGTTGCGAACTTGTCCTATGAGAACAATAACGAAGACAAACGCCGTTTCTTCCATTCACTTGATTGGATTCAAACTGCCGTTGGTGATGTCGGGGTGATATCGAGTGGTACTCGTCCTCATCCCTTAGATAAAACCGTCCATAATCGGCTCTATGCTTTCCTTGACATCGGTTGGACAGAGGACGAGCAAGGTTCCACCACGCTCAACACCGTTGAAGAAAGCAACATGGTCGATGTAGAGACGACGTGGGACACTGAAGACAAGCCTGACTTTTTTGATCCCAATCCTGACGGTGGTAAGAAAGGCTGGTATTTTACTTTGCCAAGTACTGGAGAAAAAGGCCTCGCCTCTCCGGTTATCGTGAGCACTAAAAAGAAAGTCGAGAACAAGGTCGAAAAGACAATAAACGTGCTTTTCACCACGTACACACCGCCAGACCAAGAAGATGCTTGTGGTGGTCAGATAGGTAAGAGCAAATTGTATGCTTTTAACCTACTCACAGGCGAGTCTACACTTGAGGGATTACTGGGAGACCAATCCAGTGACAATGAGGAAACCGAAGACAGTGGTGAACAACCGGGCGAGACAGAAACTGGCCCTGGAAAGGAACTGGGAGACGGCATTGCCGATATTACTATTATGCACACGAAAGATGGCATACTTGGGCTGATGAATACCAAAATCATTCAGCTTGGCGAATCACCTGAATTCGAGCGAACTTTCTGGATGCAAAAGACTGAGTAGACAGTCATAAAGGCCAAACTTAGATTAGCTTTTCATTAGTTTACTTCGTTCTCGTCGTTCTCGTCACAATTATTGATTAGCTTTTCATTAACAATTCACAATTCACAATTTCAGGCAAAAGTAACTTCGCGGAGCGAAACTTTTGCCTGAAACACAATTCACAATTCACAAAGGGTGCTTATGCTAACCAAAAGGAGAAAGTGGATGACAATAAGGTTGAAAACCTCTCAAGGATTTTCATTAATAGAGTTGATGGTTGTCATAGCGATTATAGGCATATTGGCAGCGGTGGTTTATCCCTCTTA
This sequence comes from Candidatus Parabeggiatoa sp. nov. 2, assembly GCA_002085445.1. Lineage (GTDB taxonomy): Bacteria > Pseudomonadota > Gammaproteobacteria > Beggiatoales > Beggiatoaceae > Parabeggiatoa. Next base: position 10,966 of record NBMI01000020.1, read on the forward strand.
TACAAAGCAGGTAATGAAAACGCGCCGCACGGATGCTATAACCGCTTTGAGTGATCTGGCGGGGCAGCAAGAGAATTACTTTGTTGAGAATAACCAATACGCAAGTCAATTAGCCGGTTCAACCCAAGACAGTTTGATAAAATTCGCGGATGGTGTAACGGAAAAGTACGGTTTCAAAAAAAATGGCAACAATCTCCTATCCAAGGACGGCTATTACGAATTGAGTCTCTCGACCAATGATACACGGAGTACGTTTACGCTGACAGCCAAACCCGTTGTAAATGGTCGTCAAGCCGATGACACGGACTGTGCAGAATTGACATTGGCTCATACCAGCAAAAAAGGCTCATCAAATCAAGGGGGTAAATCAACAACTAAAGAGTGCTGGTAGTTTGTCAATGCGAATTAAGGGTTGAATTGAATCATAAAAAATCAATGACTTTTTTAGCCGAAAAACCCTAAAATGTTCATTCTTCATAATAAATAAGCCAGGTAGTTACACTGGCTTTAATAACGCATACCGAAGGGGCTAACAGAAAAGCACTGAAGGTGCGACATTAATATAGCCAGTGTATCTACCTGGAGCTTTTAGGGCTATGAAATCAATTATTTTTCGCCAAACGCTATATTTGTCATTCTCGGAATCTCATTTTTCATTTTTCATTTAGCAAACCATTCCCCATTCTTAAAAACCTTTATACATCTGCTCAACATCGGCCGCGTGATGTTCAAGAATACGCGGCCGTTTCATTTTCAAAGTCGGTGTCAACAACCCATTGTCTACCGTCCAAGGTTCAAGAAACAATGACACGCGACGAATCTGGGCGTAGCCCGGAAAATCTTTAATGTGCTTGCCAATGCGTGCCAATATCGCTTGGTGTACCGGTTTTTTCTGTAACGTGTCCGGTTGATCGGGATCGACATTCAAACTGTTGGCAAACGCTTGCCAATGTTCAGCGTTTAACACCACTAAGGCACCAAGAAAAGGCTTACCTTCTCCGATTACCATCACTTGCTCAAAGAGAGAATCGGTGCCGATGACCATTTCCATATCGGCCGGCGGGACTTTTTCGCCGTTGCCCATAACAATAATCTCTTTAATGCGGCCGGTAATATACAAATGTCCTTGCTCGTCCAAACGCGCCTTATCCCCAGTATGCAGCCAGCCTTCTTCATCAATCATGTCCTCAGTGGCGGTGGGATTTTGCCAATAGCCCAACATGACATACGGACTTTTGCTCAACAACTCATCGTTTTCACCCAGTTTGACTTCCACTCCCGGCAAAGTAGTGCCAATACTTTCCGGCACATTATCGTCAGGCCGATTGATACTAATCACCGGACTCGTTTCAGTCAAACCATAGCCTTGCAATAAATTTAAGCCGAGGCTTATAAACAACTTAGCAATCGCCGGCGGCAAAGCCGCACCGCCACTGATGGCTAAACGCATCCGCCCACCCAATTTGTCCAGCACCGGGGTAGCAACTAAACGGCGCAATAACGGCCACAATAACAATTTAGGATGCCACCCTGCTCGCCCTTGACGATGTTCAAAGCGTCGCCAGCCCACATTAACCGTCAATGTGAATAAGCTTTTGGCAAGCCATGATTTTTTTTCCAACTGATTTTGAATCTTGGCATACACTTGCTCATAAATACGGGGCACTGAGATCAACAGGGTTGGACGCAAAGTGGTTAAATCCATGCCCAATTGTGGAATAGAGCGTGCATAAGCCACGGTGACTCCGACTACCATTGGCAAATAGTATCCCCCTGTGCGCTCGAAAGTGTGCGAGAGGGGTAAAAAGGATAAAAACAGGTCCTCATATTTAAACTCTATACAACCAGCAGCCGCTTGGGCGTTACTAAGCATATTGCGGTGACTGAGCATCACACCTTTAGGGCGGCCGGTGGTGCCAGAGGTATAAATGATGCTCGCCAAATTCTCAGGGGGACACTCTTCGGCGCGTAGTTGGCCCACTTCGTCAGTGGGCAGCCACTGATTTAATGCTAACAAACGCGCATCATAAAAATCTCTATCATCAAAAGATTGGATTGAGACAATGCGCGTCAAAGAAGACAGTTCATCGCGCACCGTGTACAAACGTTTCCACTGTGCGGCCCCTTCCAATAACAACAATTTTACCTCGGCTTGGGCGATAATATAGGCCATATTATCGGGGCGATCATCGGTATATAATGAGATTGTGACTAAGCCCAAACCGAGGGCGGCCTGATCGAACATCACCCATTGTGGGCTATTACGCAACATAATAGCCACCCTATCACCGGGCGCGATATTTTCCGCTGCCAAGGCCGCTTGCCAACGCACTACATGCGCCGACATCTCAGCCCAAGTCAAGCTTTGCCAAATATTGTGATCTTTATCAAAATAACGATAAGCGACATGCTGTGGGGTGCGTTTAACACGCTCACGAAACAACCCAGGCAATGTCTGAGCCTCTTGTGCGGTAATGATGTCTTGTCCTGTCATTATTTATCCTTTTATCAGTGATCAGTTTTCAGTTATCAGTTATCAGTTCCAGGCAAAAGTTTTTCACGAAGCGAAAAACTTTTGCCTAGAAATCAGTTTTGTGATGAGGGCGGTGCTGCTAAAGCGACCACTACAAACAGCGACTACGACATGTTACTATGTAAAGTTGATTTAAACGACTTTTTTATGCAAAAATTAGTATATAAAATACTTGAGCATTTTCAGTGAACAGTGATCACTGATAACTGACGTAAAACCGATTAATTTATGCTCAGGGCACCGGGGCCCTTGAATGGCAACTCTATAATATCAATCGATTACAAATAGATCGGAAAAAGTTCGTGCGTCATTGATTACCTGTTGATTGACGAATAACTTTTGTAAGGATTATCCCATAGAACGATCCCAGTGCCATGCTCAGGTACTTATGATGTACTATTTTATCGTGTTTGCGAACTAGGAGCTAAACTCAATATGTATTGGCCTATCACACCTTCCAAACTTTTGTATGCCCTCGGTTTAGTAGTAATTCTACTACTGAGTGGCTGTCCTTCCGCCCCCGTTACGGAACCGAGGCCTCCAGAGCCGATACCTGATACCGCGACGTTTCATATCGTTGAGCGCGGTGAAACCTTATATGGCATTGCCCAACGCTATGGTCGTAATCACAAAGATGTTGGTCGGTGGAATAACATACCGCCACCTTATGAGCTTACCGTCGGTCAACGTCTGCGGATAGATGGTCCCAGCGAGGAGAGTATCACAACGCTACCTGAGCCCCAAGACTCAGGTTTTCCAGTGGTAACACCTATTCCGCAGGAGCCAACTCCCATTCCACAGAAGAATGTAGAGGGGACTCATATCGTGCAACCCGGCGAAACCTTATATGGTATTGCCACCTATTACGGAAAAAATTTCCGTGAGTTAGCAGCTTGGAATGGGATCGAACAACCTTACCATCTCAGTGCTGGACAAACTTTGGTGCTTTCTCCCCCGATTGGGTGGAATCCCACATTAACACCCCCGGCAAGCCCTATCCGCAAACCAACCGCGCCACTCGCTCCAACACAACCAACCCCATCACCGCGGGTGGATAAAGACCACCATATTGTGCAACCGGGTGACTCTTTATATCGCATTGCAAGACGCTATGGCTTGAGTATTAATGAACTTGCACTATGGAATGCTTTACAATCGCCTTACAGTTTATCAGTGGGAAAAAAATTACGGATTACTCGACCCAGCGTACTTCCTACACCACCCGACGTGGGCCGCGTACTTCCTACGCTACCGTCTCCGAGTACCTCTCCGTCCTCTGATACTTTTGAAGACATTGATGGAGATTCGGATCATCACATTGTTGCTCCCGGCGACACACTCTGGCAAATTGCCAGACATTATCGTCGTTCTGTCAAGGAGTTAAGAGAATGGAATAATTTAGCTTCTGATAACTTGTCAGTGGGGCAAGAATTGCGGGTGACTCCCCCGACGACTAGGACGATGCCAAGGCCGACACCGGATCGCCCCAGTCGTCCCGTTGTACAACGTTCCTACCACATTGTGAAACCGGGGGAAACCTTGAGGAGTATTGCTAAGAAGTACGGGATATCCTTCTCTGACTTAGCTGAATTCAATGGCATTGGTAGCCCTTACACAGTTTATCCGGGGCTAAGATTGAAACTTTTTCAGTGATCAGTTATCAGTGATCAGTGTTCAGTGATCACCTTTCTGGATTGAAATAGACCTTATCGTTTAAGGGGCCGATTACGCTACGCTAATCGGCCCCTACCATTCTCAAAACACGAAGTTTAACGGTATTGTAAACCTTTGTTCATTTTAGAGAATAGTATTGAATAATTGAGAAACCGGTATAATTGTGACGAGAACGAAGAGAACGAAGAGAACGAAGTAAACGAATTTATATGGTTGTGACGTAAACGAAACGAAGTAACTACGCCTTGCGTGCGTTTATTGTGAACCTAAGGGAAGCTTTGCTAATTGTGAACCGAAGGGAAGTTGTGAATAATGAAAACTTATTTAGTGAGCTTCTCAATACTTAACCCAAGCAATTTTCACCCTTTTGAAGATATACGTTCCGTAGACTTCTAAAAGCGAATAGCCATAGTTTTGCCTGACTACAGTATAAAAAAGGGTATTTTAACTGTAATTCATTGTTTTTACTTAATGTATTAGTTATAGCCCCGCCCATAAATCAATGGGTTACGATCTTTTGTCTTTAACTTCGGCGTTTTGCAAGATGCCATTTACAGGCTTCAAAGAAGTCCGAGATAACTCATTGATTTAACCACGATATCATCGAGAGAACCAAAGTTTTATTATTAGTGTAACTAATTGTTTTTATTTATAGTGATAGGCCACCGTAAATCAGTAGGTTACGAACTTTTGTCCGGTACAGAGCCACGAGAGACGGAAATGATTCTAAAAATGACTTTAATAAACTGTGATTGATAAATTTTAGCCGTACCGTCTAAATTTTACAATAATACTTTAGACTTTACACAATTTGCGCTTTTGTCATTTAACTCCGTTGATCTTCGGTTCGAGTCCCGACGATCCAGACGATCCAGCAACAAAACACCTACAAAAAGTATAACTAATGAAGCGCGACAGAGGGCCATAACTTAATTTGAAACCAGTATTTTATGGCCCTCAAACAAGACAGTCCAAATAACCACAAAAAAATAGGTAAATAACAGGGGCCCGCGTATCACTACTGGGGCCAAACTAAACTCCCGCGGCGTGAGGCGATAAATCGCCTACTACAAACGGGCCTTTTTCTTAACTTAATGTTACAATAAAAGCGCTAATAATCAAAAAGTTAGTTCCAACTTTGACGTGGCCTAGTGAATTATTTGCCTAGAATTGAGCCTTCGCTGCGTTCTTCAACCGATAAATAACTGATATACTGAGCAAGGTCATAAACTTTTGTCTTTATTTGACCTTCGGTTCTCGCTATGCGAGAAATATTTTTAAATTCAGTAAGATTCCTCAAGTTCCCTCACGGAAACGATAGAAAAACTTAACCGTTAGTCGTGTATAGTCGATAAAAATATCAATATTTGATAACAATATAGAATAATTTCTATATTAAGGAGGTCTATGAAAAAAGCACTAAAAACGAAAATGAGAGGTTTGGACAAGACCCAATTCAAACGGCTTAGAAAATTGACGGCTCATGCCAAAAATCTCTACAACCAAACTTTCTGGACTTTGCGACAAGCTTATGAGGCAACAGGTAAATACTTTAGCTATCCTCAAAGGCCGATAAGGCCATGAAGCAAGTCCATAATTTGGAAGGTGAGATAAATTATAAACTTCTCAAGGCTAAAGTGGCTCAACAAACGCTTAGACGTGTTGATCAGAACTTTAAATCGTTTTTTAACGCGAGAAAGGATTATTCAACTCATCCTAACAAGTACAAAGGACAACCTAAGCCACCTCGTTTTAAACAATACGATAATCTGATTTATAATTATCAAGCTTTTCAAGTTAAAGGTTCAGTCGTTGTTTTAGAAAAGGGATTCGAAATCAAGCTTCCTAATTCCTTAATTGGGAAAACCATCAAGCAATTAGAAATCATTCCAAAACCTCATTTTTTTCAAGCGGTTTTTGTTTATGAAGAAGATGAACAAACTTACCAACAAGTTCTATCAAATGATAGAGTCATGTCTATTGACTTAGGTTTGAATAACTTGGCTACCTGTGTAACCAATGGCGTGATTAAGCCATTTATCATTGATGGTAGGCGACTAAAATCGGTTAATGCCTATTACAACAAACGAAAAGCAAAAATCCAATCGGAATTAGAAAAAAGTAGAGGTAAAAAAGGGTCAAATAGATTGCAAAGCCTGACAGATTGGCGCAATGCTAGGGTTAATGATTACCTGCATAAAGCCACGGCGCATGTCGTAAAAACCTATATCAAAAGTTGTCGTTGGTGATGTAACTTCGTCCCTTGATCATATTAATTTAGGCAAAAAAACTAATCAAAACTTCGTTAACTTGTCTCTCGGCCAGTTTATAGACAAATTGCGCTATAAACTTGGGCTTTATTCCATTACATTAAAAGTTGCAAACGAGAGTTACACGTCATTTGCTACGTTTTGTTGATGGTGACAAAATGCCTAAGAAGTATGTAATCGATGCCAAGCCAAGTTATAGCGGTAAACGAATCAAACGCGGTTTGTACCAGAGCCAAGAAGGAACCTTGGTCAATGCTGATGCCAATGGTGCCTATAACATTTTAAGGTTCGTTTTCTTTCGTTAGTTGAGAAAGTGGGTGATTACGTCAAAAACGGGTTACATCCAACAATCGAGAATTTTTGTTAAGTAACCCTAAGCTACGCGAGGGGATAATGGGTTGATCGTTCCCGTGTTCGGATTTGTTGAAATATTTCTATATATTTCTATATTTCACAACAAAATTGCGATCTGCCCGTGCTGAATATAACTGATAACTGATTTCGTCGGCAAAATTCGCTCCGCGAAACTTTTGCCAGGAACTGATAACTGATCACTGAACACTGATAACTGAACACTGATCACTGAACAAACACTGATAACTGATAACTATGTATTCGCCTCTCACTCAGGTAAAGCTATGGTCGATCCTAGCCATGGTGATGATTATGCTGCTCCATGGCTGTGCTACCAAAAAATCGAAGGCTCCAGAACCTATTGATTATTCGGTAGAGGATAGCGAGACTTATCATACCGTTCAACGCGGTGAAACCCTAGATGAAATTGCAAAGCTCTATGATCTTGATTTCAAAGAAATAGCGGCTTTGAATGATATTCCTCCACCTTATACCATTCACCCCGGTCAAAGCCTACAGATTTCTGGCTCTGGTACCACCGCTGAGGAAGACAGTGATGAAGGTATTCCTGTCAATCTCGCGCCACCTGCCAAGTCTCAAGCGCTTAAAAAGCTTAACAAGACCAAAAATCGTCACAAAAGTGGAGAGAGGCGTGGGGAATGGGATTACCACACGGTGCAACGCGGTGAAACATTATATAGTATTGCCAAAAGCTACGGACAAAATTACCAAAAGGTGGCCGCTTGGAATGAACTTTCACCCCCTTATCCGTTGAAAGTTGGGCAACGTTTGCGTCTAACGAAACCCAAGGTAACCGGGCGTTCCCACCAATCGCGTTCAAAAGCTTCGCGCTCAAAACAACAATCACCGGTGAAAAAGGGCACCGTCTCTCACATCGTGCGACGTGGTGAAACCTTGTCTAATATTGCGCGACGCTACGGTTACAGTCTTGATAAGATAGCCAAATGGAACGGTTTAGAACCGCCTTATCACCTGTCATCGGGGCGACGTTTGCGAGTAGCTCCACCGCCAACGAGTACACGAAGCACTCAAAGCCGTCAAAAACAGCTCAGCACCAAATCATCTAGCGGCAACGAGATAATTTATCACACCGTTGTCCAAGGCGACACGCTGTACAATATCGGCAGACGCTATGGGAGCGACGTGGCTGACATCGCTAAAAGGAACAATTTAAAACAGCCTTATACCTTGTCACAGGGGCAACGTTTGCAAGTAGCTCATAATAAAAAAGGCGGCCAAAAAAATACGCCATCGAGTCAGAAACAAAGCTCAACTGGAAAACTCAACTCTGCCCGTCATAATACCGGTTATCACTTCGTTGCTAGAGGCGAGACGCTTTTCAGTATTTCCAAAAGCTATGGGCACACTCCCAGTGAGATAGCGGCATGGAATAATTTATACCCCCCTTATAATTTGTCAGTGGGGAAAAAATTGCGAGTTTACCCACCGTCAGGCATCCTGAAGACTGTAGCCCGTCGTAAAAAAACCTCGCCACCTACGTCTTCGTCTACCGGTTATCACCGGGTAGTACAAGGAGACACGTTGTACAGTATTGCCCGACGCTATGGGGTAAGTGTGGCTGACTTGGCGAGATGGAATGATTCACTTGAGCCTCACAGCTTGTCCGTGGGGCAACATTTGCGAGTTTCTCCACCGGGCACCCGGCGTACCGGACATCAGGCTTCTTATCGAGGGCGAGCGTCTGCTCGTACTCACAAAGTCAAACCGGGAGAAACGTTGAGAGGTATTGCTGCCAAGTATAAGGTGAGCGCACATGATCTGTCCCAATGGAATGGCATTGGTAGTCCTTACACGATCTTTCCAGGCAAAATAGTGCGACTCGTACCGCCTTAAAAAAACCTGGTAAACGGGTAAGGGGTGGGGTGGTGAAAATAATTAATGATTAATGATTAATGATTAATGATTAATGATTAATGATTAATGATTAATGATTAATGATTAATGAGTTTTATGAGATTTAAATTTTTATTAGTTATTGACTGAAGAGGAACAAAAGTGGGATCAAGTTATCAAGCCCTCGGAACTTGAGTCAAGCACCACCCTGAAAATGATTAGTTCTTTATGCCCCACCGATTTTGGATGAAAGGATTTTGGCTGAAAGAATTAAATATTATGTAATTCAACTCTTTTTTATATACTTAGTTAATCTATTGGCATTTTTCATTTTTCACTTTTCATTAGTAAGGTTGTTGCAAATTAAATCGCCAGTAGCTCTAGCTACTGGCTAAAAGCGATAAGAGGCTCAAGCCGACTCATGAATGAAAAGTACCGATGTTTATTATTTGTGATTAAAAAATCATAAGTTATTGTATTACATAATATTATTTTGTTTTAGTGCCCTGATACGTACAGTAGCTCTAAGCCATGAGCTTGAGCTACTGGCTTAATTTGCAACAACTCTAGTATATAATCATGCCAAGTCAATCCAAGCCCATAGTCCCTTTTACCCACACCCTTTCCCATATTCCCTAGTCCATTATTCCCAATTTCCAAGTCAAGTATTGATCTGGAAGCTTATCTCCGATTCATTTATGTTAACAAAAGTTAACAATAGCACTCCTGAGAGTGGGTGAATCTACCTGCATGCTACCGAAAATTATCGAGAGCCGCTTTATACAATCT
>NBMI01000198.1:0-22983 GCA_002085445.1 Candidatus Parabeggiatoa sp. nov. 2
GATTATCAACACTTAATAAAAACAATGAGTTACAGTGCAATTCAATTGAGTTGTCCTGTGCTTAGAATTACCAATTACCAATTACCAATTACCAACAAAAAAAAGACACCCACCTGCCAGCATGACGAGAACTTTTGTCTTGAACCGCGCTGGTTCATGATGGGACTTCGGAGAGATGCATCAGGCTATCCTCAAAAAGGCTTTGCACAACAACATCTACTACACTCAATCCCTTGATAGATACTTTTGAGGTTCAAGTCTACCTTGCTCGCCACACCAGAGGGGGTGCCAAAACAAAAAACGAGTGACTACTTTAGCTCTGAATTTCAGATAATGCAAGATCTATTTTTTCTTGCAAGCGCATAATTTCACTATTAAGAGTGTATATTTCATCGGCCTTTTGTTGTTTATATTGTAAATATTCGTGAACAATATTTAAAGCGCTGATAACCACAATACGTTCCGTACTAACCACTTTGCCGCCTTCACGCACTTCTTGGACTCTGTCATTGAGAAACTGCGCTGAGGCTACCAAAGTATCGCGCTCTTCTTCCGGGCAAGCGACCACATAATCCTTATCAAGGATACGCAAATTAACTGGCACTGATGGACCACGATTCATGTGCCTACTTCCATAGATTTAAGCCGTGTAATCATAGCTTCAATACGAGTGCGTGCCAAGGCGTTTTTTTCAAGCAAGGCCGCACGTTCAGACATTAAGTGAGTTTGGCTTTCACGCAAAGCCTTGTTTTCCTCAGCCAGTTGTTTGCACAACTGGATAAGTACATCAATTCTGGCTTCCAGTGAGTGCAAATTAGATTGTTCCATTGGCACTACAAATGTTGATGTCTTCTATTCGAGGTGGCTCTCGTTTGATGAGATGCCGATAATTATCAATTAGATAGCAATTCTATTGATAACTATTGACATGCTTACCTTTATGGGTTATTCAACAATTATGAATACTACGCAAAAGTTTCCGCAACGGAATTAAGCGTAGTAGGGAGTATCAGCCCTTTATCCCCTCGCCTAATGAGAGCTAAGGGTAACATTAATGCTTGAGAGTCCATTTTTTTTACAAAGAAGGCTAACCACCTCAAACGTTTCTAATGATACTTTAAAAATAAAAAAAGGTCAAATTTTTTTGAGATAATGTCCAGCCAATATCAATAGTTATCAATATTTTTGGGCCGACTAGACATGAACCCCCTCTCAAGAGGCTACCATAAGCACACAAGTCTTGATAATTAATCATTAATCATTAATCATTAATCATTAATCATTAATCATTAAATGTTAATTGTTAATCATTACATAAGCTAATTAATTCAATCACTTAATTTCCAACTGAGTCAGTTATCAACGACTGACACCTCATTGAAAATTTTTACTTATTTTCAATCACATACTGAATTCCCGGCAAATACCCGCTTGTTTCTGGGCCGACACGTTATCTTTTCAGATAAATCTTTTGGCGAGATCAAAATGCGGCATGTTGACTAATTCAATTGAAAAACTTAAAATTGCCAATTGATAATTTAGTCGGTTGTTGTATCGGATTAGTCGTCATCCTCGTCGTCATCCTCGTCGTCGTCATCCTCGTCGTCGTCATCCTCGTCGTCGTCATCTTCGTCGTCGTCATCTGGCTGGGTGTCGCCATTGTCCTTATCTTTCTTGTCCTTGTCTACCCCGTCGTTTTCGCCGCCGTCATCTGACTGGGTGTCGCCATTGTCCTTATTTTTCTTGTCCTTATCTACCCCGTCGTCGTTTTCGCCGCCGTCATCTGGCTGGGTGTCGCCATTGTCCTTGTCTTTCTTGTCCTCATTTGCCCCCGTGTCCTCTTCATCCCCGTCGTCTTCACCTTTCCCTTTATCCTCTTCATCCCCGCCGTCATCTTGCAAGGCATCGCCATTGTCCTTATTTTTCTTGTCCTCTTCTACCCCGTCGTCGTCGTCCTCATCAGCGTCGCCCTCTTCGTCCTCGTCATCGATGTCGTCCTCTTCATCCTCGTCGTCTTCACCTTTCCCGTCGTCGTCCTCATCATCGTCATCATCATCGCCATCGTCGTCATCGTCATCATCGTCGTCATCGAAGAGATCATCCTCATCCGATTCCGGGGGTTCGCCATCGTAAACCAAATATTCACGCCTTGCTAAATAGGCATCGCGGATGTATGAATACTTGTCTAAAGCGGCAATTCCGAGTATTTTTTCTGCACCTAACAAATCGGCTCGCGTATCGACACCTTTTACCGCGTAAGGCCCTAAATAAGCCGGATCGATGATACTTGGTGAACTTGTTGCATAAAAAAGCGGATCCAAGAAACTATCGGCCCCCCATCCAAAGGCATCACGCGGCGAACTTGGCCCCAAAACGGGCAAAACGAGATAGGGGCCACTATCGACACCCCAATAACCCAAAGTCTGCCCAAAATCTTCATTGTGCTTGGGCAAGCCCAACTCGCTGGCAACATCAACAAAGCCCAGTAAACCCACAGTGGAGTTAAGGAAAAATCGGCCCGTGTCAGAGGCCGCTTGTTTAAATTTAAACTGCAACAAATCGTTGGCGACGACAACAATATCACCAATATTACTGAAGAAATTGGTCACGCCTTGATCAACCGGATCGGGCACAATGGCTTTATAAGTCTTGGCTACCGGTTTTACCACCGCTTTATCAACGCCTTCATTGAAAGCAAAGACACCACGATTGAACTTTTCTAACGGATCAGCTTCGTTGTTTGCGGTAGTGGCACATCCAGATACCAGCCACGAGAGTAACAACAGCCCTAAAACAGATTTATAATAAATGGGATTTCGCATAATTATCAGCCTATTACTATTAATATTATCGTGACGGACACCAAAGAAGGTAATAGGTTTTAGATATAATATACTGATTCATAATAAAAATTTTCATGAATTTCAAGATATTCTTTAATGTCCATTTTGTTAGCAAAATATTATTATACCATTTTAAACTAATCAAGATGAACAGATACTCAAAGCCAAAATAATTTTAACGCCCCCTTACTAATAATTAATAATTAATTGTTAATTGTTAATTGTTAATTGTTAATTGTTAATTGTTAATTGTTAATTGTTAATTAGTGGCTGACCGAAAACCCTCTTTGTCATGTCGAACGAAGCTCTAAATATTTTGGTTATCAACAGGTTAATATTTCTCCTCTCGTCGAAATGACAAAAAGGCAGGAGTTTTCGTTCAGGCACTAATTAATTAGTAACCCCCCCCTCAAGGGCTATCATAAGCACAAATTAGCATAATTATGTTAATTATTAATTATTAAATTAAGTGAGTCATTCATTTAACGAGGCTGGCTGAAAATTTATTTTGTTATTATTTTCACTAACATACTGACTTGTGTGGCAAGATTAGCCTCAAGGATAAACGAATGACGAATAGTACAACTACACATGCGCGGATAAACGAATTATAGTTAGTACAACTAATTACGCGGATAAACGAATTATAAAAAGTACAACTACACAAGCGCGGATAAACGAATTGTAATTTGTTGTATTATGAAAGGCCATGCCATTTTTAACAAACTGATAGGTGATAAGATTTTTATCCTTTCATACGCAACTAATCCTTGTAGTTATTGATTAATAAGGATTTCCTAGCCCTGATTTGTCATCCATTCTTATAACTAATCCTTGTAGTTATTATTGACTTTCTCGCCTAAACCACACTAATTCCCTGTCAGCATTTCACGCGGCCCTTGTGTTTTCAACATGTTACAACACAACGGCACACGATAATGATACCGATCCTGTTCCTGCTTAAGAAAGAATAAAGACCGGTTCTAGCCGCGTGAGCGATTCATTGACTTGTGCAAGTTGATAGACAAACGCTAACGCATCCAATTGTTGCCTGAATTCATTTTGACTCAATTGTCAATGGTTGCGTAGACGATAATGCGATCTAAACGACTTTCCGGTGTATCGTGGCCGACTAAATGGCCCCATCCACCCAACGCGGTGTGTATTTCGGGACTGTCCAACGCACGCTCCACATCTTCCAATTCAATCACGCGCCGATTTGCCAAGCCTTGCAATATTTCATTGCACACTATCGCCACTATACTAATGAAAAATGAAAATAATGATAAGTAGATAATTTGGCTAGGAATTTTCTTAGCCGTTCCAGCAAGTCATTTTCACGGATTTTTCGTTACGTTCCGTATAAATTGGCGCGGCGGCCGGTTTGTTTAGTTGAATGTTCTGCCAGTCCATCATTGGCGTAGCGACTGTTTAAGGCCGAAACATGCGCCTGTTAATAGATCATCGGCCAATTTTTTGCTATTCCCAATTCCCAATTAATCATTCCCAATTAATCATTCCACATTTCATAAAAAAAGCCGTTAAAATAATAAAACTTTTATTTATCAATAGGTTGTAAATTTTACAAAATCACGTACTAACCATCCCCCCTCTCATTCTGTTCTCATTTTGGTTTAATGCACGCCCGTCAAACGATGGCACAACGTTAAACTTTAAAAGGAGAATTCTCATGGCAAAATCCTCAAAAACATTGATGACCAAAACGGCCGCCGCCCGTATTCAAAGTGCAGAGGCGAAAGCCAATGGCGGAAAAGTCGCCAAAGGCGGATTCGCCGCCAAAGCGCAAAGTGCCGCTGTGCGTAACACTGGCGGACAGGGCAAGAAAGGGTAATCATTTTAAAAATAACGTACTAACCAACCCCCCTCTCATTTGGCTTTTATTTTAGTTTAATAAGCGTTCGCAAGACGAGCCGAGCGTAAAACTAATTTACTCGCAATAGAAACAAAGTTTCTTTAAAAACGTCGTTTTCATTTTAATGAGGTGAGTATTTTATTTGACCGCACTGCCCAGCGTTAACCCATTAAACTTTAAAAGGAGAATTCTCATGGCAAAATCCTCAAAAACATTGATGACCAAAACGGCCGCCGCCCGTATTCAAAGTGCAGAGGCAAGAGCCAATGGCGGAAAAGTCGCCAAAGGCGGATTCGCCGCCAAAGCGCAAAGTGCCGCAGCGCGTAACACTGGCGGACAGGGCAAGAAAGGGTAATCAATAACCTTATTGGCCGAGGGCCTTGCTCTCGGCCATATAACACCAAAAGGATAAATAAGGATGGCAAAAATACCTGGCTTTGAGAAAGTCATTCTTGAAGTGCTAGAAAGTGCTGATGAGTCTCTTGGGCTGCAAACGGTTGAAAAAAATAGGTTTGCTAACTTTGACGAGATGAACTTGGAATACTATCAAAGCTTAATGCAAGAAGCCATTGATAAAATCAGCCGCGCGCTTGGCGTTGAGTTGCCAAACTTGCATGAGACTTTTTTGCAAACTCTCATTGAGACGTTTTCTATTAATAAACGACTTTATAAAGAAGTACATACGCATAATGCCACCGACAAGCAAGTTCTTTGGGAATTGATGTCGCGTGTTTATATTCCTGGGGTAACCATCCATCTGGTTAAATATGACTTCGAAATGTCTGAAAGATGGGATAAAGGGATGCCAAGTAGAGAATTTTTGTATTTGCCGTCTAAAGACATTGAGACTGGAAAATTCAGCTTACCGATTCACAAGGTGATGCTGCATTCCAAAGACATTGAAACTGGAAAACTATTTTTACCGGTTCAAAAGGTGATGCGTTGGTGGTTGGACTTATTGGGAGTTGGGCGCACTCGACTCGCCGACATGATTGTCAAAGGGCTTAAGAGTGCCAAAAAAGAATCAGAACTCGAAAAAACAAAATTCGGTAATGTTGAGGACAATCTCAAAGCTTGGTACACCGGCTCTTCATTGCCAAGTGCAGATAAAATAAAAGATTATTGCTCAATAGAATTGACTTATCGCGGTACGTTTAATTGGAATAAAACACTTTCCGCAGAAGAACAGTTTCAAGCCGCGCTTGCTTTTGTGCGAGATGAAAAGGCCCTATCGCCGGAGGCGTTGAGCCATCAAATCATTATAAAGATTGAGCCGTCTGAAGACTTAAGCCATCAATTTTTTGAAAGTCAAGAGATTATGAAAGCGGTTTATAGCGGAAAAGTGAGCGATAAACTCAAAGCCGAATTTGTTCAACAGGTGGCTGAACGATTTGCCCAGCCGACTCATGAGATTCTTAAAAAACGGCTTATGCTGGCGCGGATGGTACAGTATGGCTATTTAAAAAAAATCGCCATAAAATTAGGGGTAAAAGACCCTAAGAAAAACGCTCGTTTGGAACAAAATAGCGCCTTGCAACTCGGCCTATTTTTTGGCGCAGTTTATACGGTTGTGTCTAATAGCATGCTAAAAGATTTCACCGTAGCAGAAACGCGAGAGTACATTTTACAAATGTATCCTTTTTTTTAGGAGTATTTGGAATATTTTTGTTGTGCTACAGAAGACAAATCACAATTCCCTAACGAATTGAGTGCGATTTTGAAAAAGCAGCCATCTGATGGAAACCTGATTAATGGTGTGCTGGCTTATCTGGATAATCCAGAGGGATTACGCGAGTTTTACACCCAGCATCTTCAAAAAATACGGGAGGATCAGAGAGAATCCGATAGTCATCGCTATCAGACAATTATCCAAAATGCGGAAGTTTTTATATCCAAAGGCGCTTTTGAACAATTGCAACGACTTGCGTCTACAGTATCTGATTTTGAAACCTTGTTTCAGATTTGGCAAGTGTTTGAATTTTCCATTGATTCTAAGCCGAATAAAGAGATGTCAATATGTGTTTATAGATTGACTCTGCAACTGCAAACGTTGGCTAATGACGATGAGCAACTATTTCGGGCTTATTCCGTTGAATTCTCATGGCATACCCATCCACAGAATGCCTACAAACAGGCTGATAGCGATAAACAAGCAATAGCCCTTTTGGATAAGTTAGAAAAACTTAAGCCTTATTCCGAAATCTACCAAACCAGTTTGTTGTTACAGAAAGGGCGATTACTCACGCAATTGCACGACTTTGAAAACGCGCAAAATTGCTATATTGACGCACTTAAACTTGGCACTAAACACTCATCAATAGGCGATCTTCTATTTTGGATTATCTTTGAGGGAGGCATGCTATCAGCACTCAGAAACGCAAAGTTTTCTCAGTTTTTGAAAGCCGGCGCATATCGAGGGTACTTTGCAAAAAGTGAACTTGATGTCAAAGTGCAGTTAGAAGAAGAGTTCTGGCATTACTTTGCTTATTCCTATCAAAATGCCAAGCCTATTGGTAGGCAAAGTCAAAATGACGAACTCATTACTGAGGCAGTTAAACTGGCAGTCACAGGACAATACGCCGAGTTTGATGCCTTGCTAAGACGTAAGTTCAATAAGAAGCCCAACAAAAAAATGACTGGCACCAGAGCCGATACTTTGCTGACTTTTCTTATTAAGTTGCTTAATAATCAGGCGCTAAACTCCCTGATGCTGTCCATTGAATCTCTAAAGACGATTGAGACTCCAAAAAACCTCATTATACCGCCCCACACACGATCTTCTATATTAAGGAATCGGGTAGCGGAAAATATCAAGCGTGTAGAGAGAAACATCAAACGTGCCATTAAAATATTGTTGAAGAAGGTTTCAGTCAACGTGAACTATCAAGATTTTAAAGGGCAAGCTGCCTTACATTTTGCAGCGGCTAATGGACAGATTGACATTATGAATGCCTTATTAGAAAAGGGGGCGGACATTGACATAGGTGATTATAAAAAGAGAACCCTTCTCAGAGGCGCGGTGATTTACCGGGAAAAAAAGGTTGCTGAGTTGCTTTTGAATAAAGGGGTTAAAAACAGTTCACCATTTTATGGACAAATATTGACAAATTTGTCTGTTTATGTTGAACGTTGAAATTAGAGTTGACGACTGATTTTTAATTTAGTTAAATATAAAAATATGTTTAATGTGTACGGCGATACCAAAGGAACTAACGCCTGCGGACGTTTCTGGAATTTTGGAAACAACCAGCTTGGTTGAAGCAGGAACCGAACCGTGGAATAAGATATTTGTCCACAAATCGGAGAACGGCAGATATTAACAAGCATGATTACAAAAAAAACACACCCCTGCATCTTGCCGTTTCTTTGGGTGATACTGAAATGGTTAAGCTGCTTCTGAATCGGGGCGCAAATCGTGAGGCAAAACAATTAGAAGGATATACACCTCGCTCTATTTCAGAAATTGTGATACGGAATTTTTAAACGCATGTAACTTCTTTAAAAGATGAGGGGTGTTCTCCGGGCAGTTTAGAAGACTATCAACGTATAAAGGATTTATTGATGATGTAGGAAACGAATCGGTTAGGTGAGCACGACAATCATGTACTCACCTAGCACACCTTGCCAAATAAGTCCGGTATAGCATTTTTCTTTTGCGTCAAGTACCTCACTCGTAGGGGCAAACCTGCGTGTTTGCCCTTTTTTGTATTTCACATCAGCGAAAAATGCTGTGGAAGTTCGAGAAACCGCTTCCCATCTCTCGCCAGAAGTGAATTGTTTGGCAAGTTGCGCCCATCTGGCACCAACGGCAGCAAAGATTCCGCCGCCCAAGCCAAAGGACACAGACACTCTAGCCACAGTACCGTCTTAAAAGCTTTTCAGATAAGTTATAACAAACCGCACAGAGTTAAAAAAACGGTGGGCAACTATACTAATGAAACTTTGCGCGACATGTATTGAGGGCCATACGTTAATTTGGAACAATCCAAATGATTTTATGGCCCTCAAACTAGACTCAGCACGGGCACATAATGAAAAATGAAACTTTGCGCGACATGTATTGAGGGCCATACTTTAATGAAAGAAAAATCCAACGTCGGCAAAAGTTTCGCAGAGCGAATTTTGCCGACGTAACGATTTTCCTCCGATCAAAGGGACTTTTGTCATTCCAAGCCCAAAGCCCCAAGCCAAGTAGTTACACTCTTTATATTAGAGTTGTCCGAAAATAAGGGTTTTGTTAATTTAACTATTTGTTTTTATTAGCTAAATTTTTATTTACGGACAAGTCTATTAATCTCACCCAAAGCCAGGGGCGGTGCCCCTGGCTATATTAATCTCGTACCAAAGGGGCTAAATTGTTAACCTCTATTAGCCCCTTCGGTAAGTATTATTAAAGCTAGGGGCAACGCCCCTTTCGTTATTTGTTTTCTAAAAAAGTCAAATTTGTTCCCATCTTGAGTATTTAAAGCCGCACAGAGTGAAAAAAAACGGTGGGCAACTATACTAATGAAACTTTGCGCGACATGTATTGAGGGCCATACTTTAATGAAAGAAAAATCCAACGTCGGCAAAAGTTTCGCAGAGCGAATTTTGCCGACGTAACGATTTTTGCCGCGGCCTCTCCAAACAACCGCAGTGCATCTCGATTATGGCGTAATTGAATCGACAACAGAAAAGTGCCCGTATCAGAAGCCCCTTCTCCAATCGTAAAATACTCAATCCAACGAGTGTATTCATTGACCATTTGTTGCCCGGCTTGTTCAATCGTACATTCAGGTTGCGCCAACATAGCCAAAATCCCTTTATTGACACACTTCTCTACATACTGAGAATAAATTGAAAGTGTAGTACAACGTTGTTTCGCTATTCGCCAGTCGCCTAAGCGAATAACTGATTGATTTTTAAGACATGCATGGTTCTGTAGGGACTACCGGTGTCTAAACGCCGCCAAGCGGAGCAGCGCGACCTAACGGCCGCGATGAGTGGCTGGTAAAAACGTAGCAAGGAACGAGCGTAGCTTTTACCAGCCCGACTTGATTGCCTTGTTAGGTGGGTGTCACATTTGTTGCCTGTAGGCCCTTCTGCCCTTGTGTTACTTCCATAGTGACTTTCTGACCTTCATGTAGAGATTTGAACCCGTCACCTTGAATCGAGCTATGATGTACAAACACATCTGCCCCACCTTCTTGTTCAATGAAACCAAACCCCTTGCTATCGTTGAACCACTTAACGGTACCGGAAATTCTTTGATCTGACATATAAACCTCATTACTTAAATGTGCCAACTTGGTAGTACGCCGATTTACAAATTCATCCCCCTTGACGCACCCTACCTTCGTTGGTTTACAAATCCTGAAGGGGGGAGAAATTTACGAACAGATGCTGTAGTCTGTCTGACTTAGGTTTTCTATTATCGCATATTTATAACGTTTGTTACAATTACTCAATCGGTGTCAATTTACATTACAAAAGCGGACTACCAAAAATAAAGGACTTATGTTATTGATAAGTCAAGCACAATAACTTTTGGCTTTAAATAGCTATTAATTTATTATAAATAAACTTGTTACTGAACATTTTGAACCCATAAACGTAAGATATAAGTTATCACTTTTTTCAATTTTCACTTATCCAAGAAATATTATTTATTTGCGAAATAGGATTTATCACGTTTTTCAATTTTCAGGTTTTTAAGTGAGAATCTACAACAACAAACTAAACGCCTTTTCTATCAGAGGTACCAATAAATAATTAACAATGATGTGAACCGCCACCAAAAAAATCCTTATAACTGTCGCACAACCAATGGCGACTTTATTGATAAATGCGGTTCTGTTGGCTGATTGTTTCTTTAATTGAATCAGGTTTATTTTGGTAATTGGTAATGGGTAATTGGTAATTGCTTATCGGTCTTGTACATTTTGGATGAAAGGATTTGGGATGAAAGGATTTTGATTAATATACTGAACACCGATCTCGGAATCCGTTTCTGCTCTGAAAAACGGATTCCGAGATCATAAACTGAGCCTTTTTGTCATGTCTCATTCCGACGATCCCTTTGAACGGAGTGAACTTGAACTTGAGAACTTCTCCAGTGTCGCCCAAGATTTCTCCGTCTTAAAAATGACAAAAGCACAAATTGCGCTTTTGGAATGAAGACAGATACGAAATCTGGTTTTCAGGGCTGAGCGTGTTCTAGCCCCGTGATACCTGACAAAAAACTTTAAATTTATCCCTCTCCCTAAGACAATGCCATACCGTACGGAAAAGGCCCGTTAGGACCAAGGTGATTTATCGCCTCACGCGCAGTCGTCCGACTGAAGTTTGGCAGTCGTCCAAACAGTCGTCCAAACTTTGCTCCCGTTTTTTAAGCGAAAAACTTTTGCGTCGGCAAAAGTTTCGCGGAGCGAAACTTTTGCCGACGTTGGATGTTTTCATTTAGGAAATGCCCTCTGTCGCGCTTCATTATTGAGACTTTTTGTAGGTGTTTTGTTGCTTAACTTAATGGCATTATCTCCCTAAGAGCGTGTTTTAAAAGTGCTTTTGAGCCTTGTCGGGAGTGGCGAGGGGCTAAAGCCCTGAGAGAACAAAACGGAACAGTTATAACCCTAACGGCTTTTGCTTCTTTCGGCTTATGGGCTTTAGCCATAAGCTTTTAAAACACGCTCTTTGAGTTGATATCGCATCGCTCTCTTTGAGTTGATCTCGCTACGCTCTCTTTGAGCTATCGCTACACTCTCCTCAACTAAGTTATCGCTACACTCTCCTCTTTGAGTTATCGCTACACTCTCCTCGACTAAGTTATCGCTACGCTCTCCTCTTTGAGTTATCGCTACACTCTCCTCTTTGAGTTATCGCTATACTTTGCACCGTTACAAACGGCGCTTTTGTCATTTCGACAATAGGAGAAATCTTGGGCTACACCGGAGAAGAGTCTGCGGTGTGAGACATGACAGTTTAAGGATGACGATGTTCAGTATACACTCTCCTTTTTGAGTTATCGCTACGCTCTCCTCTTTGAGTTATCGCTACGCTTTCAATGAAGTTGATATCGCTACGCTCTCCTCTTTGAGTTGATATCGCTACGTTCTCTTCTTTGAGTTGATGCACGCAAAGTTCTCCTCTTTGAGCGTGTTTTAAAAGTGCTTTTGAGCCTTGTCGGGAGTGGCGAGGGGCACCACCCTGAGAGAACAAAACGGAACAGTTATAACCCTAACGGCTTTTGCTTCTTTCAGCTTATGGGCTTTAGCCATGAGCTTTTAAAACACGCTCTAAGGCCTGTTTCAAATCGAAAATAAACACCCGACTTGATTGGACGACACCAATGAGCTTTCGCGCGGCCCTTTGAGAAGGCCGGTTCGTCTAAAAGACAAACGCGAGGGCCTCATTGGACGACACCTCAAAGCCTTGGTGTCCTTTGACAAGGCTAATCGAATCGAAACACCCGACTTGATTGGACGACACCAATGAGCTTTCGCACGGCCCTTTGAGAAGGCCGGTTCGTCTAAAAGACAAACGCGATGGCCTCATTGGACGACACCTCAAAGCCTTGGTGTCCTTTGACAAGGCTAATCGAAACACCCGACTTGATTGGACGACACCAATGAGCTTTCGCACGGCCCTTTGATAAGGCCGGTTCGTCTAAAAGACAAACGCGAGGGCCTCATTGGACGACACCTCAAAGCCTTGGTGTCCTTTGACAAGGCTAATCGAATCGAAACGCCCGACTTGATTGGACGACACGTCGGGTACTTTCGCGCGGCCCTTTGAGAAGGCCGGTTCGTCTAAAAGACAAACGCGAGGGCCTCATTGGACGACACCTCAAAGCCTCAATGCCATTAAGTTAAGCAACAAAACACCTACAAAAAGTATCAATAATGAAGCGCGTCAGAGGGCCATAACTTAATTTGAAAGCATCCAAAATATTTTATGGCCCTCAAAATCGATAGTCCAAAAACCTGTCAAAAATTAGGTCAATAACAGGAACCCGCGTATCACTACTCTGCCTTCCTTCCGTTTGGACGAGTGTTTGGACGACTGCCAAACTTCAGTCGGACGACTGCGCGTGAGGCTTAAAATTGCCTACAAACGGGCCTTTTCATTAACTTAATGGCATTGGGGTTTCGCTCCGCGTAACCCACTTTCGTTCAAATTGCCCGACAAAAGAACGCTGACAAGGTACTAGGCATAATTAGATGTACTGGGCATAATCAATTGTACTATGTATCAATTCGTTTAGGAGCAATATTAGTTGTACTAGGCATAATTAGTTGTACTAGTGCAGGATCGCTCTAGTCCCCGTACCACCACCGCCATGAGTGGTTCCTCTGCGCTCAGACAAATTTCGTTCTTCGCTACGCGAGATAACGGCTTTAGCTGTTGGCTGAGGGGTGGGATATTTCCGTCCTCCTGTACTAGTACTCTGTCAATGTTCTATTGACGGGTAACAGCCGGTTTTAACTTGGCACTGCCAAACACTCTCGTCGGCAAAAGTTTCCGCAGCGGAAACTTTTGCCTTTGCTCCCGTTTTTCGCTTTGTGAAAAACTTTTGCCGACGCTACCAAACTAAAGTTTGGACGGATTTAAGGGCACTGCCAAACTAACGCCTGCCAAACTAAAGTTTGGACGACTGCCAAACGACTTCTGCCAAACTAAAGTTTGGACGACTGGATGATCTTGCTTCGCTCGTTACTTCGTTTAACGAACCGAAGGTTCGCGAAGCTTTCCGAAACGGATTTTTTCAAGGTTGATTGAGTTTTGAAGTTATACTCTGTCAATTCAACGAATTCTCAGATTCTGAGTCACTCCCAAAATGATCGATTTATCAATCCGTTTCGGAACGTTAATCCGTTGTACTAAACTGAAACTTGGAGCGATCCTGCACTAGTAGTCTGTCTGACTTAACTTTTAAATTGTTGCATATTTATAAAATAACTCATTGAATAAATATAAGTTATCACGTTTTAAAATTTTCACTTATCCAAGAAATCTTATTTATTTGCAAAATATAATTTATCACGTTTTTAAATTTTCAGGTTTTTAAGTGAGAATCTACAACAGCAAACTAAACGCATTTTCTATCAGAGGTACCAATAAATAATTAACAATGAAGTGAACCGCCACAAAAAAAATCGTTATAACTGTCGCACAACCAATGGCGACTTTATTGACAAATGCGCTTCTATTGACTGATTGTTTCTCTAATTGAATCATTTTTTTTGTATGTAATTGCTAATGGGTAATTGGTAATGGGTAATTGGTAATCGGTTCTCGGCCGTTAAAGCACGAAGAAAACGAAAACAAATAGAGTCCTCCATAAAAGTTTTGTCCAAGAAAACAGTCAAGAAAACAAACGCTTTATGGTTTAAATAGGGCCACAATTTTTCTGGATATCTATAGACTTTGTAAGAATAATAATTTGAGTTAAAACCTTTTCAGTTTGTCAAACCCCGAAACGTAGTAATTCGCTGTGCGAGATCAGGTTTTGCCCTAAATATTTTTCTGAACGTCTATAGTTGTTCAGATGACTAATTTTGGGGATTGAAAACCTCTCAAGGAAAGCAAACTTCTTCGGTAAGCCCCGACATTTTTCTGAACAACTCGTTACCATTTTTTTTAGGGATGGTCTCTGTGAGTGCTTACGGAACTTATGGTTGTAGTGCCTTACTGTAAGCGTTATCAGAGATAGCATTCCACGCCGCATGATCTGCCTGAAATTTTTTATAGGCTTCGTACACCTTTTTAAAAGACGCCTCTTTGGCCGCTTTTTCATCCAAGGTTTCAACCGTTAAACGCTTGAGTTCTTTAAGAACTTCGGACGGAAAAGGCAACACTTCAACACGCCCTTGCGCTTTGATTTCACGTAACGCTTTGATATTTAAAGCTTCAAATTCTGCGTATATCCATTGATTGATGGAACGTGCGGCCACTTCAATGATTTTTTGCAAATCTTCTGGCAAATCGGCCCACGCTTGGCGGTTGATAATTAATTCTAGCACCGTGCCCGGTTCATGCCAGCCCGGATAATAATAGTATTTGGCAACGCGATGTAGTCCAAAACGTTTATCGTGGAACGGGGCTGCCCATTCCGTTGCATCAATCGTGCCCCGCTCTAAGGCCGTATAAATTTCTCCACCTGCCAACAATATCGGTGTTACGCCGGCTTTTGCCAACACTTTAGCGCCCAAGCCGGGTAGACGCATTTTTAAGCCTTTTAAATCATCAACGGTTTCAATTTTCTTGTTAAACCAGCCACCCATTTGTACGCCAGTATTGCCGGCGGGAAATGGAATGAGATTAAAGGGCTTATACAGTTCACGCCATAATTCTAAGCCACCACCTAAGTAAAGCCACGCATTCATGCCCTTAGCCGTCATACCAAATGGCATGGCACTCATAAATTGCGCGGCGGGCACTTTGCCCGCCCAGTAATGGGCAGCAGCGTGTCCCATTTGTACTGTGTTTTGTGAAACAGCATCAAACACTTGCAAAGGTGGCACCAATTCACCGCCTGCATACACTTGCACTTTGAGTCGTCCACGACTCATTATTTCAAGGTTACAATTTTATAGACATTTGTAGACATGTCACTATTTGGTGTCATACTTTCAAACGTGTAACGGTAAGCAACCAATCCAATATCCCCTCGCTAACCTTCTTGGCTAATTCAGAGAAGGAAAACTTAGGGTTACTTAATCGTAAGAATATTGTACGCCCCATTCGCATCGGCGTTGATAGCAGCGCCATTTTTGGAACGATATAAACCCCGTTTAACTCGTTTGCCGCTGAATGAGTGTGTCTTTTTAGGCTCGTATTTTTTAGGCAAAGAATCATCATCAACAAAACTCGCTTTTGAAGTACCTCTAGCGCAATGCCATGTAACTCAAGTTTATAGCGCAATTTATCTATAAACTGACCGAGAGATAAATTCACGACGTTTTGATTGTTTTTTTTGCCCAGGTTGATTTGGTCAAGTGATTTAGCGACATCTCCAACCACAACCTTAGAAATGCCATTTTCAACACAAATCGATGTGACTTGATGAGTCGCCTTATGTAAATAGTCACTAATCCTCGCATTTCGCCTATCGGTTAGACGCTGCAAACGGTTTGACCATTTGCGGTTACGAGTCTTTTTTAAATGCGATTGAAGTTTGGCAAACCGCTTGTTATAGTGATGATTTATGGATTTTAGCCGACGACCATCAATAATAAATGGTTTTGTTACGCCATTGGTGACACAAGTCGCTAAGTTGTTTAGCCCCAAGTCAATAGCCATAACTTTATCGCTTGGGACTACCGTCGCTTTAATGTCATCGTCCTCATAAACAAAAATGGCTTAAAAGTGCCGATATTTTGGCACAATCTCAAGCTGTTTAATGGTTTTGCCAACCAACTGTTTAGGCAACGGAAAACTTAAGTCTTTTTCTAAATGTACCACCCCATCTTTAACCGAAAAAGCTTGATAATCGTAGATAAGATTATCGTATTGTTTCTTTTTAAACCGCGGCGGTTTTGGTCGCATTTAGCACCTCGATTGCGCGTTTGTAACAAAGTTTTGAGTCGGGTGTAAATAGAGACATTTGTCTATATTGTTAATATAAGTGGATATTTTTTAGACTATATCTTTCGCCAATTGTTCGGCCCCTTCCTGAAAAATCGGGAAATTTGGCGGCCATGCCGTTACCATTTTCCATGTAAATGTTTTTGCGGGAAGGTTTGACGAAGCTGGGATTTGGTCATTCGATGGCGGGTTGCAGCTTGCCAGCACAGCAAAACTGCACAGTAGGGCAAATTTTTTTAAGGTGAGTTTGAACATGGAACTGCCTTTGGGACTATGAGGTTTTTTTGAGGTGGGAAGAGTGGAAACTTGCAAGATAAATCTTGCACTCGTCGTGCAAGATAAATATGGAACAAATAAACGGGCTTACTATTGCAATGCTTTGCTGTAGGCATCATCAGAAATGGCATTCCACGCCGCATGATCAGCCTGAAATTGTTTATAGGCTTCGTACACCTTTTTAAAAGACGCATCCTTAGCCGCTTCCTCATCCAAAGCTACTTGAGTCAGGCGCTTGAGTTCCTTGAGAACGCTGGGCGGAAACGCCAACACTTTAACATGGTGTTCCTCTTTAAGTTCTCGTAACGCTTTGATATTCAAAGCTTCAAACTTTGATAACGTCCATTGATTGATGGAACGTGCGGCCACTTCCACGATTTTTTGCAAATCCTCTGGCAACTGAGCCCACGCTTTGCCGTTGACGATTAATTCCAACGCCGTGCCCGGTTCATGCCAGCCCGGATAATAATAATACTTAGCTGCGCGATAGAGTCCCAAACGGTTATCGTGGAAAGGCCCCACCCATTCGGTGGCATCAATCGTGCCCCGCTCTAAGGCCGTATAAATTTCTCCACCGGCTAACAATATCGGCGTTCCGCCGGCTTTCGCCAACACTTTACCGCCCAAGCCTGGTATACGCATTTTCAGCCCTTTTAAGTCTTCGACAGATTCGATTTTCTTATTAAACCAGCCGCCCATTTGTACGCCAGAATTGCCGGCCGGAAAGGGCACAACATTAAAAGGCTTATACAATTCGCGCCACAATTCGAGGCCGCCACCACTATAAAACCACGCATTTACCCCTTTAGCCGTCATACCAAACGGCACAGCACTCATAAACTGCGCGGCGGGCACTTTACCGGCCCAATAATAAGCCGCCCCATGTCCCATTTGCACCGTGCCTTGAGAGACGGCCTCAAAAGCTTGCAAAGGCGGCACTAATTGACCCCCGGCATACACTTTCACTTTGAGTCGTCCACCACTCATCAGTTCAATGTCTTTAGCAAATTGCACCACACCTTCCTGAAAAATAGGGAAATTAGGCGGCCAGGTGGTGACCATTTTCCAGTGGAACGTTTTTGTGGAAGTTTTTGTCGATTCTGACTTTTCCGAGGTTGGGCTGGATGAAGAATTGCAGCCCGTGACGATGGCAACACTGCATAACAGAAATAACCAAAAGATTGTTGAAGATATTTTTTTCATAACTAATTTTCTTACGAGGTTGTTATACCTAATGAAAAATGAAAAATGAAAACGGCAAAAGTTTTTCGGGTGTGTCCCGCTTGTCCTTTTAGAAGTTTTTAGGGAAAAGGGCCATCAATCAAATCAATTCGCCAACATGGCACTAAAAAACCGCTAGGTTTTAGACACCTTGGCAAAAGCTTACCACATCAATTTGAAAACCTGGCCCTCAAAAGAATGAAAAATGAAAAATGAAAAATGAATTCGTCGGCAAAAGTTTTTCGGGTGTGTCCCACTTGTCCAAGTAGGAAGCTTTTTGGTAAAAGCTTACCACATCAATTTGAAAACCTGGCCCTCAAAAGAAACCTTACCAAAAGCTGCAACACAACTCAAATTGAAAGGATAAGTGGGACACACCCAATTTTTCGCTTCGCGAAAAACTTTTGCTTGGGAATGAAAAATGAAAACGGGCAATAGATTACATAACTCGTTAATTTTAAAGGTCATTTAATCCATTAGCAATAACCAATGATCTACTACCAATAATTACCAATAACCAAACAAAAAGCCCCTACTCCATTAATGAGCTAGGGGCTGATAAATTGACTACAGCGCGTCAGAGTAAAATAAACTTATCTCGCGTAGCGATGAAACGCGGTAACGAGCGGAGCGAGATAACGATGTTTCGTTACTTCGCTATGCGAGATCAACCTCGGAGGTTTAGGACAACTATATTTATCTTTCACCCATAAACGCGCCCAACAAATGCAACAAGCTGATGAACAGGTTATAAATGGTAACATACAACGTCACCGTTGCCATAATGTAATTGGTTTCACGTCCATGCACCATATCGCTGGTTTGATAGAGAATCAAACCGGACATCAACAGGACAAACATCGCTGACACCGCCAACGACAAGCCGGGCAAATTAAAAACGATAGCGCCGATACCCGCCAAGAAGGCCACCAAAATGCCTACAAACAGGAATCCGCCCAAAAAGCTAAAATCCTTACGACTGGCTAAGGCATAACCCGACAAGCCCAAAAAGATGATCGCCGTTGCGCCAAAAGCCATCATCACCAACTCGGAACCGTTCGTGAATATCGTCAAATACATACTGATAATCGGCCCCAAAGTCAAGCCCATAAAGCCAGTCAGTGCAAAGACGGAAACCAGACCCCAAACACTATTTTTCAAATAGGAAGTCAGGAATAACAGCCCGAAGTAGCCGACCAAGACGATCACAAAATGCAACGGTGCCATCTTGGTCACCATAGCAACGCCCGCCATGAAAGCCTGAACGTTTTGGTTGCTTTGAGTGGCATTCGCCGCCACGTTTTTGTTCATGTTGTCAAACAAACTCATAAAGCACCTCGCAATAATCAAGAGTAAGAAGTCGTCAACGGCTTTTTACAGACGCTAATGGATAGTATCTGTCGTTGCCTGAGTGTCTAGCCGGCCTAAAACGATGATGTCTTGATCGATTTATAGTGGCAACTTCTAAAATAACAAGGGTCACAAATTCTATCTCAGATAGCAATTCTATTGATAACTATTGATATACATACTTTAAAAGAGTATGTCTTTCTTAAATTATGAAAAGCTTACAATCAACCCATTATCCCCTCGCCTAATGAGAGCTTAGGGTAACATTAATGCTTGAGAGCCCATTTTTTTTTACAAAGAAGGCTAACCACCTTAAGCACCTTTATGTTACTTTAAAAATAAAAAAATGTAAAGTTTTTTGAGATAATGCCCAGCCAATATCAATAGTTATCAATAGTTTTGGGCCGACTATAGCCGGCCTAAAACGATGAAGTCTTGATCGGTTTATAGTGGCAACTTCTTAAATAACAAGGGTCACATTTTCAGTTATCAGTGATCAGTTTTCAGTTTTCAGTTATACTCAAGATAGGAAGAAATTGGACTTTTTGAGAAACCCAAATAACTAATAACGTGATTTATACTTTATTTTTCAATAAGTTATATAAAATATCTCTTAATCAAATGTTTGAAAATAATTTTTTTTTGACTATTAAACCCTTAACATTAATACGTCAATAACCAGAAAATTGTGGGCCATAGACTGAAATGAGCCAGTAAAGCTTGTTTTTTTTAAAACTGATTGATTTAAAAGTCATTATAAATAACTATTTGATATAATTAATAATTATATAACTCACTGATAATTAAAGTCGAACTCACGTTAATAACTCTTTTGAGTTTTTTCCTCTGTGTTCCTCGTCCGCTCTGTGACCTCTGTGTGTATATCTTTTTTTCACTGATCACAGATAACTGAAAAACTGATCATTGATCACTGAAAAAAAGATAACGGATAACTGATAACTGAACACTGATAACTGATAACTGATAACTGATAACTGAAAAAATGCCCCTCATTAATTTAAGTAATGTTAGCATAGCCTTCGGCCATTTTGCACTCTTAGATAAAATTGCCTTACGCATAGACAGCGGTGAGCGCGTCTGTCTGCTCGGCCGTAACGGTGAAGGCAAATCAACCCTTTTAAAAATTATTAGCAGAGAATTGACTGCAGATCAAGGTAAAGTCGAACACCAACAGGGCAGCCAAACGGCCCTCTTAAGCCAAGAGCCTGAATTTAATTCAAATGATACCGTGTATCATGCCGTCGCAAAAAGTTTGGGCACAGTGGGAAAATGGGTTGAAGAGTACCACGATCTTGTGCAACGCCTTGCCCACAACAACGATGAACGTTTATTGGCACAACTCCAAGCAGTGCAACATCGCCTTGAAGCCGAAGATGGCTGGCGTTTAGAGCAGCGGGTGGAAACGGTATTGTCAAAATTAAATTTGCCAACTGAACAGAAAATTGCCAAAATGTCAGGTGGATGGCGGCGGCGCGTGGCGTTAGCCCAAGTATTAGTGACAGAGCCAGACTTATTATTATTAGACGAACCCACCAATCATTTGGACATTGACGCGATTACATGGCTAGAAGAATTCTTGCAGGAATTTAACGGCGGTTTGCTATTTGTTAGCCATGATCGTCGCTTTATGCAGCGCCTTGCCACCCGCATTATCGAATTAGATCGCGGCCAATTAACCAGTTATCCGGGCGATTATGCCACTTATCTACGCCAAAAAGAGGCCGCCTTGGCGGCACAAACGACTCAAGCGGCAAAATTCGATAAACATTTAGCCCAAGAAGAGATTTGGATACGTCAAGGCATCAAAGCTAGGCGCACCCGCAACGAGGGGCGAGTACGCACGTTGAAAAAACTGCGCGAAGAACGCACTCAGCGCCGCGAACAAATTGGCAAAATCCGTTTAAATCTCGACAGCGGCGAATTATCGGGGCGCCTCGTCATTGAAGCCGACGCGATTAGCAAAAGTTATCAAAACACGCCCCTCATACGCGAATTGTCTACCGTCATAATGCGCGGTGATAGGGTGGGCTTGATTGGTGCCAACGGCGTAGGCAAAACCACTTTGCTCAAACTACTACTTGGCGAACTCGCGCCCGACAGCGGCACCGTCAAACATGGCACTAATCTGAGTATTGCCTATTTTGATCAACTACGCGCTCAACTCGATCCCGAAGAAACGGTGGTTGATGCCGTCGCGCAAGGGCAAGAAATGCTCACCATCAATGGGCAAAAAAAACATGTCATGTCTTATCTGGGCGATTTTCTATTTGCCCCGGCACGCGCCCGCTCCCCCGTCAAATCCCTCTCAGGTGGCGAGCGTAATCGCCTACTACTGGCACGATTATTTACCAAACCCGCCAACGTCTTAGTGCTAGACGAGCCAACCAATGATTTAGACGTAGAATCCCTAGAGCTACTAGAAGAATTATTAGCAAATTACCCCGGCACCTTGTTACTCGTTAGCCATGATCGCCATTTTCTGGATAATGTGGTAACATCCACATTCGTTTTTGAGGGCAACGAACAAGTCAAAGAATACGTGGGCGGCTATCAAGATTGGTTAAGACAACGCACTGTGCCTAAACCCACCGCGTCCATAAAACCAACCACAACGCTACCAAAACCTGGCCCCCAAAAACAGAAAACGCGCAAACTCAGTTACAAAGAACAACGCGAATTAGCCGAATTACCGGAACGGATTGAAACCTTAGAATCCCAGTTAGCCGAATTACAAACCGATATCAGCAATCCTGACTTTTATCGCGGCGAAAAGGCTAAAATAAACCAAACATTGGCGCGTATCAAAACCATTGAGGATGAATTGCAAACGGCATACAAGCGTTGGGAAACTTTAGAAGAACTGAGCAAAACAAAATAATAGTCCTGCTGGGTGCCTTCCTATTGAACGAGCAATAACTACTGGTGCTAGACGAACCAACCAACGACTTAGATGTAGAATCCTTAGAACTTCTAGAAGAATTATTAGCAAATTACCCCGGCACCTTGTTACTCGTTAGCCATGATCGCTATTTTCTGGATATACCCAAGAAGGTTTGAGAAACAAAAATAACTTAAGAAAAGCCCCAACGGGGCGACATTAATATAGAAAAGCCCCAACGGGGCGACATTAATATAGCCTGGGGCAGCGCCCCAGGAAAAGCCCCTAAATGGCACAAAATGGAAAGAAGTCAAAGACTTTTTTATCAAAAATGAGGCCATCTTGACAAAAGAACTTTGCCGTTGCTAGAACAAAATTCTAATGGAGTGGGGGGAGTCCAAGATTTATCTTGGAAGGAGTCCAAGATTTATCTTGAACGTCTTTTAACACACCCCTTACATCTCTTCACTTGCGGGCAATGGGAATTTCGCGTTTTCCACTTGAAAGGGCTGGGGTGTGAGTCCAAACTCTAAGCGTTTGCAGTAGAGCCTCAATAAGATATATCCAAACAATAACTACAAGGATTGTATATAAAAATCGCTAATTTATCGAAAGTGTACGACTTCTATTTAATTAAGCGAATCGGGCTGAAATCAAATCGAAATAAGAAAGCTATTCCCTTGTCATTGCTATTGACAAGAAAAATTGACTGACGTTATGCTCGTTTCTAAATAAAATCCCTTATTATATACAATCCTTGTGCATTGTCAGACTAAAAACTTGATCATCAAGTAGTATCATTTTGGAATGGTGGTACCAAACTCCTACTATTCCTTCAAGAGATAGTAGGAGTCAATCAAATCGTTTTTAATATTCAAACTTTGCACCGGACAATTTAAATCCCCGGCATGTCAGAAATATTTGGAGTCATTTTAACCATTCTTTTTGTAGGGCTATTG
>NBMI01000198.1:22992-31891 GCA_002085445.1 Candidatus Parabeggiatoa sp. nov. 2
CCATTCTTTTTGTAGGGCTATTGGCACTGGTTTGTGGGCCATCAAATCGTTTTTAATATTCAAACTTTGCACCGGACAATTTAAATCCCCGGCATGTCAGAAATCGAACTCGTTATTTGGAGTCATTTTAACCATTCTTTTTGTAGGGCTATTGACACTGGTTTGTGGGCCATAAAATCGTTTTTATAGTGTCCGCCGTTACAATTTGCGCTTTGGCCTTTTAGAAAAATCCCCGAGGTTAGTCACCTTTAAGTGACAGTAGCTCTCAGACAAACCCAGTAACGAGCGGAGCGAGATAACTCTCGTTCTTCGCTCTGCGAGATAACTGCTTTAGCTGTTGGCTGTTAAATTAAAAAAAAGCGCAATTTATGACGATGCTAAGTATATAATATGACTTTTAAATTCAGTAGTTGAGAATGGCTCCTTCAAGGCGATCAATCGCCGACGACGAACCGGCCCACTAAAGGCGATATCTCGCCAACGACGATCAGGCCCACTAAAGGCAAGCTCTCGCCGATGACGAACCGGCCCATTAAAGGCGATATTTCGCCAACGACGAGCTGGCCCACTAAAGGCGAGCTCTCGTCGATGACGAACCGGCCCAAATTATTTTTAGCATCATTCTCAACTACTGAAAAAAAACAACCCGCTTTACTGGCTCATTTCAGTCTATGGGCCACAATTTTCAGGTTATTGACGTATTAATGTTAAGGGTTTAATCGTCAAAAAATTTTGTTAATCAATGAATTATTTTCAAACAATTGACTAATATAAAATTGATATAACTTATTGAAAAGTCGAACTCACATTATTAATTATAGGGAGGAGCGTGAAAATAATATACCCATAGAGAAGCAAAGTTTTTTTTAGTTTGCTTTTTTCATTTTGCGTGTGCATTTTATTTAGCCATAACTCCCTTAGTAGTGTTTGTAGTGTTTGTAGTTTAGTGTTTGTAGTACTCGATGATCAAGTTTTTGATGGTTAGTCCCAAATATCGCCCTCATCGTTATACACAAGTATTTTGGATACCGTGCATTCCTGATAAGTACTAGATATTGTGGAGACTTTCACAGAAAAGGAATAGAAAAGCATGGCAAGCAATTAATTCGTTAATTTAAAAATTTGCTGTACTATTCGTTCACTTCCAAATTCGCTGTACTATTCGTTCACTTCCAAATTCGCTGTACTATTCGTTCACTTCCAAATTCGCTGTACTATTCGTTCATTTCCAAATTCGCTGTACTATTCGTTCATTTCCAAATTCGTTGTACTATTCGTTCACTTCCAAATTCGCTGTACTATTCGTTCATTTCCAAATTCGTTGTACTATTCGTTCACTTCCAAATTCGCTGTACTATTCGTTCACTTCCAAATTCGCTGTACTATTCGTTCATTTCCAAATTCGCTGTACTAGATATTGTGGAGACTTTCACAGAAAAGGAATAGAAAAGCATGGCAAGCAATTAATTCGTTAATTTCCAAATTCGCTGTACTAGATATTGTGGGTACTTTCACAGTAAACGGATAAAAGAGCATTGATTTTTAATCAATCCCCAACGTGGGGCCTATTCTTTAAAAGCCATAAAAATCAATTAGTTAAAAACTTATGTACAAGGATGAGAATATCGCCTGGGGATCAATCCCTAGGCTAAAAGCTAAAGCGCCTACTACAAACTTAGGCGCTAAAGCGCCTACTACAAGCTTAGGCGCTAAAGCGCCTACTACAAACTTAGGCGCTAAAGCGCCTACTACTAACTTAGGCGCTAAAGATCCGTTATTTTTTCAAGGCCTCCGACAAATGTGGCTGAATGGTTTGCAATATGCCCTTGAAAACTTTTGGGGTACCCGCCACAATATTGCCCGTCATCAAATAATCATTTCCACCACTAAAGTCACTGACTAATCCGCCGGCTTCTTGGATTATTAACGCCCCAGCTGCCATATCCCATTCATTTAAACCAATTTCCCAAAACCCATCTAAACGGCCGGCCGCCACATACGCTAAATCTAAAGCGGCTGAACCTGGCCGACGTATGTCGGCCGCATTAACAAATAATGCTTTAAAAGTATTTAAATAGGTGTCTATATGCTCTTGCATTCTAAATGGAAAACCAGTGCCGAGCAAGGCACCGCTAAGCGAGTTTAAACCACTAACGCGCACACGGCGGTTATCTAAGAATGCACCGACTCCGCGTGAGGCGGTGTATAATTCCTCACGTAACGGGTCATAAATCACGGCTTGTTCGAAACGGTCTTTATGTTTCAACGCGATAGACACACAAAATTGTGGATTACCATGTAAAAAATTGGTGGTACCATCCAGTGGATCTATTACCCATTGATAATCTTCGCCTTTTTGTGCGCCGCTTTCTTCGGCTAAAATGGCATGGTTGGGATAGGCTTTACGTAGCGTTTTTATGATGGTGGCCTCTGCTTGTCTATCGACTTCGCTAACATAGTCGTTCTGGCCTTTACTCTCTATGCGTAAAAATTGGCGTTTTTCTATGAAGCGGACAATCAGATCACCAGCCTTATGTGCGGCATTGACCGCAATGTTGAGCATGGGGTGCATAAAGTGCCTCCGTTACTGGTTATACTAATGCAAAATTAAAAATTAAAAATTAAAAATGATTAAATCAATGATAAGTAGAGAATTTGGCTATGAATTTTATTAAAAGTTCAGGTTGTCATTTTCACCGATTTGAAGGACGTTCCGTCTAAAAATAGGATCGGCCCAAAGCCAGGGGCGTTGCCCTCAATGCCATATCGTACCGCTTTTGGGTGAGGGCAACCATAAAGGATTGCCCCTACATTACATAACGGTTTGTAGGGCAACCACAAGGGATTGCCCCTACACTTTAAAACCTCTATTAGCCTCGAAGGGGTGTATTATTAAAGCCAGTGTAACTACCTGGAAAGTTATTTTTGTTTTTTTAAAAGTCCTTTGTTCCCATCTTGAGTATACTATCAATATAAAGATGATTGAAAATACGGACAAGTCTAATATTGATAAAGGAACGTTAATGAATATAATAAATGTCGTTTCGTGGTTTGGCCTCGTCGTTTTGTCATTTTACCTGATCATCGTCGGCAAAACATTACTTATTCCTCTTGTCATTGCCATCGTTATTTGGTATTTGATTAATGCTTTGACAAAAACCTATCGGCGCTTTACGCTGGACAATTACGCGTTCGGCTTAACCGCAGCCATCCTAACCGTCGTAGCGGTGATATGGTTTGTCATCGATCTGACGAGTGCTAATATTGCAGAGGTGGTTGCCAAAGCGCCAAAATATCAGGAGAATCTGCAACAACTGATAACTAAGGCGCTTGGTTTTCTCAACCTTAAAGAAACACCCAACTTGACGCATATCATTAGTGACATAAATTTTAGTAAAATTATATCCCATCTCGTCGGGGGATTGAGCAGTATTGCCAGCAATGCCGGCATCATTCTTTTATATGTGGTGTTTTTGTTGATTGAGCAAAACACTTTTAGCCAGAAATTGTCTCTCGTGACGGGAGGGGCTGAACGTATCAATGCCGATATCCGGACTTATATTTGGATAAAAACTTTGGTTAGTCTCTTGACGGCGAGCGTTAGTTTGCTGATTATGAAATTGGTGGGGGTTGATTTTGCCGAATTTTGGGCACTGGTCATTTTTTTCTTGAACTATATTCCTAATATAGGCTCCATCTTGGGCACCTTGTTTCCGTCATTGATTGCGTTGGTACAATTTGATATTTATTGGTTTATTGTTGTGGCAGGCTCTTTAACTGCCGCGCAGTTTGCCATTGGCAATGTCTTAGAGCCGAGATTGATGGGGCGTTCCCTCAATCTTAGCACATTGGTGATTTTTTTCTCGTTGGTATTTTGGGGCACTGTCTGGGGTATTTTGGGGATGATTTTGTGTGTTCCCATTATGGTAATTGTGATGATTGTTTTGGCGCATTTTCCTAAGAGTCGTCCCATTGCTATTTTGCTTTCGGGGGATGGGCGTGTTAATTGTGAATTGTGAATGATGAATGATGAATGATGAATGATGAATTGTGAACTGATTGTTTTTTATTTTATACGGCACGTACATATGCGGGCTTTTTAGAAATGCTTCATACGGTAACGAAAATCCGCCTAAATAGGTTAAATAAGAGCAAATTAACTGTTACTAAAAAGTTGGACAAAGTTAGACTTTCTTGTAGAATTTCTCCAACAAACAAATCATCATGACTTGAAAATTAAACCAAGTAATACTATCTTAAAAACTGAGTCATGTTGACTCATAACGAGAAAGGTTTTCTCGTACCTAGTATTGAGAAAAGAAGGTTGGTAAATTAAAATCTCGGTTTCAAGCGCTATTTGACCCAATTGGGACTGCCTTCATTTCTTACAAACCCTGGTTGCATGAAACCGTTTTTTAGCGGGATTGAATGCCAACGGTTGGGACTTTCTCAAAAAGCGAGAAATCTTACCAGGACTCTAGTTGCACCCCCTAAGGGTCTTCAACAGAGAGCGAATTACCTAAGAATGTCCAACTTTGTCCAACTTTTTAGGAACGGTATTGTACAAATGAGTCACAATAAGCAGACTACACATTTAACCTTGACAAACCCTCAAGGGGTAAAAAAGCGCGTATTGCTGGGGACACAACTGGCCTCTCTCGCGCTGATTTCGGCACTTTCCATGCCGCCAGTGTTCGAAGTGGCGCACGCTGTCGTGCCTACACGCACCGCGGCGATGCAAAGCCTGCCTTCCAGTTTTGCGGATCTGGTTGAAAAAGTTCGGCCAGCGGTTGTCACGGTTGCGACGACTCAAAAAGCCGACAATTTTTTGCAGGAATTTCGTCGCCATCCCGCTCCAAAAGATTCTCCGTTTGAATTTTTCCCAAAAGACTCTCCGTTTGATGAATTTTTCCGCCGTTTTTTTGAGCGGGAGTCTTTCCAACTGAATCGGGATGTGCCGCGGCAGCGTCCCAAAAAAAGTGGGCTTGGTTCTGGCTTTATCATTGATGCAGACGGGTTTATTGTCACCAACCACCACGTTATTGAAGGAGCCGAGGCGATAACGGTGACGCTCAATGATGGGAACGAACACTCGGCAACGGTGGTAGGGGATGATGCCAAGACGGATTTAGCCTTGCTTAAAATAGAGGCCAATAGGCCTTTGCCTTATATTACTTTCGGCGATAGCAACAAAGCGCGTGTCGGTGATTGGGTGATTGCTGTCGGTAATCCGTTTGGTTTTGGCGGGACTTTTACGGCCGGCATTATTTCAGCGCGCGGGCGTGATATTCAGTCGGGGCCTTATGATGATTTTATTCAGGTTGATGCCTCCATTAATAGAGGCAATTCTGGCGGCCCTCTGTTGAATCTGGATGGCGAAGTTATCGGTATTAACACCGCTATTTATTCTCCCACCGGGGGTAATGTCGGGATTGGTTTTGCCGTGCCTTCTTCTACGGCGGTGCCCATCATAAAGCAACTGCGGAAACGTGGTAGCGTTGAGCGTGGCTGGCTTGGTGTGCAAATTCAGTCCATTACCAAGGACATCGCTGAGAGTCTTGGTATGGATAACGCCAAGGGCGCACTGGTTGTTAAAGTCTTACCTGATACGCCAGCCCAAAAGGCGGGAATTTTGCCGGGTGATGTGATTTTTAAAGTCAATGGCAAAACGGTGAAAAGTGCCAAAGCACTCTCTCGCATGATTGCTAACGCGGCCGTGGGTAAGCCCGTTAGATTGAGCGTTTGGCGGCAGGGTTCAAAGAAAATTATCAGCGTCAGACTTGGGCGCATGGCGGGTGAAGAAACCGCCGCGTTGAGTCGGCGGGGCGGACAGTCATCGAGTGATGTGCTTGGTATGACGCTGGCAAAAATCACCAAGCAGGCTCGTCAGCAGTATCAATTGTCTGAGGATGTAGAAGGGGTAGTGATTGTTGATGTTGAGAGTGGTAGCCCTGCTGCTAAAAAAGGACTGCAAGCCGGTGATGTGATCGTGACGGTGAATCAACAAAGGGTTGCCATGCCGGATGAGGTGGTTGAGAAAGTGAAACAAGCCATTAAAGCTAAGCGTCGGACAGTGTTGTTGCTTATCAACCGTAAAGAAACGCAGCTATTTGTGGCAGTGAAGATTCGGTGAACACCCTCACACGCCGTTTCTATAGATTTTCAGGTAAATAATTTCTTTGGCAGCCAACTGAAAGCGAAAGTCCCCTAAAGGGGACTAAATAATTATCTGAAAATCTATAGGAGTCCAAGCGAGAGCGAAGCACGTCCAAACTCAAGTTTGGACTCCTGTCCAAACTAAGGATCGAAGAAAAATTAATTTCCCCAAAATAGGTACAGTGCCCTTTAGGGTACTTTAGCTTTTAGATGGCGGAAGTTATTTTTTAACGTACAGTGCCCTTTAGGGTACTTTAGCTTTTAGACAACTGGTGAAAGCTGTTTTGGTAAGTTATTTTTTAACGTACAGTGCCCTTTAGGGTACTTTAGCTTTTAGACGGAAGTTATTTTTTTACGTACAGTGCCCTTTAGGGTACTTTAGCTTTTAGATGGCGGAAGTTATTTTTTAGCCGAGCCTAAAGTTTGGACTCCGTGTACGTCCAAACTAAAGTTTGGACTCTTGGAGTTTAATAAATTGATAACTGATAACTGACAACTGATCACTGAATGTACGGTTCAACCAGTTCGCAAATTTGTTCTTCGTCAAAGACTTTCGCTAATTGGCGAATTTTTTTGCAAAAGGGTAGTAATTGTTTATCCGATTGTTCCAATTTATCGAGTTCTTCAAAAATGCAAGCAATATCGCCCATCATGGCTAAGTCAAATAGAACGGCCGCTTGTTCTGGCGAAGGGGCTACAACCCTAAATGCGCTCTTAATTTTTCTAACAACACTTCAGCACGAATCGGTTTGGCAATAAAGTCGTTACTGCCAGCCTCAAGACTGTGTTGTGGGCCGAACTCAAAAACGCTGGCCGAACTGGCAATAATCGGTAAATATTTGAATTCACAAAGATTTCTTATTTTGCGTATCAATTCAAAGCCATCTATCCCCGGCATCACTAAATCGGTGATAATCAAATCAGGACGCTTTTTACGTGTCTTGTCCAGTCCTTCTTTCCCATCCCCGGCTTCTGTGACTTCAAAGCCTAAGGGTGTTAAGAGATTCACCAGCACCGAGCGATTTTCCCATTTGTCGTCAATGACCAAAATTGTTAAATTCTCTCCCTTTTGAGAAAGCGGGGAATCAGTCTCCGGCGTGGTTCCCTCCTTTAACAAAGGTTTGCTTGGGGGGATGTTTTCATAACCAATGATGACCGGTTGCTCGGTTTCTTTTGATTTTACCAATTCGGAGACATCTAGCAAATCCAATGCAAACCAAAAGGTACTGCCGTGTCCGGGTGTGCTTTCAACGTGCAATTGGCCGTCCATCATTCCAACTAATTTTTTGGTAATGGACAAACCTAAGCCGGTGCCTTCCGTTTGTGAGTTTTGGTAACCCATTTGCTGGAAGGGTAAAAATATTTTTTCAAAATCGTCAGGCGCAATGCCAATACCGGTGTCTTCCACTTGAAAACGAATTTTACCGTTGTGATAGCCCACTTTTAAGTTGACCCCCCCCTTTTCAGTAAATTTGACCGCATTACTGAGCAAGTTCAT
This sequence comes from Candidatus Parabeggiatoa sp. nov. 2, assembly GCA_002085445.1. Taxonomy (GTDB): domain Bacteria; phylum Pseudomonadota; class Gammaproteobacteria; order Beggiatoales; family Beggiatoaceae; genus Parabeggiatoa. Next base: position 30,647 of record NBMI01000198.1, read on the forward strand.
AAGAATTTGCCGTAATCTTTTTTCATCGGCACGAATGCCCGTCGGCAAATGCGAGAGTGGTTCGTAAATAAAGGCAATGTCCTTTTGTTGGGTCCGCATTTTAAAGAAATCCGTGAGTCCTTGAAGAAATTCGCCAAAGTGAAAGTCTATGGGATAGAGTTCTACTTTGCCAGCTTCGATTTTGGAAAGGTCTAAAATATCGGTAATCAGCGTCAACAAATATTCGCCACTGCGTTGAATAATGTCGATACCTTCTTGTTGCTTGGCATTCAAGCTTTTGTCACGGCTCAGAATTTGTGCGTAGCCTAGAATACCGTTGAGCGGAGTACGCAATTCGTGGCTCATGTTGGCAAGGAAGGTGCTTTTGGCGCGGTTGGCATTTTCGGCTTCAATCCGAGTTTCTTCTGCCGCCGCGATAGCTTGATGCAATTTGGCTTCGGCTTGTTTTTGGGCGGTGATGTCTACAATAGTTCCTACCAAGCGAACCGGTTTTTCTTGTGAATTCCAAATGGCAACGGCGCGAGAGAGGGCCCAAACCGAATGCCCTTCCTTGTGTTGCAGACGGTAAACAAGCTCATACGAGGGTATCTTTTTTTCAAGATAAGCGGTTAAATCTGTCATCACTTGTGGCAAGTCTTCGGGATGTATTTGCTTCATAAATTCTTCGGCGTTGTTACCCAATTCATGGTTAGCAAAGCCGAGTATTTGTTTAAAGCGCGGTGAGAGGTAAACTTCGCTCGTTTCAAGGTTCCAATCCCATAACCCATCGTTAGCGCCGCGCAAAGCGAGGTTAAAGCGTTCTTCACTTTCGCGCAGTGCTTCCTCGGCACGGCGACGTTCAGTGATGTCGGCACAGAAAAGCGAAACACCACAGACGACATCCGTCTGTTCGCGGATTGGATTAAACGAAATTTCAAAATACAATTGTCCACTGCCTTCGCAGTATTGTTCTTCTACGGTGAATTGTTCTCCTAACAAGGCCCGTTCTAATAAGGCTCGCACTTTTTCTTTATCTTGTAAATTGGCAAGTAGCTCATCTGCACTCATACCGATTTTAGGAGTCACGCCGACTGTGGCTTCCATCGTACGTCGGTAACTGGAGTTAAAGACCAAAAGACGGTAGTCGCTGGAGTAGGCGACAATTAAATGGGTGGTGCTTTCGAGAATGGATTGTAACAGGCGGTTGGTTTTGTTGAGGGTTTCTTCAGCCTGTTTGCGTGTGGTAATATCTTGAGCGACACCCAA
>NBMI01000021.1 GCA_002085445.1 Candidatus Parabeggiatoa sp. nov. 2
ACCCAGAAGTACCAATAAGCGATCTGGAAAATGGGGGGGAACATAATAAACTTAAAAAACAGAACATATTAAAAACAACTTGAAGAATGGAACAAATTAATTGCAATTTCAATGCGTGCGCCTCACATCATATGTGTTGTTAGCGCACTCTTTATATTTACTACCAGATTTCTACAACTACTCCCCCACCTTCGATCCTCCCCAAACCTTCCACCGCCAACGCCAACGCCCAAAACCCATCTGCGTGACCTGTCTCATCATGTTCAGCATCGTACGTTATTCCCGTTGCTGTCGCTCGTTTTTTTACCGCATGTAGCTGTGTCAATAATGCCGGATCGTTATAGATCGCCAAACGTTTGTCTTCGCACAGTTTCAACAAATTCAGCGCCACTTTTTCTTTGAAGCCACGAGAAAAATGTCGTCCCACCGCAATTCCTGGATGACTATTCATCACCTCTTCGGCTAACTGCATACCCAAACCAGTGCGATCAATAGTCATTCGCCGCACAAAATAACGCTTAAAAACTTCCTCTATATGTTGCCGTTGCTCGGCAAATGAAATATTTTTAAACAATTCTAAATGTAACAATTGATACTTTTTATTGAGCGTTCCTACATTTGCAATTGCAAACTTGTCATTAGTTCTACCTACATCTACTCCGCTATAAATGCTCCCTTCCCAAAATCGTGTCTCTACCGTTGTTGCAATTTGGTGTAGCAAGTCCCAACTTAATAACGCGCTACCGTCTTCGGCCCACTGACATTCATACAACATTGCCCACGAATCGCTATCGAACAACGACCGTAACTCTTCAATACCACCCGGCAACGGCATTCCTTGCTCAATTGCATCATGAATGGTGATCTTATATGACTCAAACTGACTAAACTTACCTTTGTGTTCGGTAATTATCTGCCAAAACAAATTACCTGGGACAAACGGCGTGGAACAAACCGTCACCGTACCGCCTATCTGTGTAATGGAAGGCACAATTGCTTCCCAAATCCGTTTTTGCTGATGATACCAAGCAAATTCATCTAGGATCACATCGCCTGGGTTGCCTTGGATAGTCCGAAAATTCGTTGGCAATGCCGTAATAGTACCTCCACCATGAACGGTAACGCTCCTATTGCTTGTCTCGTTAGCTTCAAGACTCAGTTTTTCCATGTGATGTTTCACATAATTAAGGACAATTTTTGACTGATATTCAGAGGCTGAAATAATCAATTGGTTACGTCCAGCAAGTGCCCTTAACAACGCCTTAGGTGCCAAACACCCGTAGCTGTAGCCGATTTGACGAGCTTTCAATACTTTGATAAAGCGAGCGTTAGATTGTAAAAATGTCTTTTGATACGGATAAAGCCCATATTCAGGCAAAAGCATTTGATTGAGTACATCCTGACTTATAGCATTTTTAGCGATAGGTTTTGGCGATTGGAACGGTTTTTGTGCTGGAACAGTTCGCTTAATTTGCGTTAACGCTTTCGACAGCATGACTATTTGTCTGGACTTACTCTCAGTCATTTCTCCTTCTGACAATCGACTAAGTTGGGCTTCTAATTGAACGGCCGTTTTTTGTGTTTTTTTTAGTTGTTTTTTCCAATTTCCTTTAGCAGCCCAATAGTTAATTGTTCGCGTGGTACATCCCAATTGATTTGCAATTTCCTTACAACTGTTCCCAGCAAGATAATCTAAACGGGCTTGCTCTTTTTGTTCTTGGTTAAAAAATTTAGTCACTTTATAACTTTTTTAATAAATTTAACAACAACTTTTCTTGAGACTTACTTAAACCTTGGCGTTCATCGATTTGCAATAATGCCCGGGCTTCCTCATTTGAAATAATACCTGATTGTGCCCAATTTGTTACATTAACGTTATCGATATCTGGTGGGGTTAAGTCAATCCCTAAAAAATTAATCGACTCAACGGCTATATTTAATTCCGCTAATAGCGGTCGCAATTGATCGCGTACCCAGCGCCGCCTTGGCGACAATGTTAATTTTTCAAATGTAAACAATTGCGCCGTTAATTCGGGGCCGCCGGCCAAACTGCCCGCACTAATAATACCCAACAATCTAGGAGGGACACCATGCGCGATTTGAATACGCTCTTTGGCAGCGTCTAAGAGCTTTAAAAAATCACCCTCTTTAACATTACTTGTTAGTGGGTGAAATTCGATACTTGATTCAGGATCGCTAATGTGTAGCACTAAAGTGCGATGTGCATTCTCAATCCCTTGGTATTCTCGTTGAAAAAATTCTTTTGCTGCTGTCTTTTGCTCTTCAGAAAAAGGTGAGCCTTTTGTAACAATAGCAAACTCTGGCATCGCGTGATTGGTAAAGAATTTAGCGTTATAGTTCGTAGCGGCTTCTACTAACTCTAACATTCCGTTGGCTCCTATCCATTGGGGTAGTGCATAATAACTTCCAAATGGACATGGTAAACGCAAATGCAAAACCTCAGAAGCCTTAAAATGTGTTATTTTTTCTTGCCCATCAGGCAAATAAACTATCTGCACATAATCTGTCAAGTTTGCATGACGATACATAGTCGGTGCAGGTAAATGTGATAAGGCCAAAATCTGTTCTTTCCCATCACGAGTTATTTCTATAAACGCATTGCCGTACGTTTCCAAATCTATTCCTAGCTGAACAAACAAATAGGCACTTCCCATCTGACATAAAATTTCAATTTTATTTTTCCCTTTTCCTATTATCCCCCCCCCAAAGGTTCCTTCTGCTTTGATTTGGATGGAACGGCTATGTTCTGCACTGACGTGATATAGGCTTAATAAAGCCGTCTGCGAAATTGGCCAATAAATAATATTATCAATACCCGTATTAACACTTTGCGTAAGATGCTCGAACAAACGATTAAACGGAGGCATTGAGGATTTGATAATTTCAATTGACATGTGAGCATTGGTACCTGATAAACGGTAGAAAAAATTGTTGGACATCAAAAATTCAATCCCGAAAATTTTTATTTTACTAATAAATCAATGAGTTATTACATTAATTCGGCACCGAATTTTCATAACCCAGAACAGAGTGCATAACCGTATGAAATAATGCGCCTCCCTTTTAGCATGAATCGAATCATGAAAAAATTATTATTAGTTGTATTGGCCATGATGATGTTAGCAGGAACCTCTGTAAGTTATGCAAACTGTAGTACGGTTCCCTATGGCCACCATCTGGTCAAACATTGCGACGGGTCAGATGATTATTACGTATTGACCATTAACATTCCAGGTGGCCAGAGCCTTCCCGGTCAGAAAGCCTCGTTGAAGGTTATTCATTACAAAATCTACAATCCTCACAACCTTCTTTGCGTGTCGAGTTTTGCAGTAAACGCATTGAATGCGCTTGTTCATTTTGGTGGTGCAAGTTATATTGGGGGAACGCTGGCTTGCAAGTCGCCAAGCGAGATGATCGGTTACCTTTTGTCGGTGCCTGTTACTTACTAATTTATTACTAATTTATTTTGCCTACCACCGGCCGATCCTTTAGGATCGGCTGTTAATATAGGACTTACGCAAAGTCAATTAATTAATTCTGTTAATGCGTCAATTCTATTTAATATAGCACAGGTTTTAACTAAAATGCCAAAAAAATTACATGATTTAGTTGTGGATTTTATTTCGCTTGTTAAACATCCGGCCACTGATAAGGGGATTATTCTTAAATCAGGCCAACAAGCACAATCATTTAAAATTATAAAAACAGACGATGAATTGCAACGTGCATACGGTATTGTTTATGCGCCCAATCAAGTAGATTTACAAGGGGATAGTACTGATGTCCAAACTATAAGGACAGCAGCCGACCATTTTATGCGCGAAGGCCGGCAAAAAAACATAGATGTTGAACATTCATTTGAACCTCAAGAAAACGTTTATGTTGCCGAATCATGGTTGGTTCGTCAGCCCGATTCGCTTTTCTCGGACGAACCCGATGGGGCATGGGCGGTAGGAATACAAATAAAAGATGCTGATGTTTGGCAACGTTTAAAAAAAGGCGAATTAACGGGTATTAGCTTAGCAGGAACGGCTACTGTTGCAGAAGAGCCTAATAAAGAAAATGATACGCCGCCACGTTGGTTTCAAAATCAATCTGAGCCAACCAATAATAGTGTTGGCTTAGCGGAAACAATTACAACCGAAGTCCCTAACAGGGAAAAATCCGAAATGAGTCAAGACGAGCTGATCAGGTTTATAGAGTCAACGATTAAAAGTTATTTAACCAAAAGTGGTATTAAAATTCCACAGTTAACTGATGAACAAGTTGACGAACAAACTGCGGTTATTGTTGAGCAAGTCGCTAAAAAGTTAGAGAACAGTATGGCTAAATATTTCAAAAAAGGCACCGAAGAAAGTGGTGCTTTGGTAGCCAATTCAGAATTTGAAAGTTCTTATTTATAAGGTTCCTGATCTCAATATGATTTCAATACTAAAAGATTTGTCGCATTCAGATGAACATTCGCTTGTTCGAGTGGCGAAAGGTTATATCGAACCCCAAGATTTTCGGGTAGGTGGTGAATTACGGCCAGAACAGTCTGAACGTGTTATTAACATGATTGTTGAGGACAAGTTTTTGTCCAGAGTAACCGTTGAACGAATGAGTCGCAATGATAAGGATGTTGAAGTGTTTGATATTAAACCACGCCAACTTAAACGTGTTCCAGAAGGACGAGAACCAACTGAGCAGGAGTTGTCGGGCGTGAAAGAACACGGTTGTATATTGCATGCTAAGCCAGTGAATCTATTTGTAAATATTAAACTTACGACACTACGAAATAATGCGGATAAACCAGGTTTGGTTACTATGCTCAATCAGAGTTTTAACACCGTTTTTCAAAATGATTTGACCGATCTGGGTTTTGTCGGTAAAGGCGAAGATGGTTCTGATTTTGAAAATTTGCACAAAGGCTGGCTCAAAATTGCTGAAGAATCTTCGGATGCACCTAAGGTTGAGATTCAACCAAGCTCGGTAAGTTGGATCGATAAATTAGCCGCTATTAAAAAAGCTTCGGATAAACTTTATCGGCCTACTTCGGTTTTTATTATGTCACCAAATGACATTATGGAATATGATGTTCAATTGGGCAAAATGATAACTGGAGCGCCTATTATTGCTGATGAAGCCGGCCATCGGTTTTTACGGCAGCCGACCGTAGCAAGTAATTATATGCCAGATGGGCATGTATTGTATACCCCTATAAAAAATTTGATTCTTGGCGTTAATAAACTTATACGCCGTAGTGGCCAATGGCATGCGATGAGAAGATGTTTTGAGTTTGTTTATGATATGTCGGTGGATTATGAAATTTATATTAAAAAAGCGTGTGTTTTAGCCACTCCTTCGTAAGAGGTTAAAATGGAACAATCTAACGTCTTTAGAAAGAAATACCGATCATTGACAACTGTAACGAAATCAAAACTTGAAAAGTGTATTATGTGGGCAGTTAAGGGTGTCACTTCTTAAAAAGCACAGGAAATTTTGGATATGGCATTGACAAGTTATGCAATAGACAAATTGGAAAAACATTTTTTGGGCGTTGCATCGTTCGCAATGCCCATTCATTTTGAAATAGCTTTATTTTTAACTGGGGAAGGTTTAAAAGAAAATAGCCCCCAAAGTGAAGTTTCAGATCCGAATTATATCCGGCAGTCAATTAAATTTGACATTAATAAACAATCATCAGCGGTTTCTTTTAAAGGCTTTACGGTGGCGATGACAATAACCTATGCGGCTCTAATTGATAAGAGTAAAAATAAAATTTTGACGTTTGGTGCCTTAGAGACTCCATCTATTCTTGCGGTGGGGGAGCCGTTTTATTTACCAGTGGGGGCAGTTACGCTTTTATTTGATGAGGGTCATTTATGATAAGTGATGCCATGATAAATGATTTGCCTTTGAAATTTGTGCCGGATGGTACGGATAAAATAGAGATCCAAGAAAACAATTCGGTTTCTAAACATATTACATTTCAGTCTGTCATTGATTTAATTATTCCAGTCGGAATGACTTCTATTTTTGCGGGTTCTATTCCGCCGCCTGGTTGGTTATTGTGCGATAACCGTGAAATCTCGCGTGATGAATATTCACGACTTTTTGCTGTTATCGGTACTCGTTTTGGAGAAGGCGATAAAAATGCGACTTTTAATTTGCCTAAACTGGCTAACTATCTTGTAAAGAACTTAGGCGGTATGATTTTGATTATTAAATATTAAAATGCCAAGCTTTCGTCTTGTTTCAACTGGCGCACGCCGTCTAACGAGTTTTGGTCAGATACGTGCTGTCAATCTGTTAACAATAAAGTTTGTTAGGAGCACTTGCCGATTTTTGGTTGAACCTCAAAAAGTTGTTCCTAGATCGGTTGTATTTGGGCATTCAGCCGGCTATTTTAAGGTTTTCCCGCAAAGGCCCACAGCAAATCGTTTGATTTTCAAGGCCAATAACAGCCGTTTTTCGATTAAACCCCAAAGCGTTTTGACTACCCGTTTGCGTTTTTTCAATCAGATCGCCTTAAGTATTAAACCACAGAATGTTGTTAATAACCGGATCAGTTTGATAATTCCGGTTTTATTAAACATAAGGCCTAAAAAGATTCGGCATCAACTTAATTTTAAAGTTTGTGTCATATTTGCAACGAATCCTTTGAAATTGAAAAGGCATTCAGTTAATTTTAATGTGGGTAATATTCAAGTTATTAGTAGTCCAACAAACACTAGGCCTCATAGCACTATTTTTAAAGAAGAAAACCAATTAGTTTTAACGGCTAGACGGGTTCAAGTTCACCAAGTCATTTTAAATGGCAATAAAATAAAACTGTTATTGATCCTTGAAAGAACTGTTTCTCAAGCTATTACGTTTTTTGTTGGCGATGGGCAGCTAATAGCCGGCAAATGTCGTCTTTTTCATGCGCGTTGCGCCCAGCTTATAAGCGGTTGTGATCTTAAAAAATACTTTAATTTGGCACCTGAAATACCGGACGATTTTTTGAATAAACAAATTGTTGAAGCCTGTTTGGCATTATATCGGGACACGGGATTGCCGATGGGCACTTGTCCGGTAGATAAGCTTATCGAATGGCAAACAGCACAACGTTATTTGGCATTGGCTTATGCGTTGCCTCATTTGAACACTTTTACGTTGCAAGGCGCTGCGCGTTCGGAAAGACTAGCAGCACTGGCCCGTTTTATGGAACCTCATGAAGTTGCACAACAAATAGCGGGGCTTAAGGCACGCTACAATGAACTTGTTGTTTTTATACGAGGCCCCTTAGAACCGTCAAACCCTTTTGAGTGGGTAGCTATATGATTCGTGAACTTTTAGAAAAGGAATTGTTGTCGCTTGTCCAAGCAACACTTCCTGATATTTTGATCGACAGTTGGGAACAGGAGCATGTATTTGTATCTTTTCCGGAGCTGAAATGGACTGGTCCAACAATGGAAGCTGAGACGTCTAATTGGGTATCGGTTAAGCGGTTCGAGGGCCAAGCGTATTTGTTGCTTTATAGCGATAAAGCAAGCCCTATAGACCCAACTCCGTTAATTGCTAAGTTGGCACGCCCACTCTCGTTAGTTCGACTGGATGAAAGTAACAATATCTCGAACCATTTGGGGTGTCGGTTAGTCTGGGAATTTAAAAAACAACGCGAGTTTTTGAATGAGATAGTTCTTACAACCCAACTTGAAGGGAATTTGACAGGAACCCTTATGGAGAAATACTAATGGACGTAAATCCAATTGTAGAAATTTTAAATTCGATCTTTATAGTACTACCATTCTTGCTCATTGCGGTTTTAGGCGGAATAGTAAGTTTGTTTATTAATGGGCGTACCATTCCTCAGCCATATTTGGGAGCTATGGGAAAGCGTGTCATTATTGCCAGTTTTGCTGGGCTGATTGCATTTTTTCTACTGCGCGATATAGCCACCTCAGATAATGTGATGACCGCTATTTGTGGTTTAGCAGGGTTTGCGGCCGTTGATATATTGCCTTTACTAAAAGGCAGCTTTCTGAAAAACATTTATCGGTCGATAATTATGAAACGGATGACCGACATTCCGCAAGAAATTGAAAAACAACGCACTTCATTGATTTATTCCAAGAAATAGGTATGTTAATGATCTTAATATACTATGTTTTATTAGGCATGTTATTAATTGCAAACGGTTATCTGCTAGCTAGCGCTTTTAATACAATTATTTTCTTGCAAAAGCAAAGTAGTAAGTATTCAATTGTCATAACAATTGCCTTAAATTATATTGTGTTAAGCGCCATTTATTTTGTCACAATAATACATTCAATAATAGAAATAACGTTTATCACTCATTCTTATCCCGTTTTATGTGTTTATGATATTTTGGAGACTCTGGTGATAATCGGTTTTATTTTGCTGAATGATAAAGTATTGTCATATTTTGAACTAAAGAAGGGTTAATAAAATGGCTGGATTTTTGCTAGCTGGTAGTGTTCGCTTTGGAGAAAGCGTTGGTAGTGAGGTTTTTTTTCATGTGGGCGAGGCTGAAAAATGCGAAGTACAACCTCAGTCTGAGTTAAAAAATCTACTTTCCCGTCAAGAAGGGACTTATGGGCAGGTGATCAGTTCGGTAGCTCTGCCAAAAGAAACAGAAATTTCGATCACACTACGTGACTTAGTGCGTCAAAACTTAGCAACCGCTTTTTTGGGCGAGGATAGCGATATCAATCTTAGTGGCGGTACTGTTACGCAAGCTGTGATTTTGCGTCATAATGTTGATGTGGTTTTAAAACATCACAATTTAAGCACATTGAGTATTGATGGAGCGACTGAAGGTACAGATTATCTGGTTAATTTAAGGCATGGTTTTGTGAAAGCTTTGCCGGGCGGTTCTATCGCAGATAAAAGCGAAAAGTCCATTATTTACACTTATGCTGATTTGCATGGGTTTAAAATAAAAGGAGCCATCAAAAATGCTATTACAGTGCCTGTACTTTTGACGGGCACTAACCTGACTACCAACGCGACAGTTCGTTTTTTAGCTTACCAAGCCATTTTATCGCCTTCGAGTCCTATTGATTTTTTATCGGAAGAGTTTGCCAAAATAGAGCTAAAAGGCACATTGCAAATTCCTGAAGGGCAAGATTCGCCTTTTGAATACATAGAAATCAGTTAATGCAAGCGGTGTAAAAATGCGATTAGAGGAAACTGTTAAGCTTGATGATAACCGGGTAGTTATTGTTCGGGAAATGACCGTGGGTGAAGTTCGGAAACTTTTGCGAAAATTCTTACATGTAGGTCAATTGGATTGGTTGACATTGCTTGTTGAACATTTCGAGGAGGTAACCGCTCTTTTGTCGCCCAACGTGGTTTCGTTGTCAAACGACGAAACTTTTGAAGATTTAACTTGGTCGGATTTGATGAAGCTTTGGAAGAGTTTTGGTAGACTTAACCCTTTTTTTCAGACCATCACGTCGATAGTTCAAATGTTGGATACACTTTCTCCAGAACAATTGAAACAATTGATACCAACTGCTGCTACTTGATAGAACGTGGGCATTTATTTGTCTGGGATTATGGCTGGGCTTTTTATTTATCCGTTATCGAAATTTTAAATAAAAATGGCTAGTGATCTGAGTTTACAAATTAGTATTGTTATTAAGGATTTGGCGAGCGGTATACTCAAAAACATGAAGGGGAGATTTGATGAAACCTCGTCTTCAATAAAAAGACTTAATGCTAAATTAGACCGTTTGCCTGCTACTACGGCCGCAGCTACGAAGAATTTCAATAATCTCACGCAGACACTTATGGGGTTTGTTACAGCTTATGCTAGTTTTATCATCGCTTCTCATGTGACTGATTTGGTTGAAACTGCCGCGGAAACACAACAACTTAATACAAGGCTACAGGGGCTAACTAATTCACTTCAAATTTATACTGAAAGTTGGCAGTATTTATGGCAAACTGCCACTAGATTCAGTGTTGATATTCATGGATTGGCGGATAGTTATACTAAATTATTGGCATTACAAAAAAGTGGCATTATAACAACAACAGATGCCAAAGAGGTTTTGGAAGGTTTTAGTAATGTGGCGGCCGAAACGGGAGCAGAGAGTGTACAACTCAAGCAATCGTTGTATGGGCTTGCTCAAGGACTTTCGGCCGGAGTATTAAGGGCCGAGGAACTTAACCAGATCACGGAGCCTTTGCCAGGATTACTTCAAAGGTTAGATCAGGCGGCCGGGGTTGCAGCGGGCGGTTTTCGTAAGTTGGTATTGGAAGGTGAAATAACTTCTGATGTATTGCGGGAAACGTTACTTAAGGCGCTTAAAAGTTATGAAGGAGCGGCCGAAAGAACGGCGGCTAATTTGGGGCCGACTTTTATTCGTATGACAAACGCATATACCGAGTTTAAAGTTGCTTTAGAAAAACCTATTGCGGCATTGCTTACTCCACTTATGGATAGCCTTATTATTCATTTTAAGGAATTGGCCCGTTATGTGAGGGAAAATAGTGAACAGCTTATCCAAAACGCCAAAACAATAGCGATACATGTTGGTGCTTTGACAAGTGCTTCTGGTGCGGTTATCCAATTCTTGTCTGATAACAAAGAACTTATTTTGATTTTAGGGGGACTGTATGTCGTACTTAAATTGGTGCGTGTTACAATGATGGCGTTGGCGGCAGTGCAGTTGGGGAGTACGTTTAGTAACCTCGCCAGCATTATTGTTGCTACTACCGCCGTATTTAGAGGGTTTATTGCGTTACAGGTTATTGTTTGGTTTACTGGGGCTGCGGCCGGGGCCACGGCCTTAACAGTGGCTTTAACTCGGCTTTCGTTAGTTATCGCGGCCGGGTTTGCTGTTAATGAAATTGTTAAATTGACTCAGACTTTATATGAGTTTTACCAGGTACGCCAATTACAACGACAGGCTGAGACTGATCTTCAAAAAGCGACTGAGCGCAACCGCGCTAAATTGGCTAAGTTGTCCGAAACGCTTGGTATTGTTATTCCTGACATGGAAACGTTTTTTCGGTTGGAAAAGGAAGGCGTGATTGTAAGAGATAAAGCAAATGGTGCTTGGGTAAAAGCCAAAGACGCGGTGGCCGATTATGCTAAAGAAATTCAAGCACTTGAAGATGAGATCGTTCAAAAAAAGGGCAGTGTTAATCAGAAAAAAATGGCGTTAGACAAAGCTGAGTCAAGTGCTGTTAAACTAACGCTTAAAGGCATGTTGGAAGGGCGTATTCAATTAAATACTCAAATTATTCAACAAGCCGGATTAACAACGAAAGAACTTATTAAGTTGGAAACACAAGCGGCCGACAAAATTAACGAGTTACATAAAAGTTTGGCTAATGAGAAGTTAAGTCTTGAGGATCAAATACGTAAATTGTATCGCCGCGAAATGAGCAAAGAAGGTGCTCAGGCCGATTTAGAATCGCAAATTACTGAAAAATTGCAAACGGCTCGTCAAGCTTTGGCGAGTGGTAATACGGAACAAGCATCACAGTTAGCTAAACAAGTTAAGTCGTTGATTGATAATGTGAAGGATACTGATAAGGCCGTTGCTTTGCTTAAGCAAAGTTCTGAGGTTGTTCAGCAAGCAATGCAAGCAAATATTGACAAAACGCAACAGTTTAAGGATGAATTAAGCCGACAAGAAAACTCACAAATCCAAGTTGAAGCTGATATTAGTCAAGCTGAACAGCAAATTGCATTGCTTCAGGCTAAATTAGATACGCTTAAAGATAAAATGGTTACGGTTACTGTCAAACGACAGGAAGCTCATCACAGCGGGGGCGTTGTTGGTTATGCGTTAGGCGGAACCGTTTCGGGTATAGGTAATAGGGATAGTGTGCCGGCGTTATTAACGCCTGGGGAGTATGTTATTAAAAAACAGCGGGCGCTTAAATTCCGCGAGTTATTAAATCTGATCAATTTTGCGCCGGTAGAAATTATTAACAAGGCCTTAGATAATAAATTGGTTGGTTTTAATTTGGGCGGGCCGGTGCTATCTATGCCCCAGTTGCCCGTATTACGTTATGCCGAAGGTGGACCAGTGTCTGCTATGCCATCGGCGCCCATGGAAACGGTGCGTTTGGAATGGAAAATAGGCCAACGGCAGGGGCAAGTGGATACTTTGATGAACCAACGGCAAAATTTACAGGCATTGGTAGCGGCCATTAATGAAACGTCGAGGGGATTATGAGAAAACTTGCTGATCTAGTATTGCCGGAAGGTGCTCGTTGGACAGATCAGTTGATGTGGACACCTGTACGCCAGGTGGCGCAACGTACTACTTTGGGCACTGTTGTTTATACCACTCAAAAATTGCATGGAGGCCGGCCTGTTACTTTGGAATTTCCGGAACAAACGGCATGGCTTTCTTTTGGGCAAGTACAAAAGATTTTGGAGTGGGCAAGTTTGCCGGGGCAAAGTTTTGTTTTTAGTTGGGATGATTTTCAATATGCGGTTTTATTTGATCATGAGCGTTTACCAACGACTGAATTTATATCTGTAGCCGATTTAAATCATTCTGAAAATGATCAGTTTTTTGGCAAAATCCATTTAGTGACTTTGATATAATTATTATGGCAGCTATTCAAGCAGATGAAATTGTCATTCACCCCGCTTTTTCTATGAATCAGACGGATAACACTGGCGGCATTATTAACAGTAGTGTAACGATTCCTAGTAATGCCCTAGAACAAATCGTTGAGGATATTAGCGAAGCGGAACGTTGGAATGGTATTGTTCGGCATTATAAACTTTTTCAGAAAATTGGGAATCCAAATAATAAAGTTTACAAAGGCGCTAAGTTGTTTATAGGGTTGCCTTTACAAGGTGGTTATGTCGCCAGTCTTATTAAGGGCGATTTTAACGATGTTTGGGCCGATGTTAAAAATAATCGTCAGTACGGGTGCGCGTTAACAACAAGCGATTTAACGGCCGGTATTCAACAAATTACGATTATTACTAAAAATGTCGGCCATTTTCAACAAAACGATCTAATTGCTATTATTAGCCAATCCGATCCAATTGATAGCACCGGCCGTTTGGAATTTGCGCGTATTGATCAACCGATAGAATCCAATGGTCATGAACTCACATTGCATATTAAAAAGCCGCTGCGCTATAATTATCCGGTTAGCCGTATCGTCGATGGCTATATTTCTAATACTCGGGTTGCTTCGTGTATTGAGTATGAGGATGTTAAGGGCACAGCGTTTGTGTCGGACAAAACCAGTGTACATGGTACAACTGATATCAATGAAGTTGCGATTAATAGTATTGCCGGTATTACACAGACACTTACGTTTGTTTTTGATAGTGCTAATAATTTTCAAGTCGTTAGTAATTTGGCTGATGTTGCTTTGCCTTCTGGGCAAAAGACGGCTGTTTATGAACCGCAAAATGAGGCTTATTTGCTTCCTTATTTAAGTATTCCTCCTTCGTTTTGGACAAACGATGGCGATGGTGATTGGGTCGCCGGCGATAGTGTTAAAATTAGCACTAATCCATGCGCTATGCCGTTTTGGTTAGTTATCACAGTACCGCTTGAATCTGAGCAATCCGAATTGGAAATGATTGAGTTGTGGTCTTCTGGTTATAGCGGGTCAAGATAATGAGTAATGAAAAAACGGGTTTGTCTTTGCCTATTGGTAAAGACAGAGAATATTTTGTGCCTGAACTGGTTTTTGATGAAGCCGATGCTGAACGTTGTGCGCCGGTTGTTTATTTTCCAGAACTGATTATTGCCGAAGAGCAGCCGTTGCCTTCTTCTTTAAGGGAGGCCGCTTGGAAGGCTTACTGCAATCCGCCACCGGCCGGTGAAAATAATGGTTGCGGTGATGTTGAAATTGATGAGAAGAGTTGGAAAGTGGGGGGTAAAAAGAATCGGGTTATTTATGTTCGTTTGGATCAGGATACGGGGGAATCGGCAATATTTCAAACTGATAAGCTTAAATTGGCTCAGTATGGTTGTCAAACCATCCGGGCTTATGGTCCAGAAAAATTTTGTTATTGGAAAAAACAAAACGATGTATGGTTTGAAGAGGAGGAAGATTTAAGTACTAAAGAGAAATTAATGTGCTTTAATCATTTGAATCAAAAAGCCGATAAATTGGAGGAGAATTATAAATTAACCGAAAAGGCCCCAGGACATGATGATTATCAGAATAGGGGTGGTCATTTTGAATTTGTTAGTATTGGGGATGAGTATAAACAAGGCCGGTTTAATCAACAGCAGGAGGAAGAAAAAACGGCGGATATTGCGACTTATGCCACTGAGTTTAGATTTTTAGGTCAGACGTTTAAGCGGCATATCACCCTTTCAAGCAGCACTTGTAGCCATCAAAAATTTTATCGGAAAACACAAATTTTGAATAATGGGCGTAAGTCTCAGGTTATTCGAGAAGCTTTGGCATTTAATGGTGAGACGGAGAAAACAATCCGTTATTGGTATGATGATCCAGTTGTTACTGTATTGGCGTGGACGGATTTTATTGATGTTGAGGGCCAGTTGCTAAAATATCGGCCCAATAATGCGGTGACTGGAAAAGATTTTAAAAAGAATAAAAGGGATTATGCGCCCAAACGAGGAAAAACTTTTATAGCCGATAAGGTATGTTGGGGATCGTTGTTAGTTGAGTATACGACTAGTTATACGGAATTTATATTTTTCTACGATTTTCCTGAACCACGGCGTACTTACGAAGTTATGGCCGGGCATATTGATAAAGTCGGTTATATTACATTGGATGTTAATAGGAATGTTAAGGATAGAGGCAATTATTTGGAAGGAAATTATATCGGGCATGATAAGATAGTTGATGATCCTGACTGGGTAGAGGAGAATCAAGGGAAAAGTTTGGCAAAGCCGCCCCCTCAGGTGGCAATTAAGTTGTTTAAGAAAATACAATTTAAGCCGTTTCCAACGCCACCCTTGGAGTTATTTTATACGAATGGGCGGCAAGCGACTTATGTACAATGGACACCCCCTCAGCCTAAATTTATGGATTTGCCAGTAGAAGAAATTCCGAAGATTGCTCTATTTGAGCAACGCATACAAGTCAAAGTACCGGGTGGTGCTAAAGTCGAACATGTTGAAGAAATCAAATTTTTGGATATTTATGGGAATATTACAACTGAAAAATTGGAGAGGCGCAAAGAAGAATGATAATTCATATGGATAAATATACCCGATTGATTGAACTCTCCCAAATTCCTCAGCTTTGGAAGAGCGATTTTCAACCGGTGAGAGGTGTTAATGGCGAAATTTTTACTGATTTTGAATATTCAGAAAATGGGCAATTAACATTTTCGAGTAGCACGACTGGTTTTTCACGTGCGGCTAAGGATTGGATATATTCTACATGTTGGTATTTATATCAACTTAAAAACAGTTCTTTGTTGCAAGCATTTATTAATCAGTGGCTTACTAAAGAGTATTGTCTTACAGAGGTTTTGTTTCAACTAAAAAGCTCAAAAGGAACGAATGATGGTTTATGGGAAAGCGGAATGGCTTTTTTAGAAATAGGGGATAAAATTTATTCATATGACGGCTCTGGAAAAAGTGTTTTTGAGATTGCAGTCGGATTACGAGATGCAATTGCAAATAATGATGATGGAATTACTGCGTATGAACGTTCTAGTGGTTTATTGGTTGATTTAAAAGCAAAATCTGAAGATTTTCATATTTCAGCGTATGTTAGTAATACGAAGCGGTTAGAAGAGTTAAAAATAGAAAAAAAATTATTTCGGTATGTTAATAGGAAATTGTATGTGCTCCCTAAAACAACGGATGCTTTTTTTAATCACTGGGGCGAGCGACCCGTTAGCTTAAAGTTTTACAATGTTTATATAACAAGAACAAAAGAAACCGATGAAATACCTCCATTAGAAGGCTCAGATGAACTTCCTGATTTAGTTTTATTCTTTGGTTTAACTGGCTCTCACCCATTAGAGTATAATAAGTGGATAGTATTTGCAATTAAGCTAAGAACATTGTTACAAATCAAGCGTGACAAGGCATATTATGAAGATTCATATTTTAGGAGTTACCTATTAAAGCCTAAAGATGAGTACATTGAATATGACTTACGCTCACTTATTAGCGAACGTGAACTCCTTGCTGATCAGATTGGTCATTCTCATTTTCACACTGAAAGTAACGGTTTTTTTGTGCAATTTATACAAGAATTGTCGAATTTTGATTATTCTCCAATGAATGCCATAATTTCCGACTATCAATTTCCTAATAAATATATTTTAGAGAACTTTGTTCAAGTCCTTAAAAACAAACTTAGTGGCAAATATAGAGTGTATCGTGAGAAGTCAATAGATATTTCGTCATCTTATATCGATGTGACTGAAGAAATCAGGAAGATTTATATGTCACCGTATATTAGTTTTTCTTTGGAAATGGATAGCATTTTTGGTATTTTTGGTAGCCTTTACCATTATCAAGGCTATTATAAAGCGACGGCTCTTTTGAAAAATTTTCAAATTGTTTTTGAGAATAATGATTTTGTCTTAAAAAACGTCGAAGTTGGTTGGAATGATTATGTTATACGTAAGGGCGAACTATATCCTATTAATCAGGTTATAAATCAAAATGTTTTTGGGGCTATGCGTATCAAATATTCCGATATTTTTTACAAATATCAAGATATTTATTGGAAAAATCAGAATGGAGAAGGCATTTGCTTTTATAAAGATAAACCGGTTTATTCAACTTCAAATATCGAGAATTTTAAAGGTGGTAACTTTGCTAGTTTTAGGGTTGCTGTTACCGTTTTTGGAAAAGAAGCCAGTTGCGAAAATGCTTTTAATATTCGCATGAATGAAGGAGGATATGATTCGGCTATTAATTATAATAGTTATAATGGCTTTCATACCGAAGTTCCGGTTACACATTTGCCAATATATGCTAAAGAATTCCCAGAAGATTGGCTGGGCGCTGTTGTTGATATCACAAAATCGGAGCCGGTTTGCTATGCTAAGCTTGGCCCCTGGAAAAATAAGGCGTTAATTTTGCGTCAAGATGTTATAGATGTTTTGGATTCAGGATTATTATCGGACGAATTAGATTTTTTCGAGTTAACCTCGGATAATAAAGAACAAGCGCAATCTGAGTTAGAAAAAATCAGCGATAAACTTGCGAATCTTGATCCGTCCCTTTTAAAAAAAATTTCTCTTTACAAAAAACGCATTACAGAATTTCAAAAAATTGTTCATGACAGTGCAATATTGCATGATGATGTCAAGGAACTTACAGATATTTATAATAGCATTATTCCTAAGCGGATTGAACAACAGAATCAGCAAAAAGAAGTTATAAAACAAATTAGGCGATCGTTTTTTGAATATGTAGAATTGCAATATACAGTGATTGTCAATGTCAATGATTTTGCGAACCCAGAATTAATAGAACTTTTACAACCAGGACAAACGTTTTTTATATACCATCAGGATTAATAAACATGTACGCTGAGTATGAATATGTTGAAAATTCACAAAAATCAGAAATTTTGGCAGATTTAGTCGCTATCTTTACCGGAGAGTCCGATCCGAGCAATCTGTCGGATAGTTGTAATAAGGCAAATACGTCGATTATTTCAACTGTTCCCGCTGGATGGACATTGCATGATGCTGCGGCCTCTGCTAATAGCCAAGTTGTTAAGGCTCCGTATGTTGATGATGCTAATTCTTATAAGTATGTTGAGATTATGCTACAAAGCCGGTTGGGGTTGTCTGGTTATGAGAGTTTTGATGCTAACTCGCATACCGGTGTCAATAAGACGAGTAATAATACCACAAGCAGTGGTTATACGCAGCCTTATAGTAACACGCAAGCCGGTAAGTTTTATCTGCTGTCATCGGCACGTTTTTTGGTAATATTAGGCGAATATGCGACTTATAGAGGCGATAATTCTCAAGGAATGATTATTGCGGCTGAATATTCACGTACACAACCGTGGAATATGTCTGGTTTTCCGTCATTTGCCATTTTATTGAGCGGGTATGGTTTAGGGGGCCAACCTATGGCTTATATTGTTAGGGCTATGGATACGCTTGGTAATGATGTTATAGGCGATTCTGTTTATATTGCTTCGGAGGGTTCTTCGTATAATGATTGGAATTCTCTTGATCATTTCCCGCAAGGTACTGACACAAAAGTCATGGACGCTACAAAAAAACGTTATGTGCCGTTTTTGCCAATATTGCTTGTTAAGGCTAAAAAATATTCTGTTCGTTTGGGGGACTTTTCTACCATTTCAAACGTGTGGGTGGCTCCAAAAAGCTTATTGGGGCAATTTGAAACCATTACGGAAGATGGTGATGAATTTATTGCGCTGCAAGCGAATGCAAGCGGGCATCGTTTTCTGTTTGAAAAAGGTTAATATGATTTAATTATGAAAATTATACCCACTCCGATCCGTTTCGGAACTTGTTACCAACTCTCTTTTCGCGTGGTTTTGCCTATTGAGGCGATTGTTGGTACTTCGTCATCATTAGTGGGTTTTAAAATTCATTCAGGAAGGTTAACGTTTGCAATAACGTCTTTACTGGCCGGTTTTATTGTTGTCCCAGGGCCTTTAAAAAAAGGGGCGTTGGTTCTTGAAGGCTTTATTATTTTGCCAATAAGTCGCCGCAAATTGCCTAAAGGTATTGTTATTAGCCCTGTGGCTTTGGTGTATGGTTCTTATCAAGCTGGCGCTATTATTTCACCGATTTCAATTGTTTATGGTATTAAGCCAGGCGGTATTAAGCTTATTCCGGTTCGTCAGACTTTTGGAATCGCAAAAGGTTTAGGTAGGTTTGTTATCCAGCCGGTCGGTATTTTTGCAAAAGCGATAAGTTTTAACAAGTTTGATATTCAACCTATTAATATTCGTTTTGGTATTATTCAGCGTTTTATTCTATTTTTAAAACCTTTATTGGTAAAAACAGGTTTTTTAAAACCAAGAGATGGCCTAATAATTAAGCCTTTGGTATTATTATACAGCGACGCGCCTATTTTTTCAGTATTTCGGATACCTTTCGGTGAGCGTATTGCTAGTGCTTTTCAAATTCCTTTTAATTCGTTACTTATTCAAAGATTTGAAATACCTATAATCGCAAAAATTGCGACGATTTTTAAAGTGCCGTTTGTTTGTTCTGTTGTCAGTGTGTATAGGGAATTTTTTGAGAGTCTTAAGTTTTTAAGCACGTTGTTTAAAATTCCTTTTGCCGTCCAACGGGATAGTCATATAGTTAGCCGGTTTGTTAGCCATTTTTCAACGTCTATCACGGTGGCCCGCCAATTAGGCCTTGGTAGCGAAAAAACGTTGGTTACTCGGTTTGAAATCCCTTTTGTTGTCCAACGGGACAGTC
>NBMI01000199.1 GCA_002085445.1 Candidatus Parabeggiatoa sp. nov. 2
AAGGGGCAACCATAAAGGATTGCCCCTACATGACACGACGGTTCGTAGGGGCAATCCCACGTGCAAAGCCCTTACAAGCCCACGTGCAAAGCCCTTTTGATTCCGGCAAAATACCTGATAATATGTGCTTCGGTACTTAGCACCTACCAGGAAAGTAAAAGTCCATTGTCACTTTAAGTTCACAGAGTACCACAGAGTCACACAGAGTCATCAATAATCTCTGTGAAACTCTGTTAAGCGTAGTATCTCTGTGTTGAAAAACCAATTACCAAAAGCTCACAGAATGGCGGAGCTCAGTATCTATTGCACACTGTCATAAATGATCTCGCGTAGCGAAAAAGCGTTTTTTGAGAGCCATGACACACCCCGTTCATCCAATTTATCGATGTCTATGCTTCACAGCGATAGAGGGGCTAGGGGTGTGTTTTATAACTTCACTCAAAAAAACTTGACATTGATAAAAATGTCAAGTTTTTTTTAATAAAAGTTGATAGTGTTAGCCTTCTTTGTAAAAAAATGGGTTCAAGCAAAGTTTTATGGGTAAGCCGGGGATAATGGGTTGATCGTTCCCGTGTTCGGATTTATTAACATTTGTTAATAGATGTTACAATTATCACAAAATTGCGATCTTGTCCAAACTCAACACACTCGAATGTTTGGTTACTTCACACGGTTACAAATTGGACTATTTTTAGCTGCACAAAGTCTAGTTGGATCGGAGTATAATTTTTACTTAATTTTTACTTATTGTAAGGACAAGAAAATGATAAAGCAACGCAAGCGCTATAGTGTCACACTGGGCGTTGTGTTGTTAGCTGGAACGACAGTGGTTTCCGCTCAAATAATAAAAAATGGCCCCTATATTGGGCCGGCGATAGGATACTACGTCTTTGACAGCGACAACACCAACAATGCTGAAGATGCCTTTCATTACGGCTTAAGCGCGGGTTATCAATTCACCCCCAAGCTCGCGCTTGAGTTAAGCTATTTTAGGATGGGATCTGAAATCAAAGACTCAATGGTGGATGAGGAAGGAACACCTCAACTAGCGGGTGAAGACTTGGATATTAATATGTTCCGTGTGGATGGAATCTTTAATTTCCTCTCAAATCGTTGGACACCGTACCTCGTCATTGGTTACACGAGACTGAGTCAGGATCCCCAATTTCGCTACGATGAGGATGATAATCCGGTCAATGTGGGGCTTGGCTTTAAGGCAGCAATAACCCCAGCACTCTCGGTTCGGAGTGATGTTCGTGGCTATTTTGATGAGCATGGAGAGAGCGACTATGGCGTTAACCTTGGACTGTTTTACCTATTTGGTAGCCCACCAGCACCACCGCCAAAACCACGGCCTCTTCCGGTAAAACCGCCACCCGAACCAGAGCCGATTGTAAAGCCGATTGATCCTTGCACACTGGATGATGACGGCGATGGTGTGAACAATTGTGATGACTTGTGTTCTGGAACGCCCAAGGGTTCGAGAATTGAGACCACCGGTTGCCGCATTTTGACCGTCCCGAAAAAAATCACATTGGAAATCCTGTTTGACTCGAATAAGGCCGTGGTCAAACCACAGTACCTCCAATCAATTCAAGAGGTTGCTGAGTTTATGCGTAAGTATCCCAGCACCAATACGGAAATTCAAGGATATACCGATAGCCGTGGCAGTGATGCCTACAATCGCAAACTGTCCCAACGGCGATCCGATGCAGTTCGTCAGACGCTGATTGATGAGTTTGGTGTCGCAGGCTCGCGCCTCACGGCGGTAGGCTATGGGGAGTCGGATCCCATTGCTGACAACGTGACAGCGGTAGGCCGTCAACAGAATCGACGTGTTGTGGCACGCATTGAGACGGTCGTTGAAGAGGTAGAAAAATCAGTCAGATAGCTTAATTGACAAAAAATCCGATGTCTTTGAGACATCGGATTTTTTAGCACTTTAAGATTCAATTTAACCCTTAATTCGCATTATAAATGATTACTGCGTTTTGCCCCACGCCAACAAGAACATCACACTCCCTATTCCTCCTAACATCATGCCTAACAAGAGGGCATTTGAATTAAAAAAGGGCCAAGTTTTTAGAGATACAATAATACTCGCACTGATAATTAAGGCGCAGCCAATTAATATCAACATAAGACGTTCATGCCGTTGCTGCGTTTCTTGACGCAATTGGGTTAATTCATGTTCAAGGCGTTTGATATGCTCAGATTTCGCCTGTTGTTGGACTAAGGCTTCGTGTATCAGCATCGGTATCTCAGGGATATTTTCCGCCAAGAGCGGTAAGTTTGTACGGATGCCTTTAATAAAAGCTCGCATCCCTACCCGTTCATCCATCCAACGCTCTAAAAAGGGTTTGGCCGTTTTCCATAAATCTAATTCGGGATAGAGTTCTCGCCCGATGCCTTCTATATTGAGTAAGGTTTTTTGTAGCAATACTAATTGTGGTTGCACTTCCATCTGGAAGCGCCGCGCAGTTTGAAAGAGGCGCAGTAATACCATCCCAAAAGAGATTTCTTTCAAAGGCTTATCAAAAATGGGTTCACAGACGCAACGAATAGCGCCTTCAAATTCTTCTACCCGTGTGCCCGCTGGCACCCATTCTGAGTGGACATGTAATTCGGCCACCCGTCGATAATCGCGGCGAAAAAAGGCGAGAAAGTTGGCGGCTAAATAGTGTTGATCTTCTTTACTCAATGTGCCCATGATGCCAAAGTCTACTGCAATATAGTGGGGGCGGTGGGAATTAGTGGCATCTACAAAAATATTGCCAGGGTGCATGTCGGCATGAAAAAAGTTATCTCGGAACACTTGGGTGAAAAAAATTTCTACGCCGGCATTGGCGAGGTGCTTTAAGTTGACTCCTTGGCGTTTTAATGTCGCTATGTCGCCGATGGTAATGCCGCTGATGCGTTCCATCACCATCACATTTGACAACGTGTAGTCCCATTCGATTTCCGGCACATAGAGTAACTCCGAGTTTTTAAAATTGCGTCTGAGTTGGGTAGCATTAGCTGCTTCCCGTACTAAGTCCAGTTCATCGTAAAGTGTTTTCTCAAATTCTGCGACGACTTCCAACGGCCGTAGGCGGCGGCCTTCCGCCCAATAACGGTTAGCCAGTTTTGCGAACAAGTAAAGCAATTCAATGTCTTTACGAATGATGGTTTGAATGCCGGGACGTAGCACTTTGACGACGACTTCGCGCCCGTTATGCAAACGCGCCACATGGACTTGGGCAATGGAAGCCGCCGCGAGGGGATCGCTGTCAAACTCGGCAAAGACTTCATGCACGGGGCGGCCGTAAGCTTTTTCTATGATTTGTTCGACTTCTTCGCAACAAAACGTCGCAACGTGATCTTGTAATTTGGCTAATTCAAACGCGATGTCATCGGGCAATAAGTCGCGGCGAGTGGAGAGTATTTGACCAAATTTGACAAAAATGGGCCCTAATTCTTCTAAGGCGTAATGAATTCGCATTCCTCGTGTGAGGTGTTTAGAGCGTAGCCAGTAGCCGGGGGCGAGATAGGCAAATAAGCGCAGTGGGCGGAAGAGTTTGGTAGATAGCAGTAATTCATCAAGCCCGTAGCGCACGATGATACGGTAAATGGTGAGTAAGCGTCTGATTTGGCGGATAATTTTCATATAGTAACTAAATATATTAAATAATATTAAAAAATAGATTGTAATAATTATAAAATAGGTTATATAATTATTTTATTCAAGAAAATTAATTAAGGGATTAATAGATGATCGTTCCCAGAGTTGAACGACATATTGTCAATATGAATCAACAATTAATTGATTTGTCTTATGTATCGAAAAATCTTTATAATTGTGCCACATTTATTATGCGGCAAAATTTTAGAAAAAACCATAAGATTATTAATTATAGTTTGATGGATAAGATAATCAAACGAGATTATACCGAAGTTTATAAAGGTTTGCCGGCACAGTCCTCTTAGTTGACAATTCCTTCCAATCGTTTTTTAAAGCGAATCAGGAGTATAAACAGAATCCAGATAAATTCAAGGCGAGACCTAAATTACCCAAATATAAGGACAAGGAAAAGGGGTTGAACATTGTTATCTTTACTAATCAACAATGTCAATTAACAGACCATCAAATCCGTTTTCCCAGTGATTGAGGTCGTTTATAAAAAAGAGGTGTCAAATGATAAATTAAGCCATGATAATGTTTTAGGTATCGATCTGGGATTAAATAACTTAGCTACATTAGTTTCAAATCAACCAGATGTACATCATACATTGATAAATGGCAAGCCGTTAAAATCCATCAATCAATACTTTAATCAGAAGAAAGCTAAACTGATGTCGTTTATCGGTAACAAAGGTACAAGTCATTCAATTGCTCGTCTGTCAAAAAAAAACCAACAGTGGTTTAATTATTATCGGTGAAAACAAACACTGGAAACAGAAAATCAATACTGGGAAAAAGAACAATCAAAATTTTGTTTCAATCCCTTACGATAAATTCAAAGCGATGATTGAATACAAAGCCTTCGATGTTGGTATTGATGTTGTTTTTACCGAAGAATCCTATACCTCCAAATCAAGCCATTTAGATTTAGACCCATTGCCGGTTTATAAAAAGGGTGAATCACATAGCTTTACCGGTAAACGTGTTAGTAGAGGTTTGTATCGATGGTCTAAGGGTATTATCAATGCCGATTTGAATGGTGCGATAGGTATTATTAAAAAAGTAGTTCCAGAAGCGCTTGATTTACTTATAAAGCTACGGAATAGAGGTGCCGGGTTCGCACCATTTAAGGTTGTGAATACATTTTAATAAAATGTTTTCATATATTTTAATAAAGATTAATATTAATCGAACCTAGCGGTTCCGATACATTTTAGTTAACCATTGCTAACAATTGTTAACTAATGCACACTTAACTAGGTTAAGCGAGGGTGCATCTACCAAGGCCCTGAGCAAAATGCCCCGGGCGCCGTTTAAGTCTCGATCCATAGAAAGTCCCGTTTGTTGGGATTTTATGATTTTCGCACCACCAAGATTTTTGACGATTTCGCCTGTCCAGCTAACAGTCTTACTTGTGTAGGCTTCATTGGTTTCTATGACAATCTTCCCGTGTTCAAAAGCTTTATTCTCAAGGAACTTTTTGAACCGATAATGAGAGAATGTCATCATGGAGCGCACGGATTTTGAGCGAATTTTTCGTTTTGCACGCTTAGCCATTTTTCCAGTATCAAAAGCTGGAAGCAAAATAACATCAAAGTTTTTAACTAAAAACAGTGCCGTTTTGTGGTGAAGCTCATCAATCAAATCAGAGATTTTGTTTCTCATTCGTTGTTGAGCTTTCCGCATTCGATATTTTTTTGCACCTTTGGCTTTTGATGTGCGACTAATTAGGTTATCTAAACGGTGAGAAATCCGTTGGATTCTTCCAAAGTCTCCTTGTCCAAGATGACCACAAGAAGTTTCCGAATAGAACGTTAAGAACGTCCTAATCCCAGGATCGAGACTCACCACACGCCCTTGGTTATCGGGATCGTGAGGCGTTATTTTAGTTGGGATGCAGACAAACCAACGTCCATTCTGAATAGCAACTCTTGCGTCCATTAAAAAAACAGGAATTTTTTCCCGAAAACGACTATTTTTACCTAACAATTTAACGTAAAATCCGTGTTCTTTTATGGCTGATTTAGGTAGGTAAAAACTTTGGTAAGGTTGTTTGCGAGAACGAAATTTGACCTCATTAAATTGCCCCGTTTTTGCAAAATCTTGTTTCGCTTTTCGTACCGCAAGACAAGCATCTTTCACCGCAATGGATTTTATTTGGTAAGGCACTGGTCTTGCAAAGTCTGGAAAACCGTTTATTAAGTCAGTTTTTATGGCTTTCCAATCAGCTTTGGTTCCATCTTTTTTTAGGTATTCAACTGTCTTGTTATAAGCAAGTCTTGACACACCTAACCACTGTTTCAACAGATTTTTCTGTTTTTGGTTCGGGTAAAACCTGATCTTTTTTGTTCTTGTACTTCCTAAGTCCGTGCATCCGACAAGAGAAGACATGGAGGATTGTAAGTAGTCCTTGGGTAAGTTCGTCTTCGGGGCTGTGTACAGTCTGGTCGAGAACCACGATTTTTCCACCATTTTGTTCAACAAGATATTGGATGAGTTCAAATCCAAACCTTGCAAGACGGTCTTTGTGGGCAACCACAAGTTCGAGCTTATCTCCGTCAAGCAATCTTCCCAGTATGGATTTAAGCCCTTTCCGCTTAAAGTTGAGCTAACGAACAATGTCTTTGATGATTTGGTGTTTTGAGTAGGAGCGAAGCATGAATTCGATTTGTCGCTGGAGCTCGGATCAAAGTTTGGAACGACTGACTCGACAAACACAAATCCCAATAGCTTTTTGATTTTTTCAAAAAAACGATTCAACATGGTATTTTCTTTGCCCATCTGGGGTAACAATATGTTCGATTTTTGCTTGTGATGCCCATCGTCGTAACGTATTGGGATGCACACCTAAAATATCACACGTTTTTTTGAGTCGTTAAGTATTTCATAGTGAGCATTATACACTATTAGTTAGCATTAGTTAGCAAATTGCACACTATAAATTAACCTTTGCGCTAAAAGATTTCCTGGGGCGTTGCCCTAGGCTATATTAATGTCGCCCCGTTGGGGCTAATCATTAATCATTAATCATTAATCATTAATCATTAATCATTAATACGCACCAAAGGGGCTTGCCTGGTAGTTATCATTAATACGCACCAAAGGGGCTTGCCTGGTAGTTACACAGGCTATATTAATGTCGCCCCGTTGGGGCTTTTCTTAAATATGAAAGGTTTCTCAAAAAGTCCTTTGTTCCCTTTTTGAGTCAATCGTTGTACTCGTTGCTCCAAACGTTCAACGTCATCACGCAATGTATCTACCGCATTTAAAAAAGTCTCTATTTCTGCGCTGTTAGGCATCTGACGGACTTCTTCTTGCAAGTATTCGCTGAGATTGAGTTGTAGCGTATTGAGACGCTCACTCGCGTAGTCTTGGCATTGTCGAAACTGTGTGCCTAATTTGTGCGCGGGAACATCCCCTAGCCATCGTGCCACCTGCTCTTCCCAGTCAATGTCTAGTCTTTTGAGCATAAGTAGCCATTGTTGGGCAGTGCCCATTTCTCCATTGACAGTCACGTCAGGATTATTTGACAGCGTCGTTTCGCGTTGTAACAGCAGCCGTAACAGGGTAAAAGGTGCGCCACATATGCGGGCATCCATTTCGCCGTTATAGTCACTGAGAACAATAACGCCTTGATTATCAACAAATAAAGTGAAATTGAGGCCGATGCCGCTTAATTCAATGCGAATGATTTTGCCCGATAGTTTACTTAAAGCGTGTAAACTGGGCGGATCCAAACGCAGTGCTTGATTGAGCAGCGTTTCTAAGGTGGTTGCGAGGAGTTGGTTCAACGGTAATATTTCTCTAGTTGATACAAAGGAACTGTGGCTTCGTCGTGTTTGATGACTACCGTGCCGGCAATTTTATCATGCCAGCCTTGTTTGCGTTTATCCCACACCATCCATAGAAAACCTAAACCCAGCGGTAGCGCAGAGAGATAATAGCCGATATAACGCAGCAATGCTTGCTTAAAGCTGATGGCTCCACCGCTACGGGCATCTACAATTTCGCAATCTACTAACATTTTGCCCGGGGTGGCAGCATAAGTCATCCAAAACCATAAGATTGGCAAGGCCGGCAGGTTAATCAAAAACGCTTGCCATTGAAACTGTTCCAACCCCGTAGCGGTGTCGAGGCTGTCTGGCAGATTCGCGCTGTCTGGCTCACCAGAAATTAAGAATGACAAGAGTATCAACAGGGGGCCAATCCACAGCAGCCCATCCACCCAAAACGCAAAGGCACGTCGCCAAAATCCGGCATATTCTGTCAGGAACGTAATCACAATTTGTATCCTCTATGCAGCGCGACAATGCCGCCACTTAAATTATGATAATCACAACGGTCAAAGCCAGCACGTTGCATCATTTTGAGTAAGGTTTCTTGATTGGGGTGCACACGAATGGATTCAGCCAGATAACGGTAACTGTCCGCATCTTTGGCAATCAGTTTACCCAATAAGGGCAACATTTTGAAAGAATAAAGATCGTACAAAGGTTTTAAGGGGCGGATTTTTAATTCGGAAAATTCCAATATCAAGACTCGGCCGCCCGGTTTTAACACTCGCAACATTGAGGCGAGGGCGGCCTCTTTGTCGGTGACATTTCGCAGTCCAAAAGCGATGCTAATTATATCAAAACTGTTGTCGGCAAAGGGCAAAGATTCGGCATTGACTTGGGCATAATTGACCAATAGGCCTTTGTCAAGCAAACGCTCACGGCCTACTTCTAACATAGCGGCGTTAATGTCAGCCAAAACAACTTGACCTTGTTCACCAACAAGGGGGGCAAATTTAGCGGCCAAATCGCCAGTGCCCCCCGCCAAGTCGAGGACTCGTTCACCACGCTGTACGCAGGATAATTGGAGGGTAAAGCGTTTCCAGAGGCGATGTATGCCACAAGACATCAAATCATTCATAAAATCGTAGCGGGTTGCCACGGAGTCAAATACTTGGGTAACGTGGTGGACTTTTTCTTTGATGGGGACTTGGGTGTAACCAAAATGGGTGGTGTTTTCAGAATTCATGTGATGAAACCTTTTCTTTAACTAAGTGCCTAACCGAAAAATCCATCACGAAAGGCCGGCGGGTTTTGAAAACCCCGCTGGTCTTTTTCGTATTTTAGGGAGACTTCCATAAAACGTCTCCTTTCTTGCTTCATGCAGTCAGTCTCTCCAATATCAAATCTATCAATCGGTTTGCGCCACTTTTGCGCCGTGGCTTTCCTTCAGCTACAAACGAGATCGATAGACTGATGGCCGTCAATTGTGGGCCATATGGCATAATGGCTCAAGGGATTTCAACTCATGGCCCTATTGATACCTCTTTTAATTGTAGTTGACGGAGTTTGTAGTAGGCTTGTAATCGCCTACCGCCTAGTGGCTTTCCTTCAACTACAAACGAGATCGATAGACTGATGGCCGTCAATTGTGGGCCATATGGCATAATGGCTCAAGGAATTTCAACTCATGGCCCTATTGAAACCTCTTTTAATTGTAGTTGACGGAGTTTGTTTGTAGTCGTCTAAATGTCGTCGTTGCTTGGAGCGCGTTTTTGCCCGGCTTTTTCCAATTTGTCCAGATACTCTTGCCACAATTTATCATGGTTTTTGCAGATATAGTATAACCACTCCCAAGAATAAATCCCGGTATCATGGCCGTCATCAAAAGAGGGCTGTATCGCATAAGTGCCTACCTGCTCAATTCGGTCAATATTCACGTCAGCCTTGCCAACTTGCAACACTTCTTCACCGGGCGCATGTCCACGCACTTCGGCCGACGGAGAATATACCCGTAAATATTCACAGCTTAATTCAAAATGTTCGCCGTCATCAAAAGTCAATTCCAAAACACGGGATTTTTGATGTAGATTAATTTCAGTAGGGATAGGAATTTCTTTAGCCATGTTTTATTCAGTTATCAGTTATCAGTTTATTCAGTTATCAGTTATGCGGAACGCACTTTTTAAGGGTGAAAATGAAATAAAGGCTAATTGATTTAGCGGCCCCTAGCCATGACATGATTCGGAGGTTTGTCCGTCTATTTTTCTGAACAACAACAACTATAGTCAAGCACAGTTGACTTTATACACCAAAACCACAAGAGTCACAGATAATTATATTTTTTGTTAGGAGCTTACCCCTTAAACATAACTAATTAGACTATTTTTTTTGTAGTTTTAGCGTTTTTAAGTAAGAGTAAAATGAAAAGCCTATAAAATACGCCTAAACTTATTTACCAAGCACCCTTATACAATTGCTCAATGACAAATCCGTTTATTCCTAAAAGAAGTTGTACTGTCGCTATATCCGTTGTACTCTCACAATCAGTTATCAATTGGTAATGAGTAATCGCCAAGGCATTACTTATTAGCAATTACCAATTACCCATTAGAGTTCCAGGTAGATACACTGGCTATATTAATGTCGTACCAAAGGGGCTTTTCTATGAGCAACTAAGGGGCGTGTTATTAAAGCCAGTGTAACTACCTGGCTTTCTTATTTATTTACGGACAAGTCTATTATCAATTACCCATTAAAGAATATATTGGCTTAAATCTTCGTTCTTAACCAACTCACTCAAATGTCCATTGACATAATCAACATCAATCGTCAGACTCTCACCGTCCTTTTCGGGTGCCTCAAAAGACACTTCTTCCAGTAAACGTTCCATCACCGTATGCAATCGTCTTGCCCCGATGTTTTCTGTGCGTTCATTGACTTGCCAAGCCATTTGGGCAATCTGATTAATGCCGTCTTCGGTGAACTGAATATTTAATCCTTCAGTTTGCATTAAAGCGGTATATTGTTCCGTCAGGGAAGCATCTGGTTCCGTCAAAATGCGAACAAAATCATCGGCATTAAGTGCGCTGAGTTCTACGCGAATCGGCAAACGGCCTTGTAATTCTGGAATTAAATCCGAAGGTTTAGACAAGTGAAAAGCGCCAGAGGCGATAAACAAAATATGGTCAGTTTTAACCATACCGTATCTCGTGCTAACGGTGCTACCTTCAACGAGAGGCAATAAGTCACGCTGCACACCTTCACGCGAAACATCAGCGCCAACCGTTTCCGAACGTTTGGTCACTTTGTCGATTTCGTCTAAAAACACAATACCATTTTGTTCAACACGTTCTATCGCTTGTGCCTTTAAATCGTCTTCATTAACCAATCGCGCCGCTTCTTCTTCCTGTAGCAGTTTCATCGCCTCTTTAATAGGCAATTTGCGAGCTTTGGTACGTGTTCCTGCGAGATTTTGAAACATACCTTGCAATTGGCTGGTCATTTCTTCCATGCCGGGTGGTGCCATGATTTCCACACCGATACGAGTTTCATTCAGTTCAATTTCAATTTCCCGCTCATCCAACTTGCCTTCACGCAACATTTTTCTAAACTTTTGTCGCGTTGAGGAAGTCTCCTCGACAGCGTAGTCAAACCGACTGCTATTTCGCGCCGGAGGCAATAAGGCATCTAATACTCGCTCTTCAGCAGCATCCAAAGCCTGATTTTCTACTTGGCTCATAGCCTCTTCGCGGGTCATTTTCACGGCCATATCGACCAAATCGCGGATGATTGACTCCACATCACGGCCTACATAACCGACTTCGGTAAATTTTGTGGCCTCTACTTTAATAAAGGGGGCTTTTGCCAGTTTGGCTAAACGCCGGGCAATTTCTGTTTTGCCCACGCCCGTAGGGCCGATCATCAGAATATTTTTAGGGGTAACTTCGTTGCGTAACGTCAGCTCAAGTTGCATGCGTCGCCAACGGTTACGCAGTGCAATGGCAACTGCCCGTTTAGCGGCCGTTTGACCGATAATGTGTTTATCCAACTCACTGACAATTTCTTTGGGAGTCATTTCGCTCATAGTTTTCTTTGCATAGCAAAAAACGGTAATTGGTAATTGGTAATTGGTAATTGGTAATTGGTAATTGGTAATTTATTTAATACCTGACTTTTTGGGAGAGTAAGGTGATTAATAGATATACTTATAATGCGAATTAAGGGTTGAATTGAATCATAAAAAATCAATGAGTTATAAAAACGTATTGATTGAAAGTTATTTTATAAGTCTTCATTTTTCATTTTTCATTCTTAATTCGCATTTATAGTCCTCACCCCGAAGGGGTTTTCAGGCAAATGTTTCCGCAGCGGAAACTTTTGCTTTTCAGGCAAATGTTTTTCCTGAAAAACTGCCGCTGGTGGAACTAAAGTGTTCAACACGCGCCACGTTGTTTGAATGTGCATGATGAATAACATAATCTATTATGTCAGGCAATTATATTTTTCAACAGTTACAATCAGATTTTTTTTGAGGTTTCGGGAATGAAATATCCGAATTCCCGAAACAAGTTGTAATGCGAATTAAGGGTTGAATTGAATCCTAAAAAATCATCCGTCGGCAAAATTCGCGGAGCGAATTTTGCCGACGTAAAAGTTTTTCGCTTTGCGTAGAGGCCTGGATGACTTATAAAAACGTATTTATTGAAAGTGATTTATAAGTCTTTTTTTTTAGCGGAGCAAAACTTTAGTTGCATTTTTCAGATCGATATTCGCATTTGTAGTTCAGGCACTATTTACTGGCTTCTTCGGCCGCTAGGCTTTCAATCGTCAAATTGTGATTGGTATGAATACAAATGTCTGCGGCAATATGTAATGCCTTTTCAATAATCTCAGTGGCACTCAGTGTGGTATTGTCTAACAACGCCCGTGCCGCCGCCTGTGCATACGGCCCCCCCGAGCCTATCGCCATCAAACTCTCTTCCGGCTCTATCACATCACCCGTGCCAGAAATAATCAAAGAGGCCGTCTTATCTGCCACTGCCAGTAAGGCTTCTAAGCGTCGTAACATACGATCCATGCGCCAGTCTTTTGCCAATTCGACAGCCGCACGAGTCAAATTGCCTTGATGTTTTTCTAGTTTGCCTTCAAAACGTTCAAACAAAGTAAAGGCATCCGCCGTGCCTCCGGCAAAACCGGCGATGACTTTATTGTGATACAATCGCCGCACTTTGCGAGCGTTGTGTTTTATCACCGTATCGCCCATAGAGACTTGCCCATCTCCGCCTATCACCACTTGAGAATCACGGCGTACCGATAAAATGGTGGTACCACGAAATTGTTCCACAGTTTTTAAATCCTAATTTATTTTAAATGAGTCATTCGCTATCGCATGAAAAAAAAAATTATACACTAATTTGCAGCCCTTGCAGTGAATAATCAACGATGGGGCGAAGTGGTGGGAATCCCCAACAACTCTCTCCACCCACAATCCCCCCAAGAAAAGTCCCCCCAGTGGGCTAATCTTGACCCATTCTTGAGCAATAACTCAGTATGTTATTGAAAATAAGAGATTTTTAAATAATCAACCGCGCGATGGGTTAATGAATAATTAAGCATTAATCATTAATGATTTCCTTGGCAAAACTGAACCGGCATTGACACACTCATCCACCCGATAATCTAATCGTTTGCTATGACGCTAAACACGGTGTTACAATTTTTATTAATAGTTTCACTAAGGCCGGGGTTAAATGTCCGTAAACCGTTCAAGCTTTTGCTTGGACTGTGCCCAAATTATACTGCACGTTGCGCTTTATTTGAGTGCCGCAACACACCCCTAAATCCCTGAAACGAAAGGGACTTACTCCGCTGAAGTTAGAGGGGGTGGGGTGTGTCAAGAGCTACTATTGTAACGGTGCTAAGTATAAATATTTACCTGAAACTCGATGTTCAAGTGTTTTTAACCTATTGATTCATAATATTTTATTAAACTTAGCCCTTAAAATAAACCCGAGCAAGGTCGATTTGAGCCGTGCAAAACTTTCCTTTACGGGTTTGCCAACCCCACACTGCAAAACGTTCTCATCCGAGCCTCTACCAAAAACGTGAACATCGAGTGAAATGCTAAGTAGGTACGACTAGAGTAGTAGTCGCTTTAGCGACTATTACCGCTCGTTATGTCTTTTGTTTACCCACTTCAAAATCGATATGGAGGAATTGCGAGGCGATTGCGGGGGAATTGCGGGGGGTGGTGTCTTGTTATAAACTGTTGCTAGGATATATTATGGGTTGATTAGACAGAATTGTTTTTAATTATTTAGTTATAACAATAGGTTAGTGATTATAAAATAATTACTATCGAAAATTATAACCCCCGAAAATTTTCTAACAATCGCCTGTTTTATCTTATAAAAATAACGCGATATTATAGGTAATAACTAAAATACCGTATTTTACTAATAAAAGTGCTAAAATAGGCCGTGAACGACCTTATGAAAAGCCGCGTATTTTGGTATTAACCCTACTAAAAATACAAGATTTGTTTATAACGACTACGAGTTTAAATAATAATATAGCCACTATTATTGAAAAATCGTTTATTTAACGTTTATAAAACAGTCACTTATATTTTAATCGCACACAGAAAAAATTTCAGAGCGTTGGTATCCCTTGGAACTGCAACTCGCCCAAAATTGATCTTAATATTATCGTGAGTATTGCCTATTAATAGCAACCGTCTCTGATTATGAATAATCATCACGTTTAATGGACTGATAGGAAGTGGTACTGTGCCGTTTATATTTTTAGCTTGACTCCAAAAAATTG
>NBMI01000200.1 GCA_002085445.1 Candidatus Parabeggiatoa sp. nov. 2
TCTTTCCGTCTCCAGTCACTATTTTTTATTGACGGCGCAAGTCCAAATTGACCGAGCACGGGCACAATTAAGCAGTATCTTGCAACGTTTGCCCAATAAGGTTACGGTTCTGATGCGTAGTCAAGGAGGAATCTAGCACAGATACCAAGAGCATTATTTTTGAGAATCATTTTCCATATCCCCTTTCACCTTCTCTGGCATGATCTTGTGTTCGTGGATCATATCCAGAACAGCCCGTGCTAATTGTTTATCAACATCGTGGCTAAAGTGACCATCTGGCAAGAAGTTGTTGGGATCATTAGTAGGCGCGATAGTGTGCCTACTCATAGTCGGTATATTAGTTTCGGCAATCGTTTCGGCAAGTGTTTGGTATAAATGATCGGAATAGCCGCGATTATTAAACAGCATCAATATGGGCAACTGACCATTGCTGCGTACCTGACGAGCAAAATCCTTTATTATCAAGCGTAATACTTGAATTTCTTCTGAATGTTCAAAGAAACCTTGAGGCCCATGAAGCGTTTTTGAAACAAAACGGGCATGTCTTTTTGCATACGAGCGGCGCATAAAACGGATGCTCGCAAAGTAATCAGTGAGATTGTGATTGAACAGAAAAGGATCGTAATAACTATCTAGGGCTTGAAGTTGCTGTATATAGTCTTCCCAAAGGGTTTTATCATTTAAAAAACGTCGCAAGTCTGTCAAATGACGCACTTTAGGCCAGATCGGCTCTAATTGATCGTTTTCTACGCGGCTGTATTTTGGGATAATATCCAAAACCTTATGTGCAAACTGTTCATTTATTTCCTTAGAAAAGTGGAAATTATCCGATGCAAGGTTTTTGGGATCATCAGAAGGCGCGCTAGTGTGGCTGTCCACAAATGGTATATCAGCCTCCTGAAGCTTCTTAGCTAATGCTTGAGTTAAATGATTGCTATAGCCGCGATTGTTAAATCATACTAAATACCCGATTATTTATGCACCGGTACTTAGCATGTCTTTTAGCCCATGAGCGACAATTAATCGGTCAACATTACATTGATTGTCGAGTCCATGTTTTCTGAAATACCCACTGCAATAAATTTTGTAATACTATCCAGGTTACCATACCTCCTAATAATGCCGTTGTAACATTAAGAAGAGGAAGAAAAGGACTGTCAATTTTTAGCAGTCTAACAATGATATGGATGAAAATCATGTGCGTCAAATAGAGATAATAAGCTGATGCGCTTAGTGTTTGAACGCTAGTTTTAATCATTTTCCAAATCGGCACATAAGGTATCCAAAGCATCATCATTGCGCCCCCTATTATCCACCAACTTCTTGATGAATCCCAATTAAGTGTGAATAACATGATTGCCAACAAGATGACAGTCATACTGATCTTTTCATGACGCGATTGGGCAAAGTGAATACACCAACCTAATGCAATTAACCAAATTTGCATGTGAGGTACCCGGTTATACAGGTAATTAGTATCCCACATATAAGGCACGAATAAGCGTAAACTGATAGCAATAGCAAGCACGACTAACCCAAATTTCCACGGCGATAAATTCGCTAAATTTCGCACCGCACGGATACTAAAGATTAAGGTAAAGAGAATAAGACATTGCGCTAGCACTTGAATAAACCAAGCCGGAAAAATCATATGGGAAGTACCCGGTCCTATAAAATTGCTATACAACAGTAAAATGGCCGGATCGTAGTGAAATTTATAAGTTTCAAAGGCGAGTGCCACAATCAAGTATGGAATCAGGAGATTTTGTAATAAAGAAGTTGCTGGTTGCAACCAGCGTCCTTGTAAGACAGCATCACCTTGAAAACGCGCAAAATTCATTCCGGCAATTACAAATAACAACATTGCTCCCCCAGCAATATAACTACTCGGAATGAGTCCACTATGGTTGACAACCACCCCAGTAATTGCTAAAGCACGGAATACAATATTGCTTTCTATGATACTTGTCTGCTGCTGTTGGGGGTTTAAAGCTTCTAATTCACGCAACGACAAATTTTCCCAATTTGGGGGCAAATAGCCTAAATGGCGTTCCAATGCCATCGAAACTTGGACATAAGATAAAGAATCTCCGCCAAGAGAGATAAAAGTATCTTCTGGTTGAAGAGTGCGACGAAGGTTAAGCGTTTTAGAAAAAGCTTGTTCGATAGGTGTTGCGGTAGTGGATTTCTTATCGTCTGTCTCAATGGCAGGTTCTTCAACAATTTTTTTGGAAGTATACCAGTCAGTCAATTGACGGCGTTGAATTTTGCCAGATGCCGTTTTTGGTAAATTCTCTACCTCTACAATACTGATCGCATTGGCAGCATTAACCCCCAATTCTTGGGTTGCTTGCAAAACCGTTTCATGTAACTGTTGTTTCTCAAGATTTGCTTCTTTGGTGATGGCAACTAAAAAACCTTCGCCACGCATGGGATCGGGTTTACGACAAATTGCTAAGCCACTTTCAAGTTGGAGTTCCGCATAAACCTTGGTTTCTAATGCTTCCGGCGAAATTTTAATTCCACCACAATTGATAATGTCATCAGCGCGTCCTTGGTAATACAAATTGCCTTCGTCTATTTTGCCTAAATCTTTGGTGACAAACCAACCGGCATCATCTTTCAGATTGGTTTCTTTGCCATCAATAATATATCCGGCTG
Organism: Candidatus Parabeggiatoa sp. nov. 2; assembly: GCA_002085445.1. Classification (GTDB taxonomy): domain Bacteria; phylum Pseudomonadota; class Gammaproteobacteria; order Beggiatoales; family Beggiatoaceae; genus Parabeggiatoa. The sequence continues at coordinate 2,662 of NBMI01000200.1, forward strand.
CTACATGTGGGCCACGAATCGCGATATGTTGGTCAGCAGTCAGTTTAATTTCCACATCACCTAACGCCCGTCCAACAGATTCTAACTTTTCTCCTTCCTCGACGTGAATCTCTAATAAAGTCGTTCTTGAAGCTTCGGTTAAGCCATAATGTTGTACGATTCGCGCATTAGGAAACAGAAGCTTGAGAGCCTCTTTTTCCGATTGGCTCATATATTGGCTACCGATTTCGATCCATTGGACGCGCTTACCATAACGCCCAATCAAATCTTGATTCGCTAACAAAATGCGCCATAGACTAGGCACTGCCGAAATCGCATTAATTGTCCCTTTTTTAAGCATCTCGCCAATTTCAGAAGGACTAAAATTGTCGGGAATAAAAAAACGTCCACTCGCCGAAGCAACAGCCCGACACCGTCCTAACCCAAACGAGTGATAAACGGGTACACCGATATATTCCCTAATGCTATCATCCACTTGCATCAAAGTATTCAAACGAGTGATGACATCGGCTAAATTATTATGAGTCAGCATCACACCTTTTGGATTACCTTCTGTACCAGAAGTAAAAGCAATCAAAGCCAGTTCATCACTGGATTGTGGCTTAAAGGTGTGTGCCATCCATTTTTCACCCGGTTCTGGGGTGATTATTTCTTCAACTTTCGCTGCTTGAATGCGATAATGATCTTCCGCATTTCCTAACGGTACGGCAATAACACCCGTTTCCATACCGGAAAACATCGCATTGACATAACCCGTATGGTTAGCAGCAATAATGCCCACTCGTTTGATGGAGGTTTGTGGCGTTGCAGATATTGTCATTATTAAAAATCCTAGCGTTTACTGTAATTAAGGTTTAATACGTGTTTAGGGAAACGTCGTCATAACGTTATCAAGGTCTTCGGGCAGAAGAATATCAAAGACGATACGACAAGAAATTCAAAGGTAGCAAAGTTCACGAATTACTTCAGTATTGATAGGTAAAATTTGATAAATAATTAGGAGATTTACAGGATTTCAAATCGTGCTATAGACGTTCAAATAACTAATTTCACAGAAAAGAAACCAAGTTTCTTTAAGAAACTTGGTTTCTAACAGATTTAGTTAATCTGATTTCTTGCTTAAATAGTTGCCTTTGTTCTATGGATTATTTTAGCAAGCCACCACATAACAAAAAAGAAAATGGCTAATGGAATAGCCAATGCAATCAATTTTGGCACACTAAAATACATAAACAGGTGTTCTAAAGGGATAACATATCCATGTAGAATGAACGCTGGTAATGTCAATATCCCCACTGTACTTAAAACATTTCTAATAGCCAAGAGAAAATGTCCTTTATGACCTTTTACTTGACTAATCATTAACATTCCTACTATGATTAACAATGAAATCCCTGTATGAAAGAACAGTTGTGGAAAAAATAATCTAAATCCCTTAAATGAATAATGATGTCCTCCAAGTAGAACACCTATTAAGACACCTATTAGACCTATAGCAAACAGTGTATAGATTTGCCGACTTTCATTTTTAAACCCTTTCAAAAAAATACCAATGGCTACCCCTAAAAGCGAGAAAGCTAACAAATTGAAGTAACCGTAGTATGCCAGCAAATTTAATTTCACAAGGAGCATCCATCCGTCTTGCCATAACGACCATTCGGCAAAATTTTGCAAGTAAATAGCAACACTCATACTGACAACCGCTAAAATAACGGTCATTTCTATTGTCCACTTGTTGAATTTTAAAAGAAAATACAACAAGAAAGGAACTGTTAGCATTGCTAAGAAATAATAATCCATAATGCTATATGTCGCTTTAGCAAAAGCGGTTGAGGAAAAATCTCCCGTAATGAATATCCTGATATAAGCAGGTAATCCAACCAATAATATTCCTAATAATAGAATAAAAATTCTACTATGTATAATCCTAAGTCCTTTAGAAAAGCTTCCCTTCTGAAAATAATCAGAATAAAGGTATGACAGAAACAATCCAAAAGCTAAAGCAAAAATAGGTGTGCCAGGAAATCTGAGTAGACGAATTAGTTCTGGATTACTTACAAATTTATTCAACAATCCTTCAATCCAATGGTTAATTATGATCAAGATTATTGCAATGCCTCTAACAGCATTAACTGCTTCTGTTGTATTAAGAACTAACTTATGCTTACTCCTATTTTCTGGCTTTGGTGCGAGCTGTTCGCTGTTTGAAGATATTTGTGCCGCAATTTCCTTTATGGTACTTCCTGACAAAATTTCTCTTATCAGATTATCTTTTAAGCCTTTCGATTTAAGCTTGAACGTTAATTTTAATGACAGCAAAGAATCCATTCCAAGTGCAAGGAAATCATCCGTCACACTGATTCTTTCTACATTCAAAATCTTCTGACCAATATCACACAACATTTTTTCTTCCTGCGTTGATGGTGCAACATAACCATCTGCATGGGAAGAGACTTCCACAGCGTCAAATTTAAAACATTCTACTTCTCCATATTGTTCGGATATTTTTTTACGTTGAATTTTACCAGACGCGGTTCTAGGTAGTTCATTTACCTCAATAATACTGATAGCATTGGTTGCATTAACACCAAATTGTTGATTGGCATCAAGAATCAAGTTATACAATTCTTGCTTACTCATCTTAAATTCAGGTGTCACAGCCACTAGAAAACCATCACCTCTAAGTGGATCATGCCTGCGACAGATAGCGATTTGACTCGTATCTTCTAATGACGGAAATATTTTTGTTTCCAATTGTTCAGGAGAAACCTTGATTCCTCCACAATTGATAATATCATCTGCTCTTCCCCGATAATATAAGTATTCGTCCTTTATTTCCCCTAAATCATTTGTGATAAACCAACCATTTTCATCCTTTAGATTGACAGATTGATCCTCAATAAGATATTCAGTCGCAACGTGAGAGCCAGAAATAGCAATCTGATTACTTTCAAGGATTTTGACTTGTATATCCCCAAAGGTTTTTCCAACCGATTCTAACTGTTCTCCTACAGTATTGTGTATTTCTAATAACGTCGTTCTTGAAGCTTCTGTTAACCCATAATGTTGAACAATAATTGCGTTAGGAAAGAGTCTTTTTAAGGCTTCTTTTTCTTCCCTACTCATATATTGACTACCAATTTCAATCCATTTTACCTTTTTCCCATAATGACCAATCACCTCTTTCTCTTCCAGCAGAATACGCCAAAGACTAGGAACAGCCGATATTGCATTAATCTGTTCTCTTTTAAGCATCTCAGCTATTTCAAAAGGATTGAACCCATCGGCTGGAATAAAAAAGCTACCTCCAGCACTAGCAACAGCGCGACACCTTCCTAATCCAAAAGAATGATAAACAGGAATACCAATGTACTCTCTTATACTGCTATCAACTTGCATCACAGTATTTAAACGCTGAACGACTTCTGCTAGGTTATTATGGGTAATTTCAACACCTTTGGGATTGCCCTCTGTCCCCGAGGTAAATGCAATCAAGGCGATATCATCACTTTTAACCGGAGAAAATGGACGCTTCATCCATTGTTCTCTGTTATCAGGAGGTTCTACAATTTTGTTAATTCTAGCTGCTTTGATACGATATTGATCATTGCTATTCCTTAAAGGAACGACAATATTTTTTTCTTCCAGACAGGAAAATATCGTTTCTACATAAGCAATGGTATTTGTTGCAACAATTCCAATAATATTTGACAAAATAAATAATATCTCCTTTCTTGTCGTTGTCTCATGTTGGACGTTTAAAAAACTTCCACATTTATTTAAACCTAAAAATTCAAAGTGAGTCTTTTCCTTTTTCTGAAATCTTTTATCCCGTATGGGATGAATTTTATCAAAAGCTCAACTGTAAATGAAACATTGCTAGCCGTTTGCCTAATTCATTGTAAAAGCGTTGTGCATCCGATTTATTTGAGAATGAACACTCTCTCATCTCGAAATCCCGACATAAATAGGCTTTTCTCACAGATTTCGGCAGATGTGAACCACGCCGTGCGTACTTGAGTGACATTGCAACACGTCATTCGGTGGAAGTTGGCTATAACTGATTTTTCTTCTTTAACTCCTGTTTAATTTCTGTTGAATTATTGAATTTGCTCGACGTTAATAACCGAAACCGAAAAATAATCTTGTTTCTACCCCCCTTTCAAATGGCCACGTTCAAGTGCTAGACGACGTGCCGGTGCTATTTGCAGCACGACTATGCCCTGAAATCAATATCGATACGCTCCAACATACAGATTTCTTCCAAAAGAAAAAGGCCACCCGCTGTTAGTTTATAGACAGTCATGGGCTGCTTGGTTTTCTCTTGTAGTAATTGCTCAAGATATTTAGCATAAACGGCTTCTTGGATGTTAGAAGTTTCCATCAAGACGATGCCCTGATGAGGCGGGGCGGTTTTGCTGATTCGCAATGTTTCGCTTGTCAGATACGCATAGTCATCTGTGGGTTTCGCAAAGAAATATCCGTAGCCCTTTGTTGCCAAGAGTTCCGGGGTGAGCAGCGTCACAAATAATAAAAAGATAGTTAAAGCAACGCCTAAAGTTCCTAGCAAGGCGGACAGGGAGGGCTTTGTCGCACCGTTAAGAAATTCGCGTCCAAACTCGCGCCAACGACTAAAAAAACTCTTTTCTGCATGAAAAATGAATCGAGGTTTACGAAATAAACTAACAGTTATTTATTTGTATTTTATAATGTTTGGCCTTCAATATTTTTCTGAATGTTTATATGGCTGAATTCATTGTCTATCATTTAAAGTTTCATTCGTTTAAAAATCGGTTCTGGAATATGCCGAATAATCATCATAATGGGCCACCAAAACCACGGTAAATACACACTATTTTTACGTTTTTTG
>NBMI01000201.1 GCA_002085445.1 Candidatus Parabeggiatoa sp. nov. 2
TTTTCAGAAGAGTTCATTCAGGGAAAACGGATACATACTCATATTATCCCAACCCAGTTTGAACAGCCAAGCCGCGTTCCGGTGCCAGAAGAACTGAAGCGGACCGAATTGGAAAAAAGAACGCCAACTGTTCGGCAATAACGACAAGGATTGTATATAAGAAGGGATTGGATCGAGACAAGAAATCGGATTTGTTATCAAAGAAATTAATTCGAGCCACAAAATCTGAATTTGAAAAATCCGTGGCATTATGCAATCTTTGTAATTCGTTCCTTTTTTTGATAAAATAAAATGAAATCATGGCTTTACCAACCACGGCCCAAATCACAACCGACGGCACATTAGGCCCTTCTATCAACTTTTAATACAGAACTTCCAAATTGGGGCCGAGTTGGGCCGCCAACACAGTGGCAATCTTTTCCATAGCTTTCAAGCCTTTAACCTGAATCGCCCTGAAAGCGCGACTTATCCGACTCAAATAAGGAGATAAATCATGCCAATCGCACCCTTAAACAACCAAGTCGTTTTTAAAAAACTGCTGTCGGATGAAGAAATCCTGAAAGCCTTTATCAAAGACTTTTTGGATATTGACCTCACTCCCCAAACCATCGAAGTCGAAAAAAAGTTTGTTCCACCGATTGGTGGGGTTGATATTGAGATTGATATTTTTGTTGATGATCCAACCCATCGGGTGGTAATTGAAATTCAGCGAGAACGTTACGATTACGATTTTGACCGTTTTTGGCATTATCATATAGCCTCGCAGTTAGAATTGGTCAAAAGCCATAAGGAGTGCAAGTTAGAACGCACTGTCTATACCATCGTTTGGTTTACCCGCAAAGTGCGTGAAAAACAATACCAACGAAGCTTGATAACAACTCGTCAAATCTCTGAGACAGAACAAGACGAATCCATGATACTGTATCCCCACCAGTTATTTTTTCTAAACCCGTTTTACCTGAACGAAAAAACGCCCCAAGGACTAGAAGACTGGATGACTTTAGTGGTTGAAAGTGTCAATAATCCCACTCATCCAAAAATCAATCTCAATCGCCCAATTATACAAAAAGCGGCTAAGTTAATTGATGATGATGAATTAACGCCCCAAGAACGATTGTCAATACTGGATGAACGAGATTACAACAACATGCGGCGTAAAGAATGGGAAGAGGGACGAATGGCTGAAAAACAAGAAATTGCCCGTAATTTGTTGGCAAAAGGACTTGACCATGCTTTCATTGCTGAAACCACCGGCTTGTCTATTGATGAGTTAGAATCCTTAATTTAACAAAAACATAACTACAAGGATTGTATATAAGAAGGGATTGGATCGAGACCCTCCGATCAAAGGGATCGTCGGGACTTTTGTCAGTTTAGTTTGTGGGCTAGTTAAGTATATAAAGGTAAAGAAATCCGATTTTTGATGAAAAATCTGATTTCTATGCAAAAAAAATCCTTGGCATTATGCAATCCTTGTTGGAGAAACTGAAATGAAATCACCAGCGTTACTCACAATCACTTTATTAATCATAGCCTTACCAACCACGGCCCAAATCACCACCGACGGCACGTTAGGCACATCTATCAACTTATCAGGCCCGAACTTTCAAATTGGGGCCAATTTGGGACAACAACATGGCCCTAATTTGTTCCACAGTTTCCGTGACTTTAATCTGAGCAGCCAACGGACTCTTACGCTCAACCATCCCTAACGCGGATGTATATTTCCTTAATCCGTATGGGATCATGTTTGGGCCTAATGCACGGCTGGATGTGCAAGGAAGTTTCCATGCCAGCACAGCTGATTATCTGCGTTTACAAGATGGTGGACGTTTTGATGCGCGTCTGCCCAATGACAGTTTATTAACAGTTGCACCCATTGAAGCGTTTGGCTTTTTAACCGAGACACCAGCCCCAATTACTCTACAAAGTAGTCAGTTGTTTGTACCCACCGGTAAAACGTTGTCGCTTATCGGCGGAGAATTATTAATGAAGGGCGATTTTCCGTCAGATGATCCATTTGAGACTTTTCATCCTGATTATACTTCAAAGCTATTTTCCGAGTTTGGACGAATCAATCTCGCCAGTCTGGCTTCACGCGGTGAAGTTATCCCCACCCAATCATCACTGGTGATGAATGCTCAAAAAGCGGGAAATATAACGGTTCATAATACTTGGATAGGAGTGAGTGGTGATGGCGCGGGTGATCTTTTCATTCGGGGTGGATACGTTGAATTAAAGAATAGTGAGTTAGAAGGAGATTCCGTCGATAAAGACAGTGGTATAATAAATATTCAGGTAGAACAGTTAAAATTACAAGGTTCAGAAATTGCCACCGATACTCACGGAATAGGACAGGGTGGTCAAATAATTATTAAAGCCACAGAGACTTTAACCTTATCAGTTCAACATGACAACGGTTTTCCGAGTTTTATTTTTTCTGGCACAGAAGGACAATTTGACAGTGCCGGTGAGGGTGGGCAAATTGACATTGAAGCTCGCCAAATAGTCCTGAGTGATGGGGCCAGAATAAGTAGTTTTTCCCAAGGGCCAGGCCATAGTGGTTCTATTGTGATAAAGGCTTCTGAGAGTTTGATAATCTCAAGCACCCTGTCAGGAACTTTTCAGCCCGATCCGTTTGGTCATTTTAAGCATACCGAACCTCAAGAAGGTAACACCGGGATTAGTGGCTTGTTTAGTCATTCAACCAGTGCCGAATTGAATGCGGGTAATGCAGGTTCTATTTCTGTTCAAGCAGAAAGACTCCATTTGTTCGATCATAGCCTCATTACAGCTTCGGCCAAAAATGCTGGGGGTGGCAATATTAGCCTCACAACCCCAAATGTCCTGTATTTACGAGAAGGTCGAATTACAACCAGTGTGACAAGTGGCAAAGGCAATGGTGGCAATATCACTCTCGGAAATCCTCTTTTTGTCATCTTAGACAACAGTCAGATTAGAGCCACGGCCGATGAAGGCCGTGGCGGCAATATTCGCATTCAATCTGACCAATTGATTGCTTCTCCTGACAGTTTAGTCAGTGCCTCGTCAAGATTAGGTTTAGATGGCAACGTGCAGATTGAATCACCGACGGTGAATTTGGACGACTTTTTGGTGATGTTGCCGGGCGGTTATATTGAGGCGAGCGGCCAACTGCCAGCTCCTTGTGCAACCACACGAGTGGCAAAGAACCGTTTTGTGGTTAAGCGTATTGCTGGCAGTCCTCCGTCGCCAGATGATTTGCAATCGAATCGGTTGGTGTTGCTACCGGATGAAGAGCGGGCGACTCAAAAAACCTCGCCTCGCCTTTTCGGAGCGGGCACTGGGCAATCGGCCCCAAAAGTGGCCGTTAAGATGACGGGGTGTCGCCTGGATTTATCGCGTACCTACAAGGATTCGTTATAAAAAAGGATTAAAAGCGTACCTACAAGGATTGTATATAAAAAGGGATTAAAAGCGTGCCTACAAGGATTGTATATAAAAAGGGATTACAAATTTCTGCTTTTAGTTCAGCGTTGGAAGCAGAATCCTTTCTTATATATAATCCTTGTAGTTATTGCTTTATCCGTTTTTATAACTAATCCTTGTAGTTATTGCTTTATCCTTTCATAAGCAAACAATCCTTGTAGTTATATTTTCATAAACAATCCTTGTGATTATATCAAAAATATTATATAATATAAAAAAAATTCTAGTGATATTCTTTCTTAAATCTTCTTTTTCACCGAAAAAAAAGTTTTTAACTACCCAATAACCAATAATACAAAGACGTGAAATTGATAATGAACAGTAGACATGTAAAAAGCGTGACAGCAATCGGTATTCACGGGCGTTTCGATATTGAACTCACTTTTGACGAACATCTGAATATACTTTATGGCAAGAATGGCACGGGTAAAACGACCTTGCTTCATATCTTAGCTAATATTCTCAATGGTGATTATGAGCGTTTTGCTTGTTTAAAATTTAATGAAATTCAGCTGGTGCTCAGTGATGGTGATAGTATTTTGGTAGCCGCTAAAAATCGCCATCGAAGGGGTAGTCATGTTTACACCGATATTTATGTCAATGGTGAGTTAATCCTTGAAAATATTTCTCCGCGTGACATTGATAGTGATAAGTCGTTTGGGCGTATTGGACTGATAGCCTCTAAAAATCGAAATCTTCAAGCCGTGGCTCAAAAACGGTTGCAATCACCAGTACCGGCCGCTTATTTTCCCTCTTTTAGAACCATGATTGAAGCATGGGCAGCAAGTGCTAACCCACCAAGCCAATACGATGATTCCAACGAAGGGGGAAAAGAAAATCAACACACCATCATTGCACGTCAACTGTTTGGTGCTTTCGTACCTCGTTTAGATTTTCCGTCAATTTTTGAAATTGAATCGACTTTAGAACAGCAAATTAGCGAGGCAATTATGAATGTCGCCCAAATTGATCGCAAATATGTTGTTGAGGTACCAAGCAATATTCTAAAAGCCTTGTCTCAAAAGAAAGTCGGTATTGAAAAAAACAACGTAGCGGAGCTTGTTAAAAAAATCGATAAACTTTCTGAGAAACTCGCTGCCTACCCGGTGCCGGTGACGCTTATGCAAACCAATTGGCATGAATACATGGAACCGTTGAATAGCACTGATAAACACTTGGCAGCGGTGGTGTTATACCTGTATTTTCAAGCACTTGAACAAATAGTCTGCGTTCAAGAGCAATCTTTTTCCGCTATTGAACAATTCTTAGCTTCGGTGAATTATTTTTTGGAGGACAAAAATATCGCCATGAGTTCCGCCGAGACTCAATCGTCCGGCACACCGAAGTTGGTGATCCGCTTTAATGATGGGAGCAAGCCGTCAAATAAGGTTCGCCATTTGCTGTCATCGGGTGAGAGACAGATTCTGACACTCCTATATATGGCTACGCAGATGAGTCAAAAACAAGTTGTCCTGATTGATGAGCCGGAAATATCACTTCATGTGGACTGGCAACGGTCACTTATTAAAGAAATGTCAAAACAAATGGGTCATCGACAAATTATTGTTTGCACCCATTCCCCGGTAATCGGTGCTGACTACGACGATGATAAAGTGATTATTTTTAAACCAAAGCCAACAACTCGCCAATTATCCGCTATCTCGGCTAATGATTTTGTAAAAGACGGGGCCTATTAATGTCACAATTTGATCCGGCAAGCTATCGTCGCTATGTACAAATTAGTGACCAAAAGCACATTTTAGTAGAAGGTAAAGATGATAGGAAAATCCTCAAACGGTTATGGCATGACTTCGCGGCTCATACCCGTAAATCAGATAAAATAGAGGAAATTGTCTTTGATACGGCTGAAAAGATTAAGAATTTCCCTTCTGGTACTGGCAATAATAGAGAAAAGGTGCAAGATATTTGCGAGAGTATGAGCGATAAAACCTACGTTAAAAAGTTTGTCGGTTTTATTGATCGGGAATTGTATCAATTTAGTTGGGAAGAAACTGATATTTTACAAGATCATCTACAGTGCCACGATATTGAAGGACGGCTTGTACGTTCGCGAGGCCATTCTATTGAAAACTATCTATTTGAATTTAAAACATTTAAAAAACCTTTGAGTTTATTTTCCACAACCCCTTATGCTCATCAAGCATTGCAACAGTTCCAACACATTTTCGATGCCGTGCTTCGTTATGCTTGTGCAGTTAGTTTAGCGGCGGCTAAGTTACAAGTTATCCAACGAATAAACGCAACAATGGAATGGCGATTCATAGAGATTTCAACGGCTAGTGTCAGGTTTCGGTTTGATCGGTGGGCTAAAAAGTTAGTAGATAACCGGGGGTTTTCCAATACCCAAATAGCAACACTGAAACACTATTATGATGCATACTACCGGCTGGCTGAACAATCGACTGTAGAAATTGTCAGATGGATTTGTCATGGTCATCTTGGTTTTGATTTTCTGCGTTGTGCTTATCTTCGATGTGTTTTTGAAACCTCAAAATCGACACAAAATGGGGAAGGTGATATTGGTGAGATAGCTTGGGTTAAGATAGACAAGATGGTATTAAGTATTGCGAATCAATGGATTGCTAGAGCGTTACAGAATGAATGCGAATATCCACGACAAATCTTTGATTTGATATAGTTTTTCATAAAAATAATTTCACAAGCCGTGACTATCAATGTAGTGCAATGGTAGAAACCATTATCAGTTCTAACAATTACAGGACTAAAACTTTATCTCTAACAGGTGGAGATTTAAGTTTAACAAATAGCCAAACGCCGATTTATGACGAAGCCAGTCATCCCACATTCAGCCATCAATTAGTTGCGCCCAGTGGACAGATTATTTTAGGTGCTCAAGGCACGATAAATTAGCACAATTACCTGTCCCCTGACCCAAAACCCTCGTCATCATAGGGCCAGGGTAAGGCTGAAACTGATCACAAGTTGCGCCCGGTGGACAGATTATTTTATAGACTTTCAGATAACGTGAGTTCGACTTTAAATATCAAGGCCGGTTATAAAATTATTAGTTATATCAATTATTTAGTGATAATGACTTAATTATCAATCAGTTCTGTACTGGTTCATTCCAGTTGATGGCCCACAAATAAGGGTTATTCACGTATTAATGCTAAGGGTATATTATGTAATAAAAATGTGTTTTTAATCAATTAATTGTAATCAACAACTTGATTAACATAATATTTATATAAGTTATTGAAAAGTCGAACTCACGTAGATAATTATTCAGTCCCCTTTAGGGGACTTTCGCTTTCAGACAACTGCTTTAGCTGTTGGCTGCCTTCGATAATTATTTTTCTGAAAATCTATAGTAACCCAACCTCAACCAACATTGTTTGCAAGGGCCCCATTTTCATCAATTCCTTTATCCTGATCATTTTGTTAAACTATAAACGTTCTATCCCAAACTTCCAAGTAAGCAATACTCTTCAGTTTGGCATAAAATTATTCTGATTGTAACTTCTGTCCGGGGCGAGGGCGAACACGAGATATCCCTACATTATTATGTTAAATATCAATAAGATACAAAAAATTTTTCGAGGGGCTTTTCTAAGTTTTCGCCCTTTGATATGATGAAAAACTTCCCTTATTTTTTGTCTCCCCTTTCATCCGTTACAACGATGAGTATCCCTCTAAACACCAAGCTTCGAGATCAATAACATGCTTAAACACAACAATCACGGCTTGCTAATAAACCATCAGCGTGAAAAGCTCATTAATGTGATGGTTTATTTTGCTCAAAATACCCAAAAGTGTGGCAAGGTCAAATTATTTAAGTTGATGTATTTCCTGGATTTTGAACATTATAGACAAATTGGACGTAGTGTCACGGGTTTAAATTACTATGCTTGGCCGATGGGGCCAGTACCGGTGGATTTATACGCAGAGTTTGATGTCCCAGCGGCCGACATGCTGAGTCGCGTTCAGTTTGAATCCATTTCCGTTAAAAATGGCCTAATGATTAACATTAAGCCTATTGCCGAATTTGACCCCAGTCACTTTAGCAAGCGCGAACTTCGTTTGATGGAACAACAGGCCAATCAATACCACAACACGTCAGCAGAAGAAATGATAGAAGCCACTCACTTAGAATATAAACCTTGGCAACGTGTATATATTATCGAAGGCAAAAAACAGCAATTAATCCCTTATGAATATGTATTAACCCCAACGGAAAAAGACGTTATTAGCGAACTGAGCCAAGAACATCAAGAAATGGTGAGGAATTTTGCTTAAAGAATGACTTGAGTGTCTAATTATTTGTAATGACATTCTGACGAAACCGATTGATGTGTTAACCACTCAACTATCACAATTAGGCTAACTACATTAACATCATTTTAAAGTAACTGTAACTACAAGGATTGTATATAATAAGGGATTTTAGTTTAGATAAAGCGGGTATATTATTTCACGTAAGGCTCTTACCGCCCGAAAAGTTGATATGTAACAAGATGTGTTACATCCGCCCACTTTCCTACGGAAAAGGCCCGTTTGTAGTAGGCGATTTATCGCCTCACGCGCAGTCGTCCAAACGTAAGGAAGGCAGTCGTCCAAACACTCGTCCAAACTTCAGTCTGGCAGAGTAGTGATACGCTGGCTATTCACATAATTTTTTTATTGTTATTTGGACTATCGATTTTGAGGGCCATAAAATACTTTCAAATCAAGTTATGGCCCCCAGTCCGCTTCATTAGTTATACTTTTTGTAGGTGTTTTGTGACTTAATTTAATGGCATTGCCCTAACCAATGCCCTTTCATGCACAAATTTATTCTTATAATTTGAGGGCCATAAAATAGGCTTTCAAATCAAGTTATGGCCCTCAGTCCGCTTCATTAGTCATACTTTTTGTAGGTGTTTTGTTACTTAACTTAATGGCATTGTCTCTGGCACTACCAAACTAAAGTTTGGACGGATTTAAGGGCACTGCCAAACTATAGCATTTTCCGATTTGGTTAAATACAAAAAAAGGCCAAACCGAGGTTATTTTTTTCCCCAGGTTTTCTTAAGGCTATTCATATTCAACCCCTTTGGGGTTGGGGCGTTGTTTATATTTTTCCCCAGGTTTTCCTTAAGCTATTCATATTCAACCCCTTCGGGGTTGGGGAGTTATGTTATTGCTTTGTATTTCACTCAAGCGGAAAATGCTATAACGCCTGCCAAACTAAAGTTTGGACTCCTGATCAGTGAGCACTGAAATTAACTATAGCACAATTTTTGGCTTTTTATTGGGCCTATATAAAACACTAATGCGGCCAATCATTTACACCTGTGTTGCGCCACTGGCTTGACAAAGTTCTTCAGTCAGTGCGCGTCTTTCTTTTTTATCGGCCCCGGCAATACTTACCTTGATTAATTCATGGTCTTCTAAAGCACGCTTTAATTCGGCTAACAGGTTGTCAGTGATGCCTTTTCCACCAATCATCACGACCGGTTTTAAATGGTGGGCAAGGCTGCGAAGATGACGGATTTGTGGAT
>NBMI01000202.1 GCA_002085445.1 Candidatus Parabeggiatoa sp. nov. 2
TTCGTTGTACTCAATTCGTTTATCCGCGTAATTCGTTGTACTTACTTAACCGTGAAAACGGGAATGCGCCCGGTTTCTCATCGACTCGCCTTTTTGGGGCCAGGTTTTCAGCCAGCAAGGTTCAGGTTTCTCATCGAATCGCCTTTTTGGGGCCAGGTTTTCAGTCAGCAAGACTCAGGTTTGTCGTCGAATCGCCTTTTTGGGGCCGTGTTTTCAGCCACCACCAAGACTCAGGTTTGTCATCGGCTTGTAATCACCTTTTTGGGGCCAGGTGAGTGACCTTTTGACAGAATTTATTTAAGGCATTAACAGACGTTTATGCATTTTTTTTTGATAGCGCATCACAGTCAAAAAATAGTTAGGGTCAATACGGGGCTGGTTCTAACTTCGGCCATGGGCAGGACGGGGTTTGCAACCCCGTCCCCAACGTTTCCTAACCACAGTGATAAACAGAAATGTTCGTTCACCGGTTGCAACCGGTTTCCGCTGCCGTTAAGAAATAAGAACTAACCCCAACCGAGCATATGTATTATGTTTGCGCTACCTATTATGCCGAATGGCCAGCGGGCTTTAATATAAAATTAAAGGATGATTGGTGTTAGACTGTCCTTCGTCAAGCTGAGATTTATAGCGAGAGTTGACTCAAGTCTGTGCAGTAATAAACCGGTGCTACCCATTAACTTGAAATGGGAAGGGCAACCACAAGGAATTTGCTCCTACGTTCCTAGCCATGCTATAGTTTTTTTGAAAAATCATTTCACATTCACGTAGGGGGCGCACTTTAGTGAAAACTTAAACTGGAATGCTTTGAACGCCAAGTGTTGTTTCAATAATGTGCTCTAGCCAAAGAACCTAAGTAATTCGGGCATTGATCGTCATTTTGGCTATTATCGTGTCAGTTCACGACTGACTTAAAAATTTTCAGAGGGGTTAAAGTGACGAAAACGATGATGATATATAGCTTTTCTTAATTTACCCCCAAGATTTTTGGGGAAAACCGGAGGCCGTGCTACAAATCTCAATTGGCCATATTTGTGAAATATAGCCTTATTTATCAGTTAGTTAGCCGTTAGTTAGCCGATAGTTCAAAAACGCCATGAATTCCAATTTGGCATGGAAACTACCTATACCATTTTTATGCGCTAAAATCGCCGTTTTGATGCCTTAAATCGCATATGCTTAAAAAGCCAGGATTTATAAGACAGCTTTGGGTTTACCTAGCATGACGCTGATTGACAGACTCTGAATATAAGCAATTCCTTATAAATAAGTTGGACTAAAATTGAAAAATAGAATTGAAAAAATGCGTGGCATTTTTCTTTTTTCGTGTGACGATATTCCCTATAAAGTAGCAACAAATTTTAAAAAACTGAGATGACCTTTTGACAGAATTTATTTAATGCATTAACATAAACATAAGCATTTTTTTGAGAGCGCATCACAGTCAAAAAATAGTTAGGGTCAATACATTGCTACAATTAAAGAATATGAACAATGCCAGTTTTCTATGGCGAAACGATTCAAGGTAACGCTTGTTAGCGCACTGATCCTGTCATCCGTTGCTACTACCGATATAATGTAGGTTGAAACGATAAGACAAGCCTTACCGTTTGTTTGTCAAAAAACGGACTATAACAAGCGTAAGTACCCGTGCAGATATTTAAAAAAAATAAACCTAACAAAATCCATAAACCTTTCAAACTTTTGCACGAGTACTTAAAAGCGGGTATTAACCCATTAGCTTGGCGCGTGGAACCGAGCCGGTGTATTATGTTTGCGCTACTCATTTTTCGTCGATGGCGAGTGGGTTATAATATAGAATATACCAAGGGTAGGTGTTATGTTGGCTTTCGTTCATCAGAGCATTACGGCGAGAGTTATTATTGTCTATGTAGTGATAAAGAAATACCACCCATTTCCAAATAACCCAACTTCAAAATAACCCAACTTCAAGAAAAATATTTCAAAAAAGATGAAAAAAAAACTTGACATTTATTTTTTAGTTAATAATACTTAGTCCCCAATTCTAGTATTAAAAAATTTTTACACATAACTAATGATGTTAACTTCTTATATGAAGTTATCCTTGGTCATCTTATTGGGGGCCATGACTTTGGGCCTTTCGTCCGTGGCCGTAGCAAAAGACGATTTTGTAGCGACAAATTGGATAGCCGCTCACAAAAAACTAGATTGCCCAACGACTTGTCGAGAAAACTTCGCACTAAAATATGTCATGATGGGTGGTGTTGATCAGAAAGAAAGAAAACCGCTTAGCATTTGTGCGACTAGTAAGATAGATAAAAGAGGAAGGCGACAGGGAGAATGGTTAGTGGGCTACAACCGCTGGAAAGAGAATACTTGTATTGTTGGTATTGACGGTAAGGAATATCGTGGTGAAAAATATTTTTGCCTTTTTGCCTATGTACTACCCACATGTTGCAACCTTTGCGATAGCCGGCGTTGAGCTTGGCTATTTGGTTACATATTGAAATTATCGCTAAATGGGCCGCGTGGCTCAAAGTTGTGTGTTCGTTATATTCATGCACTAACGAAAGGAGGTCATTTTTAAGATAGTTGTGTGAGTTGGCTTGTGGCTTGCTGCTTATGCGTATCGTGCCCAAGTGAGTTGTGTGGTTCACATAAGCGCATTTAGCCAATTGATTCGCTTGGTTGAGGAATGTTGTAGTGTGTTTTAAGGGAATTAATTTTACTCTGACCCCAATAATTATTGGATCACTATAGTAGATATAGGAAATAAATTTATGGGATTTGGAAACTTTAAAACAGCTTCTGAGGTCGCAATAGAATTTAATCTTAAAATTGAAAGAGGTTTTTTCACCGGGACTCTACCATTTGATGTACCTGAACATGAAATGAAGCGTATCAAAAGAAAAATAGATGATCCGCTCAGTTTTCTTTCAGAGGAAGCTATCTGTGAAAGAATTATTAGCCCTATATTGGATGTGCTTGAGGATCATTACCAAAATCTCCGTGTTTGGTCGCATATAACCTATAATGTCGATCCAAGTAAAGACCTTTCAGGTAGGCCTGATTTTTTGGTAGCCCCTCCATTAGCAAATGTAGCTGAAGTAATGGATGTTCCTCCACTCTGTGTAATTGAAGCAAAGGATCAAGACTGGAAAAAAGCTTGGGCGCAGGCGTTAGCTGAAATGTATGCCGCATCAACACAAGGTGCGACTATATGTTATGCTGTAGTTACTTCTGGTGAGGAATGGCAATTTGGCAAATTTGAAAAAGAGGATTGTTTATTTATAAAAGAAAAAAACAAACTATTTGCTGTTGATGTACCTGATGAACCTGATAATTTACAAAAGTTATTCAACAAATTGAATTGGGTGTTTAATGAGGTTAGTAAGGTTATTATAGAAAAATATAAATAGACCAATCACTATTTATATCTAACTAGACTGTGCTCCGTCATAAATTGCGCTTTTTTTACCAAAACACACCCAGAAATCCCCTCTCAAGATGAGACTTGCCACGGTTTGACTCCCCGGGGGCCGGGGATATAACGAAGCCCAACCCCGAAGGGGTTGAATTTGAACTTTCGTTCCGAGCGGAGCGAGATAATAGCCTCAGGCGAAACATGAGGGGGGCCCATTTTTTCTGGGCCACATCACCGTGAAAATGAGAATGCGCCCTTTATTCAGTGAGAGTGTGTATTATGTTTGCGCTACTCATTTTTCGTCGATGGCGAATAGGCTATAATATAGACTATCAACGTGACCGTTGTTATACCGACTTTCGTTCATCAGAGCATTATGGAGAACATTATCTTTGCTTGTGTACAGACAAAGAGATGCCACCAGTAGGAGATAGCACGGGATACATTAAAAGGAGATAATATTAGGTTCTATTGATTTTTGTCAAAAAACATCATTGGTTAATGAGTGATAGAAATTAACGCTCTAATTATCAATCAATGATTTATGATGAAATGTCAACACAGTTGCCTTTGTACTACTGATATTATTTTTCTGAATCTATAAGACAGCAAAAATTCTTGACTTTGGTATAGACAATTCTTTATGATTGCCATTAACTGTTAACTGATAACTGATAACTGATAACTGATAACTGAGCACTATGAACAGTGAAATTGAATTAAAACAACTTAAAAAAGAGATAAAAGAATTAAAAAAACAAGTTGCTCTTTTAAAGGGAGAAGATGAAAATAAAATTCCCACTTACCAATATAGTAAAATCCGAGATACTGAATTAAAAAAGTTATTTGAGATTGAAAAAAATTTAAGTCCAACGATTTTCAATAATTGGTTTAATAATGATATTTGCTTAACCGAAGATACTGTTAGGTATTTACAGAAGCTCATCGAGAAAAATAGCGGCTTAATAGAGGACTATTATGAAGAAGATTTAAAAGTCTATTACATAATTCCGTTGCTGAACAAAATTGATTTTCTTAATAGAGATAAGGAAATACGCGGCTTTTATGAACTACCCATGAGCTATGCAACCGATAAATTTATCTTAAATGGTACCGTCGATTTTGTTGTCAGCGAAGGGTTAGTCGAAAGCAAAAAACCGTATTTTTTTATTCAAGAGTTTAAAAGAAATGAAGATTATGGCAATCCAAGACCACAACTATTAGCCGAACTGATTACGGCGGTTGAATTAAACGATTGGAAATTCATCAAAGGTGCTTACATTACCGGTGGCAATTGGCATTTCGTTATCTTGGATAAATTGGAACTTCATAAATACCAATATTTTATCTCGCAAAACTTCGATTCAACCAAAATAGAATATTTAAAATTAATTTATAAAAACCTGTTATTCGTTAAAAATGAGATATTAGCAATGGTAGAGACATAGCTTGCAATAACCTGCGATATGCTTGGAAGATAACGTTTTGTGTCCTTTGAGTACTCGCTCATTGGCAGAATGTGACATAACCAACTACTGTAATAAAGGAGAATTTAGGTTAAATTTTTATAAGAAGTTATCCTTAGGAATGAAAATTAAATAAAGTGAACAATTGCTATTTTGGGAATGAACGCAAGCGAGCTCCCGAAACCAGACAAACGCACAAGTTAAATAATCACCGTTCCTTAGTACTCTGGACGGGGAGATAGATAGTCAAGTGAGGTGGGCAATATATTTTTGTTGCCCACCAAATATTATACTTGCAACTTCTTGTACACTACTTTTTTTGACAGAGAAATTTTATGAATTTGAAACTTGATACATTTTTAATTTTAGTTTTTGTATGCTTCTTTAACGGATGTAGCAAACATGAGCTAAAAAATAACGTAAGCCTCTTTAAGGGGAATTTAGCCAATGGCGTAAGTAACTGTAAATAATGCGAGTGATTCGGACTTGCACACTTATGGAATGGTAAGGTGTATTGATCCAGATAACGATGGGTGTCATAATAATAACATTACCAATTGTGTAGGTGGAGATAAGCTATTATCGGAAGCATGTTTTCCTGATGGTATTAATTCTCCGCTTTTCAATAGTTATAAAGATAGTTGGAACTTGGGGCCCTTTTACGATGAAAGAAAGTTTTTTAAAGCTCAATTTAATGATACGAAGTTAAAAGATGAGCTTGTTGTGAGGAAGGAAAAAATAGGAGGAATGATTCATTTTATGAGTATTCTTCATAATAATGCTAATTCAAAGTATAACGACTTCGGAAATGGAGTGGCAAAAGACGTTCATGTTGAGATTTCGGGATTTCAGAGAGTAGATGATTATCAGAGAACTCCAACGAATGTGTATAGAACTGATTTGATAGCTCCCAATTCCACATTCACGATTACGCAATGCATAGCTGGTACTGAATATAAGACAAATAGGAGTATGCTTACTGTTTGTGATGATGTACAAGTGAAGAATAATCATGTCCGTTCAATTTATCTCGAATATATCCGTGGTGATACGGCAACACCGTTGCGACTTATAAATGGTAAAACGAATATTACAGCTGCTGCAGGAACAAGATATGGAGTGAATCTTAATGTTGCTAATACTGATCGGTTTTTTGTTTTGGGGGGAGGTGGAGCACAAATAGGTTCGGATGATAGTTCAAATATTATTGGTTCAGTTTTTTTTGGTGGTGATGAGTACATTGTTGCTCTTCAATTTGGGGTGCGTATTCGGGAGTGAATGCAGATAAGGGGCTTATGCGATTTGATTTTAACTGAGAAAATTGAATACCGCGTATTTTTTTGATGGTGACATTAAGGATTATTGAACTTCATAAGATTTACTGTGGGTGTTGGTTTAGGTAGCTCAAACAAAACCATAGAAATAATATCAGCAAATAAAGAATTTGAAGGTACTTATGAAGGGGAAGATTATGGGGACGATAATATGCCTTATACTAGTCCCCTATTTCATTTTTCTCTTTTCAGCGAAAAAAAACCTTATGGTTTTGAATTTAATTATGAGAAAAAAAATTTCCTGAGTACTCATAATAATCTTTCTTTTAAAACTGAAATCATTGAGCTTTTACCTACAATAAATATATGGGAAAAAGGTGATAGCTTTGTATCTGGGATGTACTTCTGTTTAGGAACCGTTATAACCAGATTTAGCGGTGATATTGATGAAACAAATTTTAAGATTCAACCAGCATTTGGAATAGGAATAAAATTTAAAGTCCCCCGTAAAGGGCCTACTTTTTTTGTTAGGAGCCATTTTACTCAGTCGTTTGATACAGTAGAAAGAAACAATAATATAAAAAGTACTTATACTCGTACATTTTTGAATGTAGGGTTTGCTTATACTTTCTCATTTTAGCGAACGTAGGATGGTAGAGCGTAGCGAAACCTATCACTGGCTATTAAGTAAGTACAACGGATTTGCGGAATAAACGGATGGGCCCTTTGGTTTTTATTCGTTGTTTTCGTTAATCCGTTGTACTTTTTTATTCAATTCTCAAAAGCCTTTTGGTTTATGCCAATTGCTAAAGGGTGTATTATTGGCGTAGTTACTGCGGGTACCATATCTCCAAAAGCAAAACAATTATTTAGTGAAAATAGGGGACAGACCACGTTTTCTCAATCCAAGTAGGTAGGCAACCTCTTGCCTACCACTTGCTTTTAATTCAATTGGACCATCTTCCAGTGAAAAAAGGGGTAAGTACCCTTCAAGGAAAAAGGATTAGGCTCGAATTATTATTGTTGGCCCCAAACATCATAACAGCAATTTTTTTTGATTGAGGTCATTTTTAACTTGTCGGTTGGACATACGATAGGAAGTAGTCGAACCCGTATCCAAATAAAATTAAAGTCTCAAGTCAAACAACTTGGGACTTTTTTATGCCGGTCTAAATGGTATAATACCAAAAAATCGCACCGGATTGATTTGAATCAATCCTATTTTAAATCCCAGCACCGTGTCCGGTTATAAAGATGAAACTTGATAAATATCAATACCAAACTTGACTTATCTTTATTGGAGAAATCCTAACAGAAGGGAGAAACGTAGCATCCTGAGTTGTAACCATACAGTCAAAATGACAAACTGGCATTGAAGGAAGGTATATTGTTGAATTTGAACAAAAAGGAAATACAAGAAGCCCTTTATGGAACCGCATGACTTGATAATCTCTCAAGAGATTTAACGAAACACTATGGTAAAGGAAACGCCTCCGTCATTTAAATTTTATCAGGCTTAAGTACATCAAGTATCCAAATTGTGAAACACTGTCTCACAAATTATCATGGTCCCATTATTTTGAGCTATTAAAAATTGATGAGGATTTTCAGATAAATTTTGACGAAAAGCAATGCATTAGTGAAAGGTGGGAAAAAGAAGAATTAAAAAGACAGAAACACAGTTCATTGTTCCATCGTATTGCTTTAAGTAAAGACAGGCGTGTTGGCGAGTTACGGATTTGCTTTTATTGGTAGACAGTACCGCATGACTCTTTCCAATACTCATTATTTCGTGGACTTGGTGTTTTATCATCGTATTTTAAAATGTTTGGTACGTGTGACTTAAAACGTGGTGAGGTAAAGCACAAAGAAAGACTGTGGGCAAATGCATAAGTATCTTAATTATTTCTTGAAAGAAGAAAATGTTGAAGATGATAAAGAACCAATAGGTATCATTCTAATTTAATCAAATCGCGCTTTTCTAAGTCCGTTAAATCCAGTTTAAAGATTTATTTAGCAAAAGTGGCTCCTTATGGGAAGAAAGATTTAAGGCTAATTATTATTCAATTGATTGATAATCTTCAATAAAACGCCATAACGCTATAACGCATTAAACACAAAAACGCTATAACACAACATAAACATGTATATAAAAAAGATTGAAATTAAAAATTTGTGGGGACATGATTTTCCATGGACACTCAATCAAGACATAAATGTTTTGATTGGCAAAAATGGCTCCGGAAAATCAACAATACTACGAATGCTTAATGAAGCAATATCGCCGGTTGAAGACAGCCAATTAAATTTGAGGCTATTTGACCCTATTGATGAAATAATTATCGAATTAACAAATGATATTGTCATTAGAGCTAATAGTGAAAGTAGAAGCATAACGGGGAATGTGGAAACCACTTTCTTTATACCAATTGAATACAACATTAATTAATACTTTTGATGTTGTTGAAAAAAGATTAAACCCAAAGCTTTATGACCAACTTGATAAGTTAAAACTGGAATTTGTGACTTATCAAAGATATTTATCCAATCAAGTTGAAGAAGCTATCAAAAACCACTCACACGAAAAAATACCAGCTATTCTCAGAGACTAAAAACTTATGTCTTGAGGTTCTATCTGAACTATTTCGTGATACAGACAAAAAAATTGATGAGAAGGCCTTTCACTTTTTAAAAACAGGTATTCAAACGCCACATACCAGAAAATCTGTCATCTTTTGATAACAGATACTGATTATCTTATTAATACAACCTTTGCGATAGTTGGCATTGAGTTTGGCTATTTGGTTATATTTGGGAATCTTCAATTGCTGCGAATGATTCACTAAAACCGGCTAATGCTCCTTGTTGTGAATCTGTTAGATTGAGCTTAGTCGCTTGATATTAGTTCATCACAGCTTTCTTTACAGCAAGCAATTTTTTCCATTTTTAACTGGTTTCGACAAATTCAAGTTTGTACAGAGGCCTAAACTTCTGAACCTCTATATAGCGTCTTTGCGTGAAATCATTTGTAGGGGCAATCCCTTGTGGTTGCCCCTTTCAAAAATCCGAAAATTTGAACGAGTGTACCTATTAAGATGATTTTTCAGTTTGTAGGCTTGGGTATTTTTTTTATATTTGTGATTTCATAAATTCTGACTTGAAATTCACTGTCACCATCGACATGTGTGGCATCAAGCCTTTCAAGCAGATCGTTGGCACTCCAACCTAATGGTTCGTTGTATTTATACTCATAGCGAGTGATATCCCACCATACTGAACTACTCCGTAGGAAGTCTTCCCAAGCATACGGATCATCAAGCATATTTTGCGCGATTTCGGCCCTGGATTCCGCTTCGACAACCTTAAAATAGTTTTCGTACACGCCTTCATCACAGACGGAAGTGATTAGAAATAATGGCATGATTATTCTCCTTTAAAAGGAATATGATATACTCAATACGGGAACAAACTTATACTGCAAACGGTTTAGAATTGGACTTTTATATTTTAAGAAATTTTGTCTCTGAAATCCAACCCCGACAGGGGTTGAATTTGAAACGCAGTAACGAGCGGAGCGAGATAATAGCCTTAAGAAAACCTGGGGGATGGAAAAAAAACTCCCACAACCCCGATAGGGGTTTTTTCGTTCCGAGCAAGTGCTGAAACGTGGGCTGGGGTAAGTAAAAAAGTCCAAATTTCACCCGTTCACAGTATAACTTTTCTAATGAGGCTAATGGACAAAAAAAAACTTTGCCACCCGACATAAAAGTTAAAATTATGCCCGCGTGCAGTATAGCTTGTTATATAACCAATGTAGAAGGTTATGGCGAACAGATCACAGTTCTTAAAACGATCAAATCAAAAGATTCCCCTTTCGCAGATTGTTTGTACGAGTGGAAAAAGTGTTTAGAAGAACGAAGTCAAACAATCAAAGACAAAGATTTTGATAAATTCTGGGTAAATACTTATCAAAGATTTGACTTAAGTACCAAAAAAGAACAAAAACAAGCTTTCCGAAAATGTAACCCCGAAGCGAGTATGAAAAAAGATATCTGGAATTTTGAACATCGTGTTTTGGATGGATCAAAAGAATTTTTAAAATTATTCATCAACGGCTACAACGGCACCTCCCAAAAACAGGCCTCCCTTCACTTCTCAATAATTGACTCCAAACCAGACGGTTCTTGTTAAATATTGCTGCAACTCTCGACAAAACAAAAGAATCCCTGAATGATGAAATATTATAAAAACAATTGTTTGTTAATATATTATTTTCCTATTCTTAATGAACCATCCCTAAATTATCGTATCTATTGCATCGCATGAATTCATCATTCTAATTCTTCATAAAATCTCTGTTAATCTTGCTTTTTCAATAAATATCAAATAGACTATTTTTTTATCGCTGAAGGTGCTTTTAAAATGGTAACATTCTAAATCAAAATAGGTTTTAAAAATCCGCCGGATTTGGACTTGAGTGGGAGCCGCTTATCGAATGTCAAGTCCGTCATTGCAAATCTATCTCAGTCGAACAATCCTAAAGTCTGGAAGCTCACTTTTATCAGTGCTGATCTCGATCTTCAAGTTAAAATTTGGTTGCTGAAACAGTCAAAAATGCTGATTCAGACAGAAAAGTGAAAAATAATCGACCTGTGAACTTTCTTTTAAAAAAGAGGTATAAAACCATGCTTGAAACCAAGATATGGCCCGTCGAAGAGATGGTACACGAGGATGAATTTACGGATAGGGTAGAACTCTTAAGAGAATTAGAACAATGGGTCAAGGCGATTTCCCGCATGGGATCAACGAGTACGGCCATCATCGCACCCCGGCGGATAGGGAAGACGGTCTTATTGGATCGGTTGGTGAATACCGTCTTTTTTAAGCCAGAATATCAGGTGGCTCCATTTTATTTCAAAATGACGCGAGAAAAAAGAACCTTAAAAAAGTTTCTGTTGGAATACGCCACCACCTTTTTCAGACAGTATCTGGCCTATTGTGAACAAGACCCTGACTTATTTAGAAATAAAAGGATGGGCCTAGAAAAATTGTTAACCTACCAAACAACCCACAAGGCCGGTCTTCTGGCGCAGGAGTTTATTGGGGACTTTCTTGAAAGATATAATCGTCACGGTGATGAAGATGCCTTGATTCATTGGGATGCCTTTATCTGTGAGCCAGAACAACTGGCCTCCTATACAGACATCAGAGTGGCTGTGATTATTGATGAATTTCAGGATCTGAAATTCTCTATCTACGACATGCCGCAAGAACTTTTTTCAGACATGGACTCTAAAGGCCGCCTGAATGGTCCGGGCGCAATTAATCTCCCAGCCACTTATGATAGGCAAGCTCAAAGCCGTAAGGCACCCATGCTGGTATCTGGATCGGCCGTGACTCTCATTTTTCGGACCGTCATGGGTGGACCACTCGGTGGCCGATTTGGCTTTAAATATCTCAAGCCCCTGTCTATTCCAGATGGTGCGACACTTTTACATCATGCGCTGAAATATTATGCCCCTGGCTCGGTGATTACACCAGAATTGGCCCTTTATGCGAGTGCCCAGGTGGGAGGACACCCTTATTACCTGTATTGCCTGGCGGTGTCAGACTATGGAGATAAGGAATTTAAGGATGAGAAAGACATTGATCGGGTTATCCGTTATGAGATTGAAAACGGTAAAATCTATGGTTTCTGGCTGACTCATTTTAGAGACAACCGCAAATATCTCAATGCGGATGATGATTTGGAATTAGGTAAGAAAATCATCTATTATTTCACTCAATATAATAATCAACCGGTAGATATCAAGGCCATTGCCAAAAAACTCAAGGTTCCCAAACTAGCGGTAGAAGATAAGCTTGAACGGCTGTATCAGGCTGACTTGGTGTATCGGAGTGCCGAAAAATTTTATACCTTCAATGATATCTGTCTGATGCGCTTTATTAAGTTCGTGTATGAACAAGACATGGAAGGGGTTGACAAAATTGACTTGAGTCAACAAAATCTGATAAATACCCTGAAAGGAAAATTCCTAGAGATGGTCGTCGAAGTCTCCATGATGAAGTTTAACCACGAACATTTGCCAGGCTCTTGGTTTGGTCAACCCCGTGAAGTCGAGGTTCCATTATTCCAAGTTGTTAAAACCACAACCATCAAAGGCTCCAAAACGCCCTCTTATCAGATTGATGCGTTTGGCAAAGAAAAAAAGCGTCATAAAGTTTGGCTTTGTGAGTGTAAATATACCAAAGCTTCAATGGATATTAAGCAAGTCAAAAAGCTTGAGAGTGCCGCACAGGTGTTGATATCGATGCATGAAGAAGAGGGCACCAAAGTGCCTACGATCCACCTGTGGCTAGTCTCAACCGGTGGTTTCACGCCCGAAGTGCTAACCTATATCAAGGATCGGGCCGATATTTACGCCTCCGATTATGAAGGAATTAATAACCTCTTTAAGGCTTATGGCGGTAATTATTCCATTCCCAAGTTTGCCGTGAATGATTAAGCTCATTGTGTGCTTTTGCAGTTATAGCGTTTCCCGATCTAGCGAGCGTAGGGTGGGTAGAACGATAGCAAAACCCACCTTTCAACCACCATCGCACATATTATCCAATGCAAAGGGGCCAGGCTCGAATTATTTTGCCGACCCCAAACATCATAACGGCAATTCTCCTTGATTGAAGTTCTCTTCAGGCTTGTTATTTTTTTGCTGGTCTACCTTTTGGTTCGCGCCTTTGCCCTGTCATGGCTTCTATCTTGGTATAAAAACGTAAATTGCCCAAAGGTTGGTTCTGTGGGAATCAAGGGGTCAGAGTAGTTGATTTTGACTTATAGTTAGTTTACAGTTGCTGGCGCGTGTTAGAAAGTTTATGCCGTTTTTTGGAATTAGCATTTCATCCTGATATGCTGCAACCTTATCAAAAAAAACAGCAACGAATGACTGATGGTCTTTATCAGGTATCAAAAAGGGTTGGGGAGCCGAAATTTCATATCCATAAACAGATTGAATCACAAGCGGCAGATCGCTGGAGAAACACTTACACAGCGGATTTACAACCTTGGGGAGATGACTTGGGAAATGGCCGAATCGTTCGGTTACCAAAAAATTTCCTTGGCTGAATCTCATCAAGCTTCATTAATACTGAGTTCTCCTTTGATAACCCTTCAGCCCGGTGATAAAAACCGATTACCTTTTTTCTGCATGCATCCGATAGGCGGTAACGTGTTTTGGTACATGGATTTAGCGCGTTATCTGGGTGCCGAACAACCCTTTTATGGTTTACAATCAGCCGGACTCTATGGCGAACGAGAACCCTTAACACGCATTGAAGACATGGCCAGTTTTTATATTTTAAAATAATAAAACTTCAAAAGGAATAAAAATGGGATCAAGTTTTATAACCAAAAGTGTACCAGCTTTCGTGGCCGATAGTTCTGACACCGTTCACTATCGAGAAAATACGCTCGGTTTCAAGCTAAAGCATGGCCCCCAATTGACGAAGGTTGTTCCCTAATCCAGTCTTGGTCGAAAGTTTATTCAGCCGAGACTTGTGGCACCGTTTTTTGGCAAGAAAATACGAGCGGTTTCGAGTGTTAACATGGCCCCCAATTGACGAGTTTTTTTTTGACGTCCAAGATAAATCTTGGACTCCTTGCTCAATTGACGATGTTTTTTTTTGACGTCCAAGATAAATCTTGGACTCCTTGCTCAATTGACGAGTTTTGACGTCCAAGATAAATCTTGGACTTGCTCAATTGACGAGGGTTGTTCCCTAATCCAGTCCTTGTCGAAAGTTTATCCTGCCGAGACTTGTGGCACTTAAGTTTGTTGAGAAAATACGAGCGGTTTCAAGCTAAAGCATGGCCCCCATTTGACGAGGATTGTTCCCTAATCCAGTCTTTGTCGAAAGTTTATCTAGCCGAGACTTGTGGCACCGTTTGTTGTCGAGAAAATACGAGCGGTTTCGAGTGTTAACATGGCCCCCAATTGACGAGGTTTTTTTTGACGTCCAAGATAAATCTTGGACTCCTTGCTCAATTGACGAGTTTTGACGTCCAAGATAAATCTTGGACTCCTTGCTCAATTGACGAGTTTTGACGTCCAAGATAAATCTTGGACTCCTTGCTCAATTGACGAGGTTTTTTTTGATGTCCAAGATAAATCTTGGACTCCTTGCTCAATTGACGAGGTTTTTTTTGACGTCCAAGATAAATCTTGGACTCCTTGCTCAATTGGTATTCACCACCACAATCTCATTAACTTTGAGTTCTGACAGCGGCATTTTTATTTCGACATTCTCTTTTAGCACCCAGACGGAATTGGGTTGCTGCACAAAAATATTGGTGAGCATTTTTTTAGAATGATCTTCCGTTTTGGCGAGAATTTTGCGGCCCAAATA
>NBMI01000022.1 GCA_002085445.1 Candidatus Parabeggiatoa sp. nov. 2
AGAGTCAAAGGACTTTAGCTCAAGTGGCAGGTATTTGGTTCAGTCTGTAAAGTTAGACTGGTAAAACCTGAGACTGGCAACCATATTGGCGAGAACCAAGTCATATTGGGTTGTACAAAGCGATCCTCGAAGATTTTCGAGGGTCTTTGGTAGATTCACCCTCTCTAACGGGAGCTATTGTTAACGTTTGTTAATATTCGTTAGGATTTGTTAACATAAATGAATCGGTTTGACTGTGTTGTGGCAAGATGATAAAGTGCTTGTCTTCAAGTGCGGTCGGGTTTAAATTAATCCCGTTAAGCATCCCAAAACATAATATAGTTTAATGCAAATACTATTCCATAAATTAAATAATCTCTGTGAGTATAAAAGAAATTTTAGCAGAACTCAACAAGGCCTTGCCCAAAACCCTTTCGACAGCCCTCGCCAACTGAGGCGGTAAAGCTTATTTATGGGCCGTTATTCGGAGGAGGCGTTGGCTGACTACTTGTCCACTATCAAATAAAAGCCTTATGTAAAAAAGGAGTCAAAAAAAATTGGAAACCCGTTCCATTCCAAAATCAAAGACAGAAGTTTGTCTGGTGCAAATGCCTTATAGCCCAATTCACCAACCGTCCGTGGCTTTATCACTTCTAAAAGCCGCCATTTGAGTTGGTACCTGAGTGGGCATTTTCTGGAGTAGCCTTTCCAGATTTTAAACCTGATCATAATGAATATTTTCGAGATGTTCATCTCAGTTTGCAAGACTTGGAACACTTTCTTCAATCTCTTGATGAATATAAGGGTGCTCAGGAAACACTCTGGAAACTTCGTCGGTTAGCACCTAAATTTATTGATCGTGCAGCGCAGGCTATTCTTAACATGCAACCGCGCATCGTGGGTTGTACTTCAATGTTTTTCCAGCACTGTTCATCACTGGCTTTGTTAAAGCGAATTAAGGAATTAAATCAGGACATTGTGACGGTGATAGGGGGGGCAAATTGCGAAAGTTCTAGGGGCGTGGTCACTCACAAAAAATGTTCTTGGGTTGATTTTGTGGTTTCGGGTGAAGCCGATATGATTTTTCCAAAATTGTGTAGGCAGGTACTTGCCTCGGGCCTTGACTTAAGTCTTGCTGAATTACCAGACGGTGTGTTGGGCCCAGCCCACCGTTACCATGAAGGAAGGGAATATGTTCTATTGGAACAATTTCCTCCTAAAGTTAAAATTGAGAACATGAACGATGTCCCTACACCTGATTATGATGATTATTTTACCAGCTTGCAAGTCTCTTCCATTGGTGACATGATATTCCCGGGGCTTCCGTTTGAAACATCACGAGGCTGTTGGTGGGGTGACATCAGTCATTGTGCCTTCTGCGGCATAAATGATGACAAGATGAACTATCGTTCTAAAGAGCCAGAACGGGTAATTAGCGAACTTGAATTTCTATCACAACGATATAAAACAAAAAATTTTCTCATGGTTGATAACATCCTTGATATGCAGTATTTTAAAACAGTTATTCCGACTTTAGCGAAACAATATCCAAAATATAACATTTTTTATGAAATTAAAGCCAATTTAAAACGCGAACAGGTACAGAAAATGGCCGAGGCTGGAATACGATGGATTCAGCCTGGAATAGAGACGTTGGATAATACTCTTCTTAAAAAGATGAACAAAGGCACCACAGTTCATCAAAATATTCAATTGATGAAATGGGTTCGGGAAAATGGAATCTATAATAGTTGGATAATGGTGTATGATATTCCGGGAGAAACAGACGATATCTACCTAAAACTCATCGACTGGTTGCCCAAAATTTCACATTTGCAACCGCCGTATCGTCTGACTTTGTTTGAATACCATCGTTTTAGTCCTTCTCATACTCAGCAGACGCTTTTTGGTCTTAACCTGTCACCACACCGTTCTTATTCGTATGTTTATCCTTGGGATGAACAAGCCTTGGAAAAATTCGCATACTTTTTTTATGACTCTACAAAAAAGCGGGAACAAATTGACAGGTTTGACGACACCGGAGTGCAACGGGTGGGACTACGTGCGTTACGGAATGGGATCAAAAATTGGCGAAAAGAATGGAATACCGAAGGTGAAATCTATCTGCCTCAACCGGGGGTAGAACCAGCGACCTTGGTTATGAGTGATGATGGGGAAAAAATAGAAATCACTGATACGAGACAGTGTGCCGTCCAACCTAAGTTTTACCTAACTGGCTTGTCTCGAAAAGTTTATGATATCTGTGAACAGGCCCATAAACAGGAAGGTATCCTAAGGAAACTTCAATCAAAATATGATGTGAATAGTACTTGGGAGACTATTGAACCGATTGTTCGAGAATTGTGTGAAAAAGGGTTATTACTTGAACTGGACGGATATTTTTTGAGTTTGGCCTTACGGGGGCCATTGAAACCATTACCAAGTCTAACCAATTACCCGGGTGGAAACATTGCGAGTATCGGCTCGGCCAAAATAAGAAAACTGCTAGGAAATTCAAAGTAGTGAATATAACACCAAAGCAAGTACAGATATCCTTGTCGGACTGGTAAAATTGAACACTCAGGTTGGTTTTCATGCCTATTTTTTATGAATCAGTTATTTATGAATCCTATAGAAGGATACCAAAATACACTAAAAAGGAAAATTCGCTATGCTGAAGGACTATCAAATCATAGATGCAGATTGTCATGTAGTTGAACCAACCGACTTATGGGAAAGGTATTTGGAACCGGCGTTTAAAAGCCGTGCCCCCTCGTCAGACCTGAAAGTTGAAGGCGAGGAAATCGTGAATAAAATATCTGATGAAGTCAATGTTGAAGGCTTCAAACAGATAATGCAAAATAATGCTCTCTCTGTACTCCAAGATTTTAATGCAGATTCTCAGGTAAGAGTAATCAAAGAGATGGGAATTGATATCGCGTTTCTTTATCCTACGCGAGGACTGTGGCTTTTTGCGGTCGATACCATGGAGCCAAAACTGGTTGGCGCATTTATCCGCGCCTACAATAATTGGTTACGAGATTTTTGTAGCTCATATCCGCAAATTTTCAGAGGCGTGGGTGCGATTAATCGTCACGAACCCAACGAAATGGTATCTGAATTGCGTAGGATTGCCGAGTTTGGTTGGAAAGCAGTTGTTGTACGACCCAACCCTATCAAAGGGCGACTGCTTAGTGACCCCGCTTATGAACCCTTTTGGAATGAGTGTGAACAGCTAGGGATAGCAGTTAGTATTCACGAAGGCGCTCATGCCCGCGTGCCTAGTACAGGTGCGGATCGATTTGATACCCGTTTTGCTATGCATGCCTGTTCTCATCCGATGGAACAGATGATGGCACTCTTGGCACTCATTGAAGGCGGTGTGCTAGAACGCCACCCCAAGCTACGGGTGGGTTTTCTGGAGTCAGGGTGCGGTTGGGTGCCTTACTGGCTGTGGCGGCTTGATAGGGAATATAAAGACCTAGCTTGGGAGGTGAAAGACAATGTCAAGATGAAACCATCAGAGTATTTCCGTCGTCAGTGCTTTGTCGCAATGGAACCGTCGGAGCCGTATCTGCCTGATGTTATCAATTACATAGGTACAGATAACTTAATTTTAGGTTCTGACTACCCCCACATGGATCATGAACCTAACATTATAAAAGATACTATCGCTCTTGAGGATAGGCTCTCCAAAAAAACAGTACAAAAAATTCTTTGGGATAACCCCATGCGTTTTTATGGTTTGGACTAATCATAATCGGTCTAGTTCCGTAGAAAATGTCCATATTAAAATACCTGTTTATTCTTGCACCGGTACTTAAAAAATATATTTTTATCAAAAAATTTCGCACTGTACGGTTAAAAATATGAGGTTTTATAGATAATGTAAAATCAATAACTTACAGAAAGACTGCCGACTTCTGCACGGTGCTAAATAAACGCACAAAGCCATCAGACAGTCGGGCGTATTTCAGTGAACCATTTTTTAATCGTACAGCTCGAAAAATTTGATATTGATACAAGAAATTTTTTTCATTCATAATCAACGGAGGCAGTTAAATAATGCTAGACTCAAATTGGCAGGAAACGCTTAAGGTTATGGCCAAAGCCATTGCCAAAGGATGGTTGGATGATGACTTCAAAACCCAACTTTTGAGAAATACTCAAAAGACTTTTGAACAGGAAGGAGTTGAGCTCCCAGAAGGGGTAACCATCGAAATTGAGGAAGTTGAGGAGGGAATTTCTACATCTTGTTGGATAATTAAGCCCAAATCAAATAGCCTGTCTTCTAATAAGGCAGTCATTACCATACAACTACCTCCAAAGCCTGCGGATATCAGACATGAGGACTTAACCCAATGGGTTGAGGGTAAAACGGCACAACAGCCCCGCTGTTTACCCAATTGTTGTTAGCGTTCCACCTCAGACGATTTGTGTATGATGCTGGGGTGTTCAATTTGAGCTATTTTGTTTTTTTTTCACCCTAGATTGGATTTGTCGGGTGGTGTTGCTAAGTACTTGGAACTCAAAAAATACCACCATCTCAAAGCTTAGCAGCCCACCATCCAGGCTCCTTCATTTCATAAAATAAAAAATGAACTAGGAAATTAGCTTATATTTAACACCCCAGTATGCCAAAGGCGCGTGCAACATTTTAAGAAAGACTGATTCCGATTTTTCCTTCTCCAAATTGGTTGAGAAGGTAGGCTCACGGGTTAAGGAATGGTTGCACTCGTGTAAACGGTATTTTCTTTCAACAAGTAAGTAACTCCAAGCGTAGGCGAGGGAATAAGGGGGAGGTTACGCCCGTGTACACACTTATAGACAGGTTTTATAGACATGTCTATAAGTGTCTACTTTCATTGTAACCTAACGTTCAGTCGGGCGCATTTCTATCTATTTTCCTGCTTGACTAGAACCAACGCCCCCAACCCCTTCGGGGTTGAATGTGAATAGCTCTAGGTGAAACCTTTCATCGTTAGACACAAGTATTTAATTATCTGATTTAAAAGTAGTTTTTTGTAGGGTGGGTTTCGCTCTCGCTCTACCCACCCTACAATTGTTGCTTGGAAACTTGTGTATAAACGAGGGTGAAATCGAGGGAAAAAGTGAATAACCCTATAGTCTTTCTTTCAGAAAAATAGGGGTCCAAGATTATCAATGATGTCCAAGATAAATCTTGGACTCCTCCCTAAATCTTTATCTGAACATATAGAGGTGAAACCTAGTACCTTGTCAGCTTTCTTTTGTCGGGTAATTTTCGTTCTTCGCTGTGGTGGGTTTCGTTCCACTCTACCCACCCTACAACCCGACAAAATAAAATTGACGGAGTACTAGGGAAAAAGCAATGCCCCCAACCCCGAAGGGGTTGAATTATTGCCAAAGAACCGGGTTTTTTCAAACACTCGCTAAGAAAAATCCTCTCAAGATGTTCATCACCCAAAATCCAAATAAATCAGTATGCTCAATCAACCTCAATTTAAACGTTGTTACCATCTGGAGACAGTAGAACCAGAAGGTGTTTTTCTATTATCGGAAAACCAATATTCTTTGTTGAAGGGTTCTCTTTATCAACAGTTAGCGCCTTTAATTGATGGTCAGCATACCGTTGACGACATTGTTGACTTCATGCGAGAACAAGCGTCAGCGGCTGAAGTTTACTATGCGTTGATGCAGATGGAACAGAAGGGCTACCTTATCGAAAACAATGACAACTTGCCCACAGCCGTTGCCGCATTCTACGAAACGTTGAACGTTGATAGCCACGAAGCTTTCCGGCGATTACAAAGCACCAAAGTGACTGTCAGTGCCGTCGGTGCGGTGGACATTGAACCCTTTATTTTCACCCTTGAATCGCAGCATATCCAAGTACAGGCCGAGGGAGATATTGAAGTCATATTGACTGATGATTATATCCAAAACGAACTTGAGGCTTTCAATCAAAAAGCCTTGCAATCTCAACGTCCTTGGATGCTGATTAAGCCCGTGGGAACAAAGATTTGGATAGGGCCCCTCTTTCAATCGGGAAAAACGGGTTGTTGGGCATGTCTAGCGCACAGGTTGCGAGCTAACCGTCCCCTTGAAATGTTTATTCAGAAACGGAAAAATATTTCAACACCATTTCCTACCTCCGTTTCGGCCCTTCCTACTACTTTGCAAACAAGTTTTAATTTAGCAGCCACTGAAATTGCCAAGTGGATTATCCAAGGTGAGAACAAAAAACTGGAAAGCGGGCTAGTCACCCTTGACACGCTTTCTTTGGAGACACAAAACCACATTCTCACTCGACGTCCCCAATGCCCAAGCTGTGGCAATCCCTTTCAACATGCCCAAGCAAAGCAGGTGGTTTTGGAAAGTAGGCGAAAAACTTTCACAGCTGACGGTGGACACCGTTGTGTGTCACCCGAAGAAACGCTCAAAAAATATGAACATCACATCAGCCCCATTACTGGCGTTGTCCGAGGATTGATATCAATCTCCCAAACCGAAAAGGGGCCAACGCCTATTTATATTGCGGGTCATAATTTTGCTTCCATGTTTGATGAGTTATACTTTTTGCGACAAAATATTCGAGGTCGAAGTTCGGGTAAAGGGAAAACGGACATTCAAGCTAAATCCAGTGCTTTTTGTGAGGCTATTGAGAGATATTCTGGCATTTTTCAGGGAGACGAAATTCGGCAGAAAGGCTCTTACCAAGCAATGGGAGATGTTGCCATTCACCCTAATGCCTGTATGAATTTTAGTAAAGCGCAATACCAAAATCGTCATAACTGGGATGTTAATTATTCTAGCTTCTTTAAAAAAGTGCCAGAACCCTTTGATAAAGAAAGAAAAATTGAATGGACACCTGTATGGTCTTTAACCTATAAAGAATTTAAATATTTACCCACGGCTTACTGCTATTACGGCTATCCTAAACCACAAAAGCCGGACTGTTGGGCAGATTCCAATGGTGCAGCGGCGGGCAATACCAAAGAAGAAGCTATTCTGCAAGGTTTTATGGAATTGGTGGAACGAGATAACGTGGCTTTATGGTGGTATAATCGTATCAATAGATCGGGCGTGGATTTAGACAGTTTTGATGAGCCGTATTTTCAAGCCCTGAAGGATTATTATCAAACACTCCATCGTGAGTTTTGGGTTTTGGATATTACCAGCGATCTGAATATTCCCACGTTTGCGGCTATTTCTAGGAGAACCGATAAAGAAAGAGAAGATATTACTTTAGGGTTTGGTGCCCATTTTGACCCAACAATCGCTATTCTTCGTGCCGTGACGGAAATGAACCAGATGCTTCCCAGTGTTTTCCATGTTGCCCTAGATGGGAATGCCGAATATGTCTCTGATGATCCCTCGGCCATCAACTGGTGGAAAACGGCAACCTTGGACAATCAACCTTATTTAGTACCCGATAACACGACCAAAATGAGTTCTGATTATCCCCAACTTTGGAGTGATGATTTGTTAGAAGATGTAATGACTTGTGTGAAGATCGCTGAAAAACACAATATGGAAGTATTAGTTTTGGATCAAACTCGGCCCGATATAGGGCTGAATGTGGTTAAGGTTTTCGTTCCTGGTATGCGTAGCATTTGGAATAGGTTAGGCTTGGGACGGCTTTATGAAGTACCGGTTAAGATGGGTTGGTTGGTGGAACCATTGAAAGAAAATCAACTTAACCCAGTAACGGTTTTTTTCTGAGGGAAAAAAAATCCCCGGTTGCCTTCTCTCTTTGATAAAGCAAATGGGGATAATTTGTCTAAATAACCATTTAATAAATTGTATTTTTCCAAATCAAGTCACTTTCAAATAGGGAACTGTCCAAGTCAAGCTGTTCCCCCGAAAAAAGGGATTTCATGCTCAATAAGCCAAAGTTTAAACATTGTTTCCATGTCGAGACGGTCGATCCTGAAGGAGTCTTTCTACTGTCGGAAAACCAATATTCTTTGTTGAAGGGTCGTCTTTATCAACAGTTAGCGCCTTTAATTGATGGTCTGCGGACCGTTGACGAGATTGTTGAGCTCATGCAAGAACAAGCTTCTGCGGCCGAAGTGTATTATGCGTTGATGCTCATGGAACAGAAGGACTATCTTGTCGAAAATGATGACAGCTTGTCCATCACCACGGGCGTTGCTGCTTTTTACGAGAATTTGAACATCGATACCCGCGATGCAATTCGCAGATTACAAAACACTCAAGTGGCTGTCAGTGCGGTCGGCTCTGCTGTAGCCCTTGAACCCTTTATTTCCGCTCTTGAATCGTTAAATATCCAAGTACAACAAGCAGAGGGAGATATTGAAGTCATCTTGACGGATGATTATCTTCAAAATGACCTTGAAGCTTTCAATCAAAAAGCCTTACAATCTCAACGTCCTTGGATGCTGGTCAAACCGGTGGGAACCCTGATTTGGATTGGCCCCCTCTTTCAGCCTGGTAAAACAGGTTGTTGGGAATGTCTCGCGCAACGTTTACAGGCCAACCGGCCAGTTGAAACCTTTATCCAGAAGCGCAAGGATATTTCAACGCCTTTTCCCATTGCCATTTCTATCCTGCCTTCTACCTTACAAACGGGTGTGAATTTAGCGGCCACTGAAATTGCCAAGTGGATTATCCAAGGTGAGAATAAAAAACTGGAAGGACGGCTAGTCACTCTTGACACCCTGTCTCTGGAAACACAAAACCACATTCTCACTCAGCGTCCTCAATGCCCATGCTGTGGTAATCCTCTTCAATACACCCAAGCAAAATCGGTTGTTTTAGAAAGTCGGCGAAAAACTTTCACGGCCGATGGTGGACACCGTTGTGTATCGCCTGAGGAAACCTTAAAAAAATATGAACACCACATTAGCCCTATTACGGGCGTGGTACGAAGACTCAAGCAAGCCTCTCCAATGGAGAATAACTTAACGCCTCTTTATCTGGCCGGTCATAATTTTGCCAACATGTTTGATGATTTGTACTTCTTACGGCAAAATGTGCGGGGCCGAAGTGCAGGTAAAGGAAAAACTGATATTCAAGCAAAGGCCAGCGGTTTTTGCGAAGCCATTGAAAGATACTCAGGCATTTTTCACGGAGACGAGCTCAGGCAAAAAGGCCGTTACCACGCCATGGGAGATGCCGCTATTCATCCCAATGCCTGTATGAATTTCAGCGAAGAACAATACCAAACCCGTCATGAGTGGAATGCCAAAAGTACTTTTTTTCAAAAAGTGCCAGAACCCTTTGATGAGGAAAGAGAAATTGATTGGACACCGATTTGGTCTTTAACCTATAAAGAATTTAAGTATTTGCCCACTGCTTACTGCTATTATGGCTATCCTAAGCAACCAAAGCCAGATTGTTGGGCAAACTCCAATGGGGCCGCGGCGGGTAACATCAAAGAAGAAGCTATTTTGCAAGGTTTTATGGAAGTAGTGGAACGGGACAGTGCAGCCTTATGGTGGTATAACTGTATCAAAAGACCTGTCGTTGATTTAGAGAGTTTTGATGAACCGTATTTTCAAGCCATAAGGGATTATTATCAAACGCTTCATCGTGAACTGTGGGTTTTGGATATTACCAGCGATTTTAATATTCCTGTTTTTGTGGCTTTTTCCAGAAGAACGGATAAAGAAGTAGAAGATATCACCTTTGGTTTCGGAGCCCATTTTGAGCCTAGAATTGGTATTCTTCGAGCCTTGACAGAAATGAACCAAATGTTACCGGCGGTTTCGTCGGTTGCCCCAGATGGGACTACCCAATATCCCGACAATGATCAATCCATCGTGGACTGGTTAAAGACAGTTACAGTGGCAAATCAACCTTATCTGGTACCAGATAGCCGCATGGCCCCCAAAGTATCTTCTGATTATCCTCAATTGTGGAGTGAGGATATGCTAGACGATGTCATGAGCTGTGTGAGGATAGCCAATCAACAGGGTTTAGAGGTGCTTGTTTTAGATCAGACACGCCCTGATATAGGACTGAATGTAGTCAAGGTTTTTGTTCCAGGTCTGCGCCATTTTTGGAAACGATTCGC
This sequence comes from Candidatus Parabeggiatoa sp. nov. 2, assembly GCA_002085445.1. Taxonomy (GTDB): domain Bacteria; phylum Pseudomonadota; class Gammaproteobacteria; order Beggiatoales; family Beggiatoaceae; genus Parabeggiatoa. Next base: position 10,001 of record NBMI01000022.1, read on the forward strand.
GCCCGGACGACTTTATGATATTCCGGTGCAATTGGGTTGGTTATCAGAACCGCTCAAGGAAAATCAACTCAATCCCATACCTATTTTTTTCTGATTTTTTTCTGAACTTGACTCATGGCACTGGTTCAGTTCAATGCAGTCCTGATGGCAAGAGACGCTTTCATTGCCTTGATTTTAAAGCCAATTACCCCGGTTTGACGGTGTTTAAACTGTTGATTTTTATAGTTTTTACACTGGACTGAACCCGTGCATGACTCATTGTTCCAAGTTTATCAATGTCATGACAGTGTTGCCTTATAACTCAAGGAGTTTTTTATGCCAGTTTTTGTTAAACGTCAGTTTTTTGTAAAAACACCGAAAAGGTTATCATCTTTCAGTGTTGCTTTATGCGTAGCTGTTTCTGGGATATTCCCACACGACGCATTGAGTAGTGGTACCAAACCCGCTCCCTCATATGAACATAATTGTACTCATCCCAATTATGTGCTTGCTAGTCATACAAAAATTTATCGAATCGTCGTGAAATTTCACGAGGGTTCGGGGATTCGATTTCGAGCCGGGGCATTGAAAGTAGAGGAGATTGATAAGGCAGAAATTTCTCGTTCTCTTCCACAATTCAATCCCTCCTTGCTAACTGAAGATTTACGTCGCATCACGGAGACAATCCGGAAAGAAGGTCACCAGATACAACCTCTTTTCAAAGTAGACGAAGCGAAACTTGCCGAGCTAAATGCTTCGGGAGAAAGACAATCTGGACATCGGTTGGCTGATCTCAGGTTGTATTATGAGATTACTCACCCAGTAAAGGGGGCGACATACAACAGCGTGGTTAATATGTTAACTGATCTTAACAGACTCAAGTCTGTAGAGATTGCATACGCTGAACCGATTCCTGAACTTGCTGTTGTATCATACTCTGTAAAAGAGGTATCACCTGCTGACTTTACACCAACACCTAACTTTGAGGAGATGCAAGCTTATCTGGATTCTCCTCCTTTCGGTATAGGGGCCCGTGATTGTGCGTGGACTGTTCAGGGTGGACGGGGTAGCGGTGTGAAGATTGTTGATGTCGAAGTTGGGTGGAATACAACCCATGAGGATCTGCCCGCTTTGTTTTTCACTCATGGAACACCGGTCTCATGGGGGATCAATCACGGTACGGCTGTTTTGGGAGAGATAGCCGCTGTAAACAATGGTTTTGGCATTACGGGTATCATCAGTAATGCGAAAGTGGGTTACGCAAGTGCATGTTCTCCGCAATATGGAGATAATTGTTTCCCTGAAGATGAAGAAGAGACGGATTTTAACGTAGCCAACGCGATTTTGGAAGCCGCCAATGGGGTTGGGGAGGGCGGTATTGTCCTAATTGAGTTGGAATTTCCGGGACCTAAGAATAGCTCTCCTTGCACCTGTAATAAAGAACAGTGTGGTGACTTACCAGTGGAATACTGGCCGGCATCTTTTGATGCCATCCATCACGCCACCACAAATGGGGTGACAGTGGTTGAAGCGGGAGGTAATGGATCATCAAATCTTGATGATCCCGTTTATGACGGCTGTTTTGACAGACAGGTACGAGATTCTGGCGCTATTCTGGTTGCGGCAACTGATGAGCCAACGTTGGGGGTTCCAGCATGCTGGACAAATTGGGGAAGTCGTATTGATGTCCATGGGTGGGGATCCAATGTGACTACCCTTGCTTACGGAACCTTGTTCAATGGCGGGGATAACGATGAAAATCGCTATTACATTGCTAACTTTGGGGGGACTTCCAGTGCATCACCCATTGTGGTTGGTGCCGCTGGGAGCGCACAAGGCGTTGCGATGGCACGACATGGGCAGCCACTGGAACCTTTGCATTTACGTGAATTACTTGTTAGCACCGGGACACCTCAACCACAACCCATTAATAAAAAAATAGGGCCCTTACCCAATCTCTGTAATTTGATTCCTCAAATAGAGAAGGGGGCGGTTGATTAAACAAACAGCTTGCTGACTACTTACTACTGGAACTAAAATAGAACAAAGCCTGAGAGGCTATTATTATTAATTACATTGTAGCTTCTCGCAGAGCTTCGTTTTCTTAGTTGTTTCGTTCATCATTCCGTAGTGATGAACGAAACACCGACTGCCGCAAAATTTAGAGGCAAGAGTTGTTGTTAAAAATTTTGTCGAAGGCGTGCCTCATTCCCGAAACCTCAAAAAGGGGTTTATGGATGGACACTAACTAGAAAGTCTGATTTAATTCATAAATCCTATTGTGAATAATTAGACTTTATTTATATTTGTTGAAATTTAAGGAGAGCAAGTAAAAATGATCTCAGTTTCCGGTTACCAAATAACCGAACAACTGCATGAAAGCGCTAACTCGTATATCTATCGCGCACGTCGGCTCTCCGACAATCAAGCCGTTGTTCTGAAAATCCTGAAACAAGACTATCCGCCCCCGGAAAAAATCGCGTGGTTCAAACGGGAATACGAAACCACCCACAACTTGAACGATATCAAAGGGGTGGTGGATGTCCACGGCCTAGAAAGCGACCAAAATCGCTATTTCATCATACTGGAATATTTTGGGGCCACCTCTGTTGATCGCTTAAAATTGGCTGGGCAAATGCCGTTAACGGACTTTTTGACGCTGGCTATTTCCGTGACGGAGATTTTAGGCCAACTGCATCAACGCTATCTGATTCATAAGGACATCAATCCGTCAAACATTCTCCTGAATAGCACCACCAAGCAACTCAAACTGATTGACTTTGGTATTTCAACGGTGCTGTCCCGCGAAAACGCGACCTTTAGCAATCCTAACCTGTTAGAAGGGACGTTGGCCTATCTTTCCCCAGAACAAACCGGCCGAATGAACCGCGCCATAGATTACCGAACCGACTTTTATTCCCTCGGTGTCACGTTCTATGAATTACTAACCGGTCAATTACCCTTTCCGATGCCAGACGCGCTGGAAGTCGTGCATTGTCATATCGCCAGACAACCGGTACCACCACACACCATCAAACCTGATATTCCTCAACCCATTTCAGACGTGGTGATGAAATTGATGGCGAAAAATGCCGAAGATCGTTACCAATCCACCTACGGATTAAAAGCCGACTTGGAGGAATGTCTACGGCAATGGCAAACGGCCGGGCAAATTGAACTGTTCCCACTCGCTCGTGCCGATGTGTCGGATCGATTTGAAATACCCCAAAAACTCTATGGACGTAAAGAGCAAATTGCTACCTTGATGGCGGGTGCTGAACGAGTTAGCCAAGGCACCAGTGAAATGATGCTGGTGGCCGGTTATTCCGGCATCGGCAAGTCCGCCCTGGTGCAGGAAATCTATAAGCCCTTGACACGCCAGCGTGGCCACTTTATTGCAGGGAAATTTGACCAATTTCAGCGCGATATTCCGTACGCGTCGATCATCCAAGCCTTTCAGTCATTAATGCGCCAATTGCTGACCGAAAGTGAAGCCGCTATCGCCACTTGGCGGCAAAAACTGGTTAAAGCCTTGGGGTCAAATGGACAGGTCATCATTGAAGTCATCCCCGAAGTGGAACGCATTATTGGCCCACAACCGGCTATTCCAACCCTTGGCCCAACCGAAGCCCAAAACCGCTTTAATCTCGTTTTTCAAAACGTCATCAACGTGTTTACCCAACCAGAACATCCGTTGGTCATGTTCTTGGACGATTTACAATGGGCCGATGGTGCCTCACTGAAATTGATTCAACTCTTAATAACGGCACCGGAGAGTCACTATCTCTTTTTAATGGGGGCCTATCGGGACAACGAAGTGTCGCTAGGGCATCCGCTGATGCTGACATTGGAGGACATCAAAAAGGCGAATGCCACCGTTAATCAGATTACGCTGTCACCATTAACCTTAGCACACCTTACCCAGTTGCTGACCGATATTTTCCATTGTCAGCCCAAGGCCGTTAAACCACTCGCTGAATTGGTGCTGACCAAAACGGGTGGTAATCCCTTTTTCGTCAATGAGTTTTTAAAATCTCTGTATGCCGAGGCCTTAGTCACGTTTGATTATCAACAAGGTCACTGGCAATGGGACTTGGCGAAAATTCAAGCGCAACAAATCACCGATAATGTGGTGGCATTGATGGCGGACAAAATCCAAAAATTGCCGTCAGCAACGCAAGCCGTGTTGAAGTTAGCCGCTTGTATGGGCCACCAATTTGAGTTGGAACGGCTGGCGATGGTGTCCGAACAATCACCACGAAACACGGCAACGGAGTTGTGGGCTGCAATCGCTGAGGGCTTTGTGTTACCCCAAAGCGATGCTTACAAATTAATGGAACTGGAGGTGGAAGGTCTGTCAGAGCAGGTAGCGGCTTCCTACAAATTTGCCCATGACCGAATTCAGCAAGCCGTTTATTCGCTCATTGCGGAGGCCGATAAACCTGCGGTGCATTGGCGGGTAGGACAACTGTTACTGCAAAATACGCCGTCCAAGGAACTTGACCAAAAACTCTTTGAAGTTGTCAATCAATTAAACCAAGGCCAAACGTTAATTGAGCAACCCACAGAACGGGAGAATTTGGCCCACTTAAATCTTCGGGCTGGCAAAAAAGCCAAAGCCTCGACCGCCTATCAACCGGCATTCAATTATTTGCAAGTCGGCCTCAACCTCTTAGAGGAAAATCACTGGCAGCTGCAATATGATCAGGCCCTGGAACTCTATTTAGAAGCAGCTGAAGTGGCCTATCTCAGCACCCACTTTGAGGAGATGGCGCGTCTAACGGCGAGCGTTCAACAGAACGCTAAAACTCTGCTTGACCAAATCAAGGCGTATGAGCTTAAAATCCAGTCAGACATCTCTCAATTCCAGATGCAATCTGCGATAGATACTGGGGTGGATGTTCTAGAAAAACTGGGCATCTCTCTGTCTAAAACCCATGGAAACATCACTATTTTAGTTGATAACATTCAGAAAACCTTGGCTGATACTAACCAACAGATTGAGGATTTAGTCAATTTGCCCGTCATGAGTGATCCATACAAACTAGCCGCTATTCGGGTGTTACTGGTGCTTATGCCAGCTTCAATTATTGCGAATCCGGCGTTAGTTCCACCAGTGGCATTTAATATGGTTAATCTCTCTATCAAATATGGAAATCCACCCACAGCGGCCGGGGTATACGCGAATTATAGCCTGTTATTGTGTGGGACAGGATATATTGATTCTGGTTATCGATTTTGTAAATTAGCCCTATGGTTCGTAGATAAATGTGATATCCCAGAAATTAAAGCTCAAATTTTACTTCTCTGCTACGCATTTGTCATGCATTGGAAAGAACCCCTACGAAACACCATAGAGCCATTGTTAGAGGGCGCTAATAGTGGACTGGAAACGGGCAATATTGAGTTTGCTTCCTATGATGTTCTCAGCTATTGTGAACACCTTTTTTTTACCGGAACTTCTCTTGAATCGGTTGAACAGAAATATGTTCAATACACAGATTTAATTGTTAATACCAAACAGCAATATTCTATTTATTACATCAATATTGAGAGACAAACAGTCTTAAATTTGCAAGGAAAATCAGCAGATAAATGCCGTTTAGTCGCTGAGGGTTTTAATGAATCCGAATTTTTGCCGATTCTTCTTGAAAAGAATAACCAGCCTTTATTGTTCATTGCCTATTTTGCTAAAACCCTTCTGCCGTATTTTTTTAAAGATTATGCACAGGCAGTTGAAAATGCTCGGTTTGGGGAAAAATATGGCAAAACTATCGGTGGAATGCAAATTTTTGCCCAGCACAATTTTTACTATTCCCTTGCCTTGCTCGCCCACTATCATGAGGCTGATGCCAGTGAACAAACCCAATACTTTACCGAACTGGAAGCCAATCAACAGAAAATGAAGCTTTGGGCTTCTCATGCGCCGGTCAATTATCAGCACAAGTACGATCTTATCGAGGCCGAAAAAGCGCGTGTGTTGGGGAAGGTGTTGGAAGCGATGGCACTTTATGATAAGGCCATTCAAGGTTCGCGGGAACATCCCTATCCCCATGAAGAAGCATTGGCGTATGAACGGGCGGCCGAATTCTATCTGGCGTTGGGCAGAGAAGAGTTTGCCCAACTCTATCTGAAAAAGGCACATTATGCTTATGTTCAGTGGGGAGCAACCGCTAAGGTTCAAGACTTGGAGGCCGAATATCCACACTTACTGTCTCAACCCATTAGCACTTCTAGCAATGATCGTCTTTCTAGCACGACGATAACCGGCACTAGCTCTGGCGAGGTACTGGATTTAGCCACGGTGATGAAAGCCTCGCAAGCCATTTCTGGCGAAATGGTGCTGGATAAGTTACTGAAAAACTTGATGAAAACCGTTATTGAGAATGCTGGCGCTCAAAAAGGCTTTTTGATTCTTAAAAACGCTGAGGGCGAGTGGGTGATTGAGGCCGAAGGCGTGGTCGATTCAGATGACGTCACGACGCGGCAATCTGTTCCGATTGACTCGGAAGAACTGTCGGCCGCGATTGTGAACTATGTAGCTCGTACTCAAGAATCGGTCGTCTTAAATGATGCCGTCAACGAAGGTGAATTCACCGCCGATACCTACATTATCGCCCAGCAGCCCAAATCGCTGCTTTGCACGCCACTGCTTAACCAAGGAAAACTCAGCGGCATCCTGTACCTCGAAAACAACCTCACCACAGGGGCCTTTACCGCCGACCGCTTGGACGTCTTGCAACTGCTGTCTTCTCAGGCCGCCATCTCTATCGACAACGCCAAACTCTACACCGAGATGGCCGAACTCAATGATGAGCTAAAAGAAATGGATCGGCTCAAGGACGATTTTTTAGCCAATACCTCCCATGAGCTTCGCACCCCGCTCAATGGCATTATCGGCATTACCCAATCCCTACTGGACGGGGCCGGTGGGCCGTTGACGGACGAGCAAATCACCAATCTTTCTATGGTCGTTTCCAGCGGCAAGCGGCTGGACACCCTTGTTAACTATATACTCGACTTCTCTAAACTGAGAAGACAGGAAATAGAATTGCAACGAAAACCGGTGGATTTCCGGCAACTCACCCAACTGGTTATGACGCTGTCCCAGCCGCTACTCAGTGGCAAACCGCTCGAACTGAAAAACGAAGTTGCCGAAGACTTACCGCCGGTTTATGGCGACGAGAATCGCTTACAACAAATCATGCACAACTTGGTGGGTAACGCTATCAAGTTTACCGCCAAGGGCTTGGTGACTGTGTCTGCGGCCGTCAAAGAGGATAGAGTCGAAATCACCGTCGCCGACACCGGCATTGGTATCCCCGAAGACAAATTTGACGACATCTTCAAATCCTTTGAACAAGTGGACGCGTCCACGGCCCGTGAATACGGTGGCACCGGCCTTGGGCTGTCCATCACCAAACAACTGGTAGAACTACACGGCGGCACCCTCAGCGTGGCCTCCGAATTAGGCCAAGGTTCCCAATTCACGTTCACGTTGCCGAAAAGTACCGAGGCCGTTATGCCAACCGCACTCACCGAATCCGTCACCAAAGTGCGAGAGGATGAACTCTCACAGCGTGTGGCAGCGCAACCGTTGGCGGCCGAAGGCGACTACACCATTCTGGCGGTAGACGATGATCCAGTCAATCTACAAGTGGTTAGCAACCTGCTGTCCTTAGAAAACTACGCCATCCAACAAGCCAACGGTGGGGCTGAAACCTTAGCCATGATTGAAAGTGGGCCACGACCCGATCTGATTCTGCTCGATATTATGATGCCGAAAATCTCTGGCTATGAAGTCTGCGAAAAGTTGCGCGAACAGTATTCGGCCACCGAACTGCCCATTATGCTGTTGACAGCCAAAAATCAAGTGTCCGATTTGGTAGAAGGCATGAATGTCGGCGCCAATGATTATATCACCAAGCCGGTGTCTAAGAATGAACTGCTGGCACGCATCAAAACCCATATCAACCTCAGCCGCCTGAGAACCGAAAATATCCGCCTCAGTGCCGAACTGGATGTAGCTCGCCAACTGCAACTAATGCTGTTACCTTCCGAACAGGAACTCAATCAAGTTGCCGGCCTAGAGATTGCTGGCTTTATGGAACCGGCCGATGAAGTCGGTGGCGACTACTACGACGTGCTAGTCTCCAACGACCGCATCAAACTGGGCATTGGCGACGTGACGGGGCATGGCTTGGAAAGCGGCATTTTAGCCATTATGGTACAAACCGCCGTGCGGACGCTGCTAGAACACGGTGAAACCGATCCAGTGAAGTTCTTAAGTACCATCAACCGCACCATTTACGAAAACGTCGAGCGGATGAAGGTTGAGAAAAACATGACGTTGTCCTTGTTGGAATACGCTGAAGGTGGCAAGCTGAAACTGAGCGGGCAACATGAAGATATTATCTTAGTGCAAAACGGCGAACTGGAATTGATAGATACCTTTGACTTAGGCTTTCCGGTTGGGCTAGAAGAAGATATAACTGATTTTGTGTCCGAAAAGGAAATCACCCTCAACCCAGGCGACGTTGCCGTGTTCTACACCGATGGCATTACCGAAGCCTTCAATATGGAAAAGAAGGAATACCAGATTGAGCGACTCTGTGAAGTCGTCAAGCAAAACTGGCAACTCACTGCCAATGAGATTAAACAAGCCGTGATTGACGACGTGCGGCAGTATATTGGCAAACAGCAAGTGTTTGATGATATTACGTTGTTGGTATTGAAACAGCAGTAATAACAACTACAAGGATTCGTTATAAGAAAGGATTAAAAAGCAACTACAGGCCGATTCGTTATAATAAAGCAACTACAGGGATTCGTTATAATAACGGATTAAAAAGCAACTACAGGGATTCGTTATAATAACGGATTAAAAAGCAACTACAGGGATTCGTTATAAGAACGGATAAAGCAATAACTACAGGGATTTTTTAGAATTAAACCTCCAAGGTTTTGGAAACAAGGTTTTGAAAACCTTGGCGGTAGTCCTTCACGAATTTGTTATTGAGTCTGCCAATGTGGTGGCATAAGGAAATGATTTTAATGTTCTGAAAATACAGAAATTCCCTTAACGGAACAAACTTATGACTCGCTACAAGCGATTACCAAGCAAACGGGAAAAACCTCAGAAGAACTCATCATCGAAGCGATAGTCTCATACCAAGCGATTTTAATTGAGACTGATGTTTTGATTGATTATACGGAACGTACATTTGGAGCCCAAACCTGAAGGTTTGGACGTGCCAAAGCTAAAGCTTTGGACTCCATCTGCCACGCGTTTTTGGGGCCATGTTGTCATTTTATTCAAATCAGATTTCAAAGAAATCATCAAAACGACTCAGTTTGCAACAAGCTATGCGAATTAAGGTTCTCAAATCAATAACTTATAAAAACATCCTCATTGACCGTGATTTTATAAGTTTTAACCGACAGAAAAACCTAATTCGTTTATCCGCGTAATTCGTTGTACTAGACAAACATCAAAACGACTCAGTTTGCAACAAGCTATGCGAATTAAGGCTTAAATTGAATCTTCTCAAATCAATAACTTATAAAAACATCCTCATTGACCGTGATTTTATAAGTTTTAACCGACAGAAAAACCTAATTCGTTTAGTAGCAATATTCGTTGTACTAGACAATAGTAGCAATATTCGTTGTACTAGACAAACATCAAAACGACTCAGTTTGCAACAAGCTATGCGAATTAAGGTTCTAAAATCAATAACTTATAAAAACATCCTCATTGACCGTGATTTTATAAGTTTTAACCGACAGAAAAACCTAATTCGTTTAGTAGCAATATTCGTTGTACTAGACAAGCAATATTCGTTGTACTAGACAAACATCAAAACGACTCAGTTTGCAACGAGCGAGTCACGCGTTTTTGGGGCCATATTGTCATTTGATTCAAATCCGTTTTCAAAGAAATCCTATTTTTTTAAAAATCGGATTTCTAAAACAAACAAGATTACCATTTAAGGAGTTGGGAAATGATTTCTAAAGCACTTAAAAAAGTCGTTCATATTATTTTGAGAGTCCACCGATAAATTTTTCAAGAAAGTCCAAGCCCTCAGAAACTTCAAAAATTGTGTTATTACGCACAAGGACTCTACATGGCTACCCATAACGGCGCCAAATTATTTGACGAAGATTTTGAAGCATGGACATTCGGCCCCGTTATTCGTAACTTATATAATGAATATAAGCATTATGCGTGGAAAAGCATAGCAGACGAAGTTGAATTACCAGACATCGAAGCCGAAAAATTCGAGTGTCTCAAAACGATTGTTGAAAGTTATGGACGATATGACGGTGCGGCTTTAATGACGATGACACATCGCGAAGAACCTTGGTTAAAAGCTAGAAAAGGACTAGCTGAAATAGAAGGCTCAAATCAATTAATAGTCAAAGACTCAATGAAAACGTTCTTTGAACGGAAATTGGCCGCTTATAGAGACTTACAATATGACTAAAAAGACATTTTCAAATATCGTCAAAAATCTGGCACAAGAGTCTCATAATAAAGCAACAAGCAACAAACTCAGAATCTCTTTTGAATTTATTGATTGGGAATCAGAAGAATTTTTTGTCCACGGATTAACAAAAAAATATTATGAACAACTATTTGATGCGTTTGGTGATATAACAAAATCCACTGCTGACGACATTAAGCAACAGACGCACCCACGATTGAAGCCCAAATACATTAATTGGAAAGGTGATAGTACCATTACAAAACGAGCCTTCCCAGATAAAAACTGATTCCACAATGTGGCAATAATGAAGAGGAATTACAAAAACAGTTTGAGGAAATGACAAGAGATTCTTTTGAACTCAGGGTGGCGAAAGGATATGGAAGACTTCACGGCTTTCTCTTTGATGAGACGTTTTATATTGTCTGGTTTGATCCAGCTCATAACCTTTTCCCGGGCAAAGATGATAAGGGAAGAACTCAAAAAATAAAACTTCCGGAAGAAATTGCCGTTGTAAAAACTTTTTCTCCAAAAGAAATTAATAGAATCAAGCAATTGAATAGCTCTCTTTATGCAGAAAATCAGAAAATTAAAAACGAAAATAAAGCGTTAATGGAAATGCTTGAAATAAAAACGAATCCTTCAATTTAACTAATACTTGATAATAAAATTTTACACGCTCGCCAGTAACTTGAGCTACTGACTAAGAGCTATTAGCAAAGTTTCAGGAAATCGCTCGGCGAATGCACGAAACAACAGTCAACGGATTTTTTATGAATTTCAAGTATAACCAATGCAACACCTTTCCAAACATGATGAGATAAGATGAAATATTAATAACATGGCAACAATAACTGAATTAAGAACTCTAGCAAGGGCACGTCTGAAAGAGGCACAAATTTTGTTTCTAGCAAAACGGTATGATGCGGCCACCTATTTAGGCGGTTATGCCGTTGAACTGGCTTTAAAAGCCAGAATTTGCAAAACGTTAGGATGGACGAATTTTCCAGAAACCAATAAGGAATTTCTACGATTGACTTGTGAAATTGCTGAAAAGTCTCAAAAAAGTAAACGATTTCGTAAATTATATGATATAACCCCCAATGATTTTTGTGGAGTGTACGAAAAGTATTTTCAAAATCCTAGATTTTTGAAAGTACATGAGTTAGAAACCTTACTAAAATTTTCAGGTATTGCGAAAAAAGTTAAAGTTCATTATCATAATGAATGGACATCAGTTTCCAACGAATGGCGTTCAGAAAACCGTTACCGAAAAGTGGGTACAGAAACCAAACAAACGGCACAAGAGATGCTTGGTGCTGTCAAGAAATTATTGACAATCTTATGAACGAAAATCACACACTGTTAGAAAAGTACGCGACGATAGCGCAGACGATTACCGTCGATAAAGGCCCATTTAAATTATTTGCGCTTTTTAAACGAGAATATTTTCCTTGGGAATGGGATGTAGTACTTTCGGCACCGTGGTTGCCGGGAGACAAAAAAAGGGACGCTTATCGATTTATTTTCGACAAGATTCGTGTGATATTGAATCATGAGGAATTTATTAATATCTCAAAATTGGTTTTGCTCGATATCAATGAACCTTTTGTCAAAGAACTTCAAAGCTTTCTTGAGGAACATCATAATCCCAAAACGTTGGCAAATATTGAAATAAATGGCGTGGAAATCAGAGAAGGACTTATGATTATCTCCCCAGTAAGTCCTCTTCAACAAGAAATTTTGCCGGATTCCCCAGAACTGTTGACTAAAGCCTCGCGATGGATTCGTAAAGCAGCCACCCAAGGAGACAGTGAAGCACAATATACCCTTGGACTGATGTACTTAAAAGGTGAAGGCGTCAAAAAAAATGTGCGCCTTGCCAAAAAGTGGTTTCGTCAAGCCGCCGCACAGGGACATGCACCGGCACAACAAAAGGCCCAATTAATAGTTAATGATTAATTGTTAATTCTCCTTCGGGGAGGCCTAATTAATAAACATTTGGAATCCAACCCTTCATATTTGGACGAACGAAGGAATCCAACCCTTCAGGTTTGGACGAGCGATGCCACGCGTTTTTGGGGCCATGTTGTCACCTGATTCAAATCAGATTTCAAACAACTCATCAAAACGACTCAGTTTGCAACAAGCTATGCGAATTAAGGCTTAAATTGAATCTTCTCAAATCAATAACTTATAAAAACATCGTCATTGACCGTGATTTTATAAGTTTTAACGGACAGAAAAACCTAATTCCTTTATCCGAATTCGTTGTACTAGACAAACATCAAAACGACTCAGTTTGAAACAAGCTATGCGAATTAAGGCTTAAATTGAATCTTCTCAAATCAATAACTTATAAAAACATCGTCATTGACCGTGATTTTATAAGTTTTAACCGACAGAAAAACCTAATTCGTTTATCCGAATTCGTTGTACTAGACAAACATCAAAACGACTCAGTTTGCAACAAGCTATGCGAATTAAGGTTCTAAAATCAATAACTTATAAAAACATCCTCATTGACCATGATTTTATAAGTTTTAACCGACAAAAAAACCTAATTCGTTTATCCGAATTCGTTGTACTAGACAAACATCAAAACGACTCAGTTTGCAACGAGCTATGCGAATTAAGGCTTAAATTGAATCTTCTCAAATCAATAACTTATAAAAACATCCTCATTGACCGTGATTTTATTTTTCAATTTTCATTCTTAATTACAACGACACTTCGTTCTGGAACGCCAATGACGGGTATAAACAAATTGTTCTTTTGATGCTCGAAAAGAGAACGAGGGCAGCTTGATTTGATATCTTCAAGAAAGTTGTCTTCACACACATGGATTTTAACGGACAGAAAAACATAATTCGTTTAGTAGCAATATTCGTTGTACTAGACAAACATCAAAACGACTCAGTTTGCAACGAGCTATAAATATTCAGATAATTAATTTAGTCTCCTTTAGGAGACAGTAGCTCTCAGCTGAAGCCCTCAGAAACTTCAAAAATTGTGTTATTACGCACAAGGACTCTACATGGCTACCCATAACGGTGCCAAATTATTTGACGAAGATTTTGAAGCCTGGACATTCGGCCCCGTTATTCGTAACTTATATAATGAATATAAGCATTATGCGTGGGAACGCATTGAAGATGAAGTTGAATCACCAGACATCGAAGCCGAAAAATTCGACTGTCTTAAAACGATTGTTGAAAGTTATGGACGATATGACGGTGCGGCTTTAATGACGATGACACATCGCGAAGAACCTTGGTTAAAAGCTAGAAAAGGACTACCTGAAATAGAAGGTTCAAATCAATTAATAGTCAAAGACTCAATGAAAACGTTCTTTGAACGGAAATTGGCCGCTTATAGAGACTTACAATATGACTAAATTTTCAAATATCGTCAAGAATCTGGCAGATGAAATATGCCAAAGCAGCAAGCTTTGGACTCCATCTGCAAAACGGATTTATAGTAAAATATTGAAAAAGTTAGGCTATCAATTTCAGAACCTGGCCCACTTTTTTCAAACCGAAAAGCGTTATAAATATATATTAGGGTTTTTTAGAATTAAACCTCCAAGGTTTTGGAAACAAGGTTTTTAAAACCTTGGCGGTAGTCCTTCACGAATTTGTTATTGAGTCTGCCAATGTGGCATAAGGAAATGATTTTAATGCTCTGAAAAAGGAGTCAGTTATGATTAATACACAAATTATTCTAACGGAACAAACTTATGACTCGCTACAAGCGATTACCAAGCAAACGGGAAAAACTTGCGAGCCGCCCGATGAATGTGGAAAGATCGTCAAGATTTACCTGACTTTGAACAAATACGTCGCTCGTGGGAGCGTTTAAATGTGGAGAATCGGCTAAATTAAACCTCCAAGGTTTTGGAAAGCTTGGAGGTTTTTTTTGTACCCACAAACTGCACTTGTTCTTATACATAAGTTTTAAAATAATTGATTTTTATGGATTTTAAAGAGTAGGCCCCACGTTGGGGAGCCATTAAAAATATCCGTTTATTTCGCGTATCCGTTGTACTTATCAGGAATACACCCGGTATCCAAAAGACTTATGTATAACGATGAGCAAACTGCAAGGGTTATTTGCTTACGAAAGGATAAAACAGCAAAACGGATTTATAGTAAAATCATAAAAAAGCGAGGCTATCAATTTCAGAACATGGCCCACTTTTTTCAGGCAAAAAATTCACCGGCCAAAAATCCGATTTTTTCAAAGGATTTTTCAAAACAACTCAAAGTCTGTAGGATAAGTGGGATACTTTTACCCATTATCATTTACTATTAATCATTTACCATTTTTCAATGACCAATATGGAACAACTCACAGTCACTGGCCGTCATTTAAATAAAACCTATCAACAAGGCCAAGTCAGTATTCCCGCCTTAGTTGATGTCAGTTTAGATATACCCAAAGGCGATTTTGTCTGCCTGTCAGGGCCGTCAGGCTCAGGCAAAACAACCTTGCTCAATATTCTCAGTGGCTTGGACACCCCCACCCATGGCGAAATCGAAATTGATGGGCAACGAGTGGACAAAATGAGTAAAGCCGACTTGGCCGACATGCGTCTGTCTAAAATCGGCTTTGTCTTTCAAGCCTATAATTTAATCCCCGTCCTCAGCGCCCAAGAGAATGTCGAATTTGTGATGCAATTACAAGGCGTTAGCAGCGCTGAACGCGCCAAAAAGGCCCGTGCCATTATCAAAGAAGTCGGGCTAGAGGGACTAGAAAACCGCCGTCCGGGCGACTTATCGGGTGGACAACAACAACGAGTTGCGGTGGCCCGCGCCATTGTTTCTGAGCCGAGCTTGATTTTGGCCGACGAACCGACGGCCAATTTAGATTCTCACACCGCCGAATCTTTAATGGAACTATTACGCACCATGAACGAAGAACATGGCGTAACGTTTTTGTTTTCCACCCATGACAAATTAGTCATGGATTACTCCAAACGCCTAATTAAATTGCACGATGGCCGTATTGAAAGTGATAATCTAAACAGTGATCAGTTATCAGTTATCAGTGATCAGGCGTCCAAACTTTAGTTTGGTAAGTTTAGCAGGAGTCCAAACTTTAGTTTGGCAAGTTTAGCAGGAGTCCAAACTTTAGTTTGGCAGTCGTCCAAACTTTAGTTTGGCAGGAGTCAGGAGTCCAAACTTTAGTTTGGCAAGTTTTTAGAGTGCTAAAAATCCGATGTCTTGAAGACATCGGATTTTTTGAAAGAATTTTGGTAAAGTCTATTAAACGTCCAAAGCTGAAGCTTTGGACTCCATCCATTGAAAGTGATAGTTATGTTTAAAGTTGAAGTGTCCAAAGTTGAAGCTTTGGACTCCATGCAAAGCATTGTATATTTATTGGGTGGCTTACTTGTCTTGTGCAGTAGCATTGTTGCGGCTGACGAGTGGTCTTTTGATGGACATATCAAATACCATATCGCGGCCACCCACTATGAAAGTGATAACATCATCGCCCAATATGGGGAACAGTCGCCGGTGGATAATTCCATTGATTTTCGTTTGATGACCGAAAATAATTGGGGTGCGTGGGACACTAAAATCCACTATGAAATCTTAGCCCTCTACGGCGATACGCCTGAAACACAACAAGCGTTGGCCGCTACCGGCTTGGATGCCGCCAGCTTCGGTTTACCCAAAGATGATCGCCGGTTGTTTAATTTAACAGGTGAGTGGGGCGATGATGACAAACTAGACGCGGTACACCGTTTAGATCGATTGTACCTTGGCTACAATGGCGAAGAACTGGTGATTCGTGTTGGCCGCCAAACCGTCAGTTGGGGCAACGGCCTTATTTTCCATCCGCTTGATATCTTTAGCCCTTTTTCGCCCACCGATATCGACAAAGACTACAAAACGGGCGATGACATGCTCTATGGACAATGGCTATTTGAGAATGGTAACGATATCCAGATGATTCTACTACCGCGCCGCAATCCTGAAACCGATGAGGTTGAAAGCGAACAAAGTAGCCTAGCCCTCAAATATCGCGGCCGCTACCAAGATAAATGGGATTATGATTTACTGGCAGCGCGTCATTTCGATGAAAACGTGCTTGGGCTAGGGCTAAGCAGAGATGTTTGGGAGGCCATCTGGCGTTTCGATATCAGCGCCACTCGTTTGAAAGAAGGTGGCACGGCCGTCTCTTTAGTCACTAATATGGACTACTCATGGGAGTGGTTTGAGCATAACTTTTACGGCTATCTCGAATACTTCCGCAACGGCGTCGGCGAAACTGAACCTGCCAATTACCTGACTGCTGACACCGCCTTACAAAAACGCGTCCAACGCGGCGAAGTTTATACGCGAAGCCGCGATTATCTTGGTAGCGGTGTACGAATCGAACTAACACCCTTATTTAACTTATACAGCAGCTGGATTGGCAACTTACACGACAACAGCGGTATTTTTCAAATACGCGGCATTTACGACTGGGCGGAAAACCTACAACTGGTAGGCTGGCTAGATTTACCTTATGGAAACAAGGACACAGAATTTGGCGGCCTTGAAGTTGGAGAAAGCAGCCAATACCTTGCACCGGGGCATAGAATCTACCTCCGCCTGAGCTATTATTTTTAAACCATTATCAAATATATGATTCTAAAGTTATCCGGAGTCCAAGATTTATCCGGAGTCCAAGATTTATCTTGACTGCCAAACTAAAGTTTGGACTCCTTGCCAAACTAAAGTTTGGACTCCTTGCCAAACTAAAGTTTGGACTCCTTGTTAGGCGATGAATCGCCTACTACTAACCAACTAACAAAAGCAACTGCAACAACGTTGGGTGGTACAAAAGAACGTTTTTAGTTAAAGGGCATTGACTCTTGGAACTCGCTGCCCAAAGCCGTTTCCGTTAGGCAATCTGGTCTTGTTTGGCTTGTTCAGTGAAGCCATGCCTGGCCATTTTCACCACCCAGCTTTAAACTTCGCCATAATGCCAGCCTTCTTTCAACCACCGCCCTATCAACAACGGACACTGCTCTGGTTGTTCTTTAAACAATATCTTGCCGGCTTCTACAATATCGTCTAACATGATTTTATCCCGTTGCCAGTCAACAACGCGGAAATTCAGCACACCCTTTTGGCGCGTCCCCAAAACTTCTCCCGGCCCTCGGATGTCTAAATCGCGTTGTGCAATCACAAAACCGTCGTGATTGTCGCGGATGGTGGCGAGGCGGGATTTGGCAATTTCTGATAAAGGCGGTTGATAGAGCAAGACACAATAACTTTGTAACGCGCCGCGGCCGACACGGCCTCGTAATTGATGCAGTTGTGCTAATCCCAGTCGCTCGGCATTTTCAATGATCATCAAACTGGCGTTAGGGACATCCACACCGACTTCAATCACCGTCGTTGCCACTAATAGATCTATCTGCTTGGCCTGAAATTTTTCCATAACGTGTTCTTTTTCTTTAGATTTTATGCGTCCGTGGACGAGGCCAATCTGTAGATTTGGCAACGCATTTCGCAATTGCTCGGCCGTGTCTTCGGCCGCCTGAAATTGCATCGTTTCGGATTCTTCTATTAAAGTACACACCCAATAGGCTTGACGGTCTTCGTGTTGACACACCTGATTAATTCGTGCCATGATTTCCTCACGGCGCGTATTGGGAATAATGACGGTATTAACGGGAGAGCGTCCGGGTGGCAATTCGTCGATGATAGAGGTATCTAAATCCGCATAAGCCGTCATTGCCAACGTGCGCGGAATTGGGGTAGCCGTCATAATCAATTGATGGGGATAGAGGCCTTTTTTACTGCCCTTGTTACGCAAAGCTAACCGTTGATGTACGCCAAAACGGTGTTGTTCATCAACAATCACCAAGCCTAACTTGGCGAACTCAACCTCTTTTTGAAATAGGGCATGAGTGCCTACAACTAATTGCGCTTGCCCGGAGGCGATCTTTTCTAAGGCTTGCTCACGTTTTTTCTTAGTTAAACTACTCGTCAACCAAGAAACTTCAATTTGCAATGGCTCAAGCCATTGCATAAACGTGCGTTTGTGCTGCTCCGAGAGCAATTCGGTGGGTGCCATCACGGCGACTTGATACTCGGATTCAATGGCTTGCAAGGCACTGATGGCGGCGACTATGGTTTTGCCAGAGCCGACATCGCCTTGCAAAAGGCGTTGCGTGGGATGCGTTGCGCGTAAATCGGCGGCAATTTCGACCACTACCCGTTGTTGAGCTTTGGTGAGTTTAAAGGGCAATTGTGCTAACAAGGTTTGAGTTAATTGCCCGGCATTATCCAAGCCGGGAGCATTGTGACTGCGGGCACGTTGTTTTACAGCATATAAACTCAAGTGATAAGCCAACAACTCTTCAAAAGCCAGCCGTCGCTGGGCGGGATGTTTAGCTTCTCGCAAGGCTTTGAGAGAGACATCGGGCGGTGGATAGTGCAAAATCTGTAAAGCCTCTACCAAAGGCAATAAGTTAAACTGTTTGCGTACCGTCTCCGGGATATAATCAACAATCTCATGTTTTTGAAATATTTGCTTGATGAGAGAATGGAATAGCGATTGATTTAAATTGCTCTTGCTGGGATATATTGGTGTCAAGTGTTCTTCTAACAACGGCGCTGAACTTGGGGAGTCAATACATTCATATTGTGGATGCACCAATTCAAAACTCTGAAAACCTTGGCGCACTTCACCAAAGCAGCGCAACTGAACACCCGGTTTTAATTGTTCTCGTTGCGACGAGTAAAAGTTAAAGAATCTGAGCATGACGGTGCCAGTGCCGTCACTGAACGTACAGACTAAAGTGCGCCGTTTACCGAATTTTACTTGAGCGTCTTGGATAGTGCCTTCAATCAGCACATTCTCTGATATTTTCAAGTCGGCTATCGGCTTAATCTGTGTGCGATCTTCATAGCGCAATGGTAGGTGAAATAGCACGTCTTCTATGGTATGTATGCCCAGACGTGCTAATTGATCGGCGACTGGTTTGCCGACACCGTGCAGAGTGGTTACAGGTGTAGTCATCTGGTTATTCAAAGAAAAATGAGAACGGATTCGCGGCAAAATATACTGATAGTATAACGGATACGCTTTCCGAAACGGATGTTTTATCGGCTTCATTTTCGGATTGAAAGTCAATAAAAATAACCAAACGGGTCAATTTTTATTTTCACCCGCATCTGTACATTCCGTATAATTCAAGAAAAAAAATTTGCCGCGAACGGAGAAAGGGGAATGGACAAACTAACAATAATTTCTAGACTTTGCACCATCACAAATTGCGCTTTTGTCATTTCGACAGATACGAAATCTGGTTTTCATGGCTCAATTTCTCGCGGCGTGAGACATGACAAAAAACTCAAGGATGTGTCTAGTATATCTATATGATGTCCTACGCGAAAGCTGATGACGACAAAGTTGGGCTGGCTTCAGTCCAAACCTTTAGGTTTGGAGTTAAAAATGGGTAATGTGCTCTAAAGGTTTTCTGTTGACTACAACCTTTACCAATTACTTGGGGTGGTGAAAAAGAGGTTCCGAAGGCGCATAAACGTGATCCAATTTTTATTCCGCTGGATTTAATTATTACTAAAAAATGACTAAAAAACAATGAGTTACTTATGTTTTTTTAGTTAACAATTAGTTATTAACGACGCTTCGCGTAGTTACTTCGTTTCACAATTTTCACCACCCCACCAATTACCCATTAGCAATTACCGATTAGCAAAAGGCTGAGTATAAACAACAATTCCCAGTTTTTCCAGCCCCTTTCCCCTATACCCTTTAACCTGATTGAGGTTGGTTTATAGTAATCAATTTATTAACTGATGTTACGCACTCAGCTTCCACAAGCCTTGGGATAAATCCCAAGGCTAAAAGCGTTAGGAACCTCTAGCCTCCTAAAACCAACTATAGACGTTCAGAAAAATATTTAGGGCAAAACCGTAAAGCGTTTCCAAAACGCTTTACGGTTTCTAACTGAAATTTGTTATCTGAAAAACTAGAAATTATTTATCTGAAAAACGATATTAGTCGGCTTTAGCCTCCTGTCCGCTCTTAGCCTTGGGATTTATCCCAAGGCTTGGAAGTTCAGTGCGTAACATCAGTTATTAATAAATTCTAACAAAAGCTAACAACAGACACTCTAAAAAGTTGACAAACTGTCGTTGCTAAGATAACATGCCCGGCGGAACATTCATTGTTCTAAAGCGGCAGGTATCTGGTTCAGTGCTCACCCTGGAGTACGGGTTTTACCTGAGACTTACAATCTATCAATTTGCTTTTCCCCAAGCGAATTCAGATTGTATAAAGCGGCTATCTCCCATTTTCGGTACGCGATTAGTAGATTCACCCACTCTTAGGAGTGCT
>NBMI01000203.1 GCA_002085445.1 Candidatus Parabeggiatoa sp. nov. 2
AGTTATTGAACTCATTCCGATGCTATTCAGACTATTGAATAATGATTCTGTGTTTGTGATAGATGAAATTGAAAGGAGTTTACACCATTTGCTTATCAAAAAACTGTTTGCTCTTCTTCTCAACCACGAACGGTTTCAAAATGTCCAAAGTCAGTTGATTGCATCAACACACGACGTTCTCTTGTTAGATATAAAAAGACTATTTAGAAAGGACGAAATCTGGTTTATCAATAAAAAAGAGGGAGAATCTCGTGTTTACTCTTTAGCCAATGTTGATGTAGATGGTTTAGACATCGTCAAGGGATATATTAATGACAGCGAAGGTGCAATACCCTTTATTCCTGACGTAACCGAATTAGGTTGGGAGTAAATAAACCATGCCAAGAGAAACACCAACAAACTATTACCGTTTGCATCCGTTAGATGTGGCGAGTAAACCGAAAGCAATATAGTTCCAAGTTTAATGAACAAAATTTGCATGTAGAAATTTTACGCCGCCCTTCAAAACAAAGTGGCAAGGGGCGCATTCCCGTTTTCACGGTTAAGTAAGTACAACGAATTACGCGGATAAACGAATTTAGTACAACGAATATTGCTCCTAAACGAATTTAGTACAACGAATTACGCGGATAAACGAATTAAAAACGCGGATAAACGTACTCTTGATAAAAATTGACTTTTATCAATCCTAGGACTTACGCATTGACAAACTCAATTATAAAAAAATTAAATGAGTTATTTATAAAATGTCGTCTCGCCAAGGGAGCGATTTATGTAAATAAAATCAATGAATTATTTGCGTTAGTGCGTCAGTTCTAAATCCTTATATTAAGCATAATCGCCATCTAAATTAACTTTCGTACCCGGAAAATGGGAATGCGCCCGTGGCAAGTCATCACCAAAATATGTTGAACAAATGTTGAATGAGTTTCTAGAAGATAATAGAGATTATGAGCTGAAAAGCTACGATGAATTATGGCTTATCATAGATACTGATACTTGGGAACAAGAAACAATCAAACAATTAGCAGAAAAATGTCAAACAGAAACTCTCTACCACTTTAGCAGACTTAAACTTTAAGCCTGGGGATTTATCCCCAGGCGATATCTTGCACTAACCCTCAAAAACTTGATCATCGAGTATAAGGATTGGTAAAAGTCAATTTTTATCGAGAGTACGTTTATCCGCGTTTTTAATTCGTTTAAGTACCCATTCAGATATGATTCAAAAAAAAAGTGAATAAAAACAAGAACTTTATTCGTAAAAATACCGACAAACTTCTGGACGGGTACTAATTCGCTAATTAGTTGTACGGCCATTCGTTTATCCGCGTAATTCGTTGTACTCAATTCGTTTATCCGCGTAATTCGTTGTACTTACTTAACCTGGACAACTATAATGAACATAAACAAAACAACGAAATAGAAAGGAGCTAAACCATGTTAACCAAAAAAATACCGACTCCCGTTTTGGCAATCATACTTGCCATGCCCTTATTTGTCTATGCCGACGATAACGTCGTCTGCCTTGGCGATAACTATGAACAAGGCTTGCTCAAGAAGGGAACAAATTTTCAGGCAAAAGTACAGCGAAGCGAAACTTTTGGGACTTTTTGAGAAACAAAAATAACTTAAGTAACTACCGAAAAGCCCCAACGGGGCGATATTAATATAGCCTGGGGCAACGCCCCTGGTATTGATTCAATTTTAAAATTCTTCGTCCAAAGCTTCAGCTTTGGACGAAGAATAAATGGCTAATTTAAAATTGTTTTAATCCGAGTTTCAAGGCTGATTATATTGCGTTTGATAACGATTGAAGTACATTTAAGGCGTTCATCACGACATAAACCTTGAATGAGTATATTAAGGTGTTCCATATAGGCTCTATTCAAGGCTGCTTTGCCTTGTTCATGAACAAGGGGAATAGCGGGTTGAAGTACGGTGAGCGTCGTGAAGAATTGATTAGTCACTTCAAAACAGTGTTCTAAATAGGTTTCTAATTCGGCAAAATCCACTTCGGTGGTACCTTGAATATCTGCCAGCGTGTAAGCCATAAAATCTATCGGGGTTCTGTCTGTGATAAAGGAACCTTTTTCAGCTTGCCAAACTTCAACGGCGGCTTCTATGATGCGGTGTTGAATCCAAAGACGAGTTTTAAAAGAAAGAGGCTGAGCCGGATGTAAGCCGTGCTGCTCAAAAACAGCGCTGGTGCTGGTTTTAATAAAAGGTATCCGGGTTTTTTTGGAAATCGCTTCTGCTAAGGTTGTTTTGCCGGTGCGATGGCTGCCGCACAGTCCTATTCGAAGTGCCATAAAATGAATATATACTAAAAGTACAACGGATGAAAGGGAATAAACGGATTTATTTTTTGTACTTGGTTGCTTTTCAGGGATTGAATAACGGACAAAATTGGCAAGAAATGGCACAAGGCTGCTGTGGGTTGGTTTGTTGAAAAGGCTGGCAAGTTTTTTTTAAATGAGGGAGGCGTTGACTTTCTCAATTAAGAACTAGTATCCTGTCAAGGTTCTATTGACGGGTTTTAGTCGGCCAGTTTTAACTTGGCACTGCCAAACATTTTTTGGCACTGCCAAACTAAAGTTTGGACTCTTGCCAAACTAAAGTTTGGACGACTGCTAAACTAAAGTTTGGAGTCTTCCCGCCAAACTAAAGTTTGGACGACTGCCATCTTCATTCTTCATTTTTCATTAACGACGACAAGCTGCACAGCGTGGATATTTTCTACACTGGCTCCGATAACGGCGTGGGGATTTATTTTTAAGTTGATATTCAATCACAGCGCACCGATGCTCTCGATAGGTGGCTGAAAATTGGTGGCTACCGTTGCCTTTAGCCACAAAATATAACGCGTCACTTTCGACAGGATTCACAGCGGCATGGATGGCGGCGCGTCCCGGCATAGCAATCGGTGTAGGCGGCAAACCTTTGTAAACATAAGTATTATAAGGATTTTTTATTCTTAAATCCCGCTTACGAATATTCCCATCAAAGGCTTCACCCAGTGCGTAAATCACAGTGGGATCCGTTTGTAACCGCATATTTTTTTCCAAGCGTCGCACAAACACGCGGGCAATGAGAGGACGTTCTTGCGTTGCAAAAATTTCACATCTGTCGTGCCGGTTGGAAAATGATAGGTGTCTGGATAAAAACGCCCTTCAGGGTGCCTTTTTTTCCAACCGAGTTTTGCCATAATGGCCGCATTGTCAATGTCACCAAGCGTCTGTACCAACTCTGGGTGTTTGCGTACCGCTGCCATCATTTGCCGAAAGTTCCACCCTTCGGGTATGGTTAAGGTATGCTGTATAGTTTTACCCGCAATCATAATATCCAGCAATTGTTGTGGCGTGGTACCTTCTTCAATAAGATATTCGCCGGCTTTAATCCGATGCGCTTTTTTTTGGAAACGTGCCAATGATACCCAAGCCAGCGCGGTGGGATAGTCAAGCAGCCCTTCGTCCATCAACTCTATGGCAACTTGACGTAAAGTGCTATTGGATGGCACGGTATAACGTACATCTTCGTACAGCGGTAACGGTGCGGTGAGGCGATATTTATAGAGCCAATATCCGCCACAACTGATGGCTGTCATAAACAATAAAAGGAAGAGAAATAGAGTTCTAAGCATAGTCGGCAATCCATCCCTAGAAAAGGGTGCCCCAAAATGTTAAATTTTCAGCGTTAGTCGTTAATGAATGACTCACTTATTCTTTGAGTTATTTAATAATTAGTTTATGTAACAATTATATAAGCTACATAAGCTAATTTGTGCTTATGGTAGCTTCTCTGCGGGGGTAGGGGAGAATAGGGAAGTGTGGATAATGATTGGAAATGTTTCTTAAGAGCCTCGTAGCGAAGGCTCATCATGGCGAATGGAAAATGGCGAATTTTGATGTGCGAATGATTTATTTTATTAGAAGAACCTAGATTTTGCAATCCACTTGTAATCTATTGAAAATAACCTAAGTACAGGACAAAAATTCTGACACTATAACTCATTGTTTTTATTTAATGTATGAGTTAGATGCCCTACCATAAATCTGATCAGTTTACGAACTTTTGTCCTGTACAGAGGAAAATAACATAGATTTTGTTTTATAAGGATGAATCCCCAATTGGGTAACTCATTGTTATATCTTTGAAAAACGATTGCAAAATTTATGTCTATTTTTTTCTGTTATTCGCTTTTCCAATAGGCGAATGGTTTATGAGCCTTCGCTGCTTTCCTATTAAATCATATGTTTTAGGACTTACGCATTTAAACTTTTAATTAAGTCTCAATTCAATGAGTTATTGATAATACATCGTTTCGCCAATGAGGCGCGTTATCTCAATAAAATCAATGAGTTATTTGCATGAGTGCGTAAGTCCCAGGTTTAATTAATAAAGATCGTTGATAATGGTAGTACTCTGTCAATGTTCTATTGACGGGTAACTTGGCACTGCCAAACTAAAGTTTGGAGTCCTGTTTAAACACCAACGTCCCATTTGTTCCTCCAAACCCAAATGAGTTCGACAGCACCACATCAATCTTCATTTCTCTCGCTTGATGGGGTACATAGTCTAAACCTTCACACTCAGGATCTAGGTTAAACAAATTAATGGTTGGTGGTGCAACTTGATCACGAATACTTAGTACGCTAAATACGGCTTCTAAGCCTCCAGCGGCGCCTAACAAATGGCCGGTCATGGATTTGGTCGAACTGACGGCTAACTGTTTGGCATGATCACCAAACGCTTTTTTTACCGCGAGTGTTTCAACCTTGTCGCCGGCTGGCGTTGAGGTGCCATGCGCGTTGATGTAGTCAACTTGGTCGGGATTCAACTGGGCATTACGCAATGCATTCAACATGCAATGTCGTGCGCCCTCTCCCTCTTTTTGCGGTAAAGTCATGTGATAGGCATCACCACTCATACCCGAGCCGACTAATTCCGCATAAATACGTGCGCCGCGCCGTTTTGCTGTTTCAGACTCTTCTAGCACCAACACACCGGCCCCATCGCTGAGGACAAAGCCATCACGATCTCTGTCCCAAGGACGGCTGGCCGTTTCGGGCGAATCATTGCGGGTGGATAAGGCACGGGCGGCCGCAAAGCCGCCGACTCCCATCGGTGAGGTTGCCTTTTCAGCCCCACCGGCAATCATCACATCCGCATCACCATATTCAATCAAGCGAGCGGCATTCCCAATACTATGCGTCCCCGATGAACAAGCGGTGACAATCGCATAATTGGGGCCTTTGAAGCCGTATTTAACCGATAGATTGCCAGCAATCATATTGATAATATTACCGGGCACGAAAAAGGGTGAAATCTTCCGTGCTCCTCCTTCGATATAAGCCAGATGACCTTTTTGAATGCCGGGGAGTCCACCTATCCCAGAGCCTATTACCACGCCTATCCGTCCGGCATTGGCCTCGGTCACTTCCAAGCCAGCATCTTTAATCGCTTCTACACTGGCTGCAATCCCATAATGGATAAAAGGATCCATTTTTCTGGCTTCTTTGCTAGACAGGTACTGACTGACATCAAAGCCTTTAACCTGCCCAGCAAATTGAGCCGCAAAACCGGAGACATCAAAGTCGGTAATAGTCCCAATCCCGCTTTTTCCGGCCAGCACGGTTTCCCAACTTTCTTTGACTGTCAAGCCCACTGGCGAAACCGCACCCAGCCCAGTAATGACAACACGTCTTTTAGTCACGTCAGGTACACACCGATTCATTTATGTTAACAAACGTTAACAATAGCACTCATTTCGTTAAGTGAATCTACCAAAGGGGCCCAAAAAAATTCTTTAGCCGCTTTGTACAATCCTTATTTGCTTGGGGAAACGCAAATTTTAAGAGTTGTCAGTCTCAAGTTTGACCATAATTACTGAAACCCCGACTGGCCGCTTGATGAAAAATCATAAGGGTTCTTTTAAAGAAAAACAACCCTCGACGCAAAAGTTTCGCTTCGCTGTACTTTTGCGTCGAAGACACCTGGGCAAATTATTTTTGAGTTGTTAATGAATGGTTTACTATAAGTGAACCCTAAATAAAACCAAAAATAAAGGCCCACGCTTTAACGGCCCTAAGACCCCTCTCGCGTTGTGGCCTTTAAAGTTTATCTCTTCGAGGCAAAAGCTTTTACGAAACTTTTGCCTCGAAATCACTATTGATTAGTTTCAATATAATCAATTGCTTGTTGTACTGTCGTGATTTTTTCGGCCTCTTCATCTGGGATTTCACACCCAAATTCTTCTTCGAGTGCCATCACCAGCTCTACGGTATCAAGAGAATCCGCACCTAAGTCATCGACAAAAGAAGCTTCTTTAGTAACCTCTTCTTCTTTGACACCTAGTTGTTCAACCACGATTTTCTTGACACGTTCATCGAAACTACTCATAACAATATTTGCCTCTATTATTCAGTTATCAGTTATCAGTTTTTTCAGTGAGAAGTTTAAGTGAGAAGTTTAAGTGATAGGCAAAAGTATACAACGAACAAAAACTTGAACCTCGAAATCAGTTAGGATCGAAGAAAATTTAATTTCCCCAAAATAGTTATAGTGCCCTTTAGGGTACTTTAGCTTTTAGACAACTGCTTTAGCTGTTTTGGTAAGTTATTTTTTAGCCGATCCTTATCGGTTTTTCAGTGATAGCCCTGATCACTGAACACTGATTATGGCATGTACATGCCACCATTCATATGTAATGTTTCACCGGTAATGTAAGCCGCGGCCTTTGAAGCTAAAAAGACCACCGCGTTTGCCACATCATTCACCTCACCGGCACGGCCTAGAGGAATTTGTTGCAACAAAGCAGTACGTTGTTCTTCAGAAAAGCCTC
The DNA here is from genome assembly GCA_002085445.1 of Candidatus Parabeggiatoa sp. nov. 2. Classification (GTDB taxonomy): domain Bacteria; phylum Pseudomonadota; class Gammaproteobacteria; order Beggiatoales; family Beggiatoaceae; genus Parabeggiatoa. The sequence continues at coordinate 6,845 of NBMI01000203.1, forward strand.
GCGTCATATCGGTTTCAATAAAGCCGGGGGCAACGGTATTAACCGTGATGCCACGACTACCTACTTCTCTGGCTAATGACTTGCTAAAGGCTATCACGGCCGCTTTTGTTGCTGCATAGTTTGCCTGCCCAGCATTACCGGTCAAGCCGACGACGCTGGTTGTTGTTATTATACGCCCATGTCTGGCTTTCATCATCGCACGCAGACAGGCTTTAGACAAGCGATAAACGCCAGTTAAATTCGCGTTGATGACATTATTCCAGTCTTCCTCACTCATACGCATCAACAGCGCGTCACGGGTAATGGCCGCATTGTTGACCAAAATGCTCGGCATTTCCTTGCCTAAACCCGCTATCAGCACATTGATTGAATCGGGGTTGGCGACATCAAGCACTTTCCCTTCTCCTTTAAGGCCTTGTTCGCTCAAAGATTGCGTGATACGTTCGGCCCCCTCAGGAGTTGTGGCAGTGCCTATAACAACGGCCCCCGCTTGTGCTAAAGCCTGTGCAATGCCTTGACCAATCCCGCGACTTGCGCCCGTGACTAAAGCTCGATCATGGCTTAAGTCTATGTTCATGCCGGTGCCTCCAGCGCCTTTCGGGCTTGTTCTAATGTTCGGGTATCCATTATCGGTTTTGCCGTCATAACGCGGCGAGCAATGCGTTTATTTAAGCCGGTCAAAACTTTCCCCGGGCCACTTTCAAATAACATTGTCACGCCCTCGGCTACCATTTTTTCAATCGTTTCGACCCAACGCACGGGGTTATAAAGTTGTGCTATTAGAGCCGTGCGAATGTCAGTCGGTTTGGATTTGACGGAAACATCTACATTATGAATAACTGGAATGGTTGGCGTGGTGATTGTCACATTGGCGAGAAGCTCGGCCATTTTTTCAGCCGCCGGCTGCATCAAGGTACTATGGGCGGGAACACTGACTTGCAACAAAATGGCACGTTTTGCTCCGGCGGCTTTAGCGTAGCTTGCAGCCCGTTTGACGGCCGCCCGGTGTCCAGCAATGACAACTTGACCGGGCGCATTAAAATTCACTGGAGAAACCACTTGGCCTTGGGCTGCCGTTGTACAGATTTCGAGGATTTTCTCATCTTTTAAACCCAAGATGGCTGCCATGGCACCCTCACCTTCCGGCACCGCCGTCTGCATAAAACGGCCTCGATCTTCTGCCAAGCGGACAGCATCGTTAAATCCTAACGCGCCGGCACAAACTAAGGCACTGTATTCACCAAAACTATGTCCGGCCATCAATGCCGGCTCTGGGCCTCCAATCTGTTGCCATAAGCGCCACACGGCCACACCCGCCGCTAGGAGTGCCGGTTGAGTTTTTTCGGTTTGATTTAAGGTTTCCTCCGGCCCTTGTTGACTCAACCCCCACAAGTCATAGCCCAATACCTGGGAGGCTTCATCAAAGGTTTGTTTGACAATGGGATAAGTCGCATTCAAGTCAGCTAACATGCCAACAGATTGTGAGCCTTGACCGGGAAAAACGAATGCGTATTTCATTTCAGTTCTCAGTTTTCAGTTATCAGTTTTTCATTCATTTTTCAGTGATCAGTTTAAAAATCCGATTTGAAAGTTTAAATTTGACCCGTGCGAAGTCTATTTCAGTTATCAGTTATTTCAGTTATCAGTTATTTCACTGAACACTGATCACTGTTCACTGTTCACTGAACACTGCTCATGTCTCCGTGTACCTGAAGTGATCTCTGTGTTTTAATCTCAGTATTTAACTAAGGCGGCCCCCCAAGTAAATCCACCGCCTACCGCTTCCAGCAACAAAATATCTCCGCGCTGAATGCGCCCATCGCGCACAGCGACATCTAAAGCCAACGGAACCGAAGCTGCTGAGGTAATTATACGAATATTCGCTTGATGGGGAATCAACCAGTCAATCGCACTGCGGTCAAGTTGATTGGTAGCCAGTGCTTCTTCAACGATATCTTTCAGGACATTAACAGCAAACTTAAAGACTTCATGGCCTTGCATTTTGGTAAAGCCATCACCCTTTAGGCGGCCTTGTGCCACTGTCGCTGGCACAGTCAATATATCTTTATAAGCACCATCGGCATGCAAATTGGTGGATAAAATACCCGCACTCGTACTGGCTTCAAGTACGACGGCCCCCGCGCCATCGCCAAACAACACACAGGTATTGCGATCTGTCCAATTGACGAGGCGCGAGTAAATGTCGGCACCAACAACCAATGCTCGTCGTGCAGCCTTGGTTTTGATGAATTTGTCGGCAATGCTTAAGGCATAAATAAAACCACTGCACACGGCCTGTACGTCAAAAGCGGTTGCGCCATGATTACCTAGGCGGGCTTGGAGTAAACAAGCCGTGCTGGGGAAAATGCGATCCGGGGTGGTGGTACCTAAAACGATTAAATCCAGTTCAGATGCATTAACCCCCGCAGCCTCCAGTGCGCGGCAAGCCGCTTGTTCTGCTAAATCACAAGTATCTTGATCATCGGCCGCCAAATGGCGGGTGCGTATGCCCGTGCGTTCAACAATCCATTGATCGCTGGTATCTACCCATTTTTCAAGATCAGCATTAGTTAGTATCTTTTCCGGCAGATACCCGCCCGTTCCAATAATCCGAGAATAAATCACTCGACACGCCTTCTCTCGCTTAATAAAGTGGCAAGTATGTGGCTAATTTGCGAAGGGACATTTTTTTGTACTTCAACAAGGGCTTCTTTAATAGCATAAGTAAACGACAACACATCAGCACTGCCGTGACTTTTAATCACAATGCCGCGCAAACCAACCAAGCTGGCTCCATTGTAGCGACGTGGATCAATCTTTTTGCGTAAGTTTTTGATAATTGGCAAAGAAATCAAGGCTGCAAAGCGCGTCCACAGGTTTTGATTAAAACTTTGCTTGACGTAGTGACTGATCATTTTAGCGACACCCTCAGTTGTTTTGAGGGACACATTACCCACAAAGCCATCACATACCACTACATCGACGGTGCCTTTAAAAATATCATCACCTTCAACAAACCCCACATAATTAATACTCCCACTGGCTGCCAGTAATTTGGCGGCTTCCTTGACACGTTCATTGCCCTTGATTTCTTCTTGACCGATGTTGAGCAACCCGATACGTGGGTTGGGCAAATTATCGACGGCCTGAGTCAACACGCTACCCATCACGGCAAATTGAAACAATTGTTCCGCACTGACATCAATATTGGCTCCCAAATCAAGAACATGGGTACATGTTCCCTCCATGTTGGGCAAAGCGGTAATGATGGCCGGCCTATCTATGCCGGGCAATGTTTTAAGCACATAACGGGCGGTCGCCATCAAAGCGCCAGTATTACCGGCACTGACACAAGCATCTGCCACGCCTTCTTTGACCAAATTAATGGCAATACGCATGGATGAATCCTTCTTATAGCGTAACGCATGTGAAGCCAGTTCATCCATTTCCACTCGCTGCCCAGCATGGCGAATGGATATACGTTGTTCAATAGAAACCGATTGACGACCCACTTGCTGTTTGAGCGTAGCTTCGTCACCGACGATAATCAGGTGTAGGTCATCTCGTTCTGATAATATCTGTAGAGCGGCAGGGACGACGACTTCGGGGCCCTGATCGCCACTCATCGCGTCCAACGCAATACGTGGTGTCAAGTTTTATTCTTCCTTAGTAGTGATGATTTTACGACCCTTATAATAACCCGACGGACTAATATGGTGACGCAGATGTTCTTCACCGATAGTGGGTTCAATGGACAAGGTTGGCGCGGTTAAAGCATCATGGGAACGGCGCATCCCGCGTTTAGAGCGGCTTTTACGATTTTGTTGTACAGCCATGCTAAAAATCCTTTTATTCAGTTATCAGTTATCAGTTATCAGTTATCAGTTATCAGTGTCATAAACGGGCGCATTTTCATTTTTCATTGTTAATTGTTGGGGGTTTTTCCGTCAAGGGGCCATCGTTCAGTCAAAAGCCACGGAATTTTGCCATCCCCCAACTACAAGTAGCGCCCTTTCAAAATTTGGTTTTGGGGCTTATACTGCAAGCTCATTTATCCCCTTGACAAGCGAAGAGTCGCTGACGAAAATTTCGGTCCCAAACAGCGTTGCTAAGCCAAAGCCGATGGCAGTTTTTGCTTGCAGACAAAACGGCTCAAAGATGATTATATCTCAGTGAGAAAAAAACGCTTGGCTTACTTTGGTGTTGACGGGCTTTTGACGGGTGACTTATTAAATAATCAATTGTTTCAATTGCGCGATTCGCTTTCTCTATTTCGTCTGCGAAAATATTCGGGGCATTACCCAATTTTTAATTGTGATAATACCTGAAATGGGTTATTTTTTAGGGTTTTATCTTCGACAATACTCGAAACATATTGATATTCATTAGAAGACGGACACGCCGTATGCTTCGCCACTATGGGTAAGGCCAAAATCAGTTCATCTTCAATTATTGTTATCAATGAGACCAGTGTGCTTGTCAAGGTGATCGCTTCATAGCCCACCGGCAGTTCTTCATTTTGGCTATTTTGGCTATTTTGGCTATTTTGGCTATTTTGGCTAGGTTCGGATGTCAGAACGACTAAAGCCACTTTGGTATCAATCTCTGTCAGCATCGGTTGCAAACAACGTTGACACCGCAAAGGCAGTTGCGCCTGCACACGGCCACTAATCGTCGGCCGTTGCTTGTCATCAAGCGCGAACAACCAGTCAATCTGCGCCTCCCCTTGTACATCACACAGACTGTCACGCAATCGTGACATCTGCGCGAGCGCCGCACGTCCTTTGACGCTTACGCCAAAAAGGGCGAGACGCTTTGGATCAATATACGTCGGTAAGCCTTTTAACATATGCTGGCAATGCTATAATAATGACTGACTTATGTCAAATCCAACGCCGTTTTTTGATTGAGCTGCTTTAAGTGAATTCATAATTCCCCCTCACCCTCGCCACGGTTGGCAACGCCCTCTCCCGGAGAGGGTACCCAAGGGGTGGGGTGATTAAAATAATTAATAATTAATAATTAATTGTTAATAATTGTTAATAATTCTCATAGTTTTGAGTAGATTTATAGGAACAGTACGATAGCCTTTGTTAAGTGCATATGAGGGAAAACTCATTCAAGCTTTCAATTTGACGCTGGGATTTATTTAGGACTTACGCATTGACTTCAATAAATTTCGGCAAGTATTCAGTGAGTTACGTGTAAAAGGCCTCGGCCGTTACCTGTTCAGTTATTTCTGAAAATCAATTGGTTAGTTGTCTGAGTGCGTAAGTCCTATTATTATGTCATACATAGAGATCATTTTAACGCTCGATTGGGGCGGTGGTGTATTAAGGGCATCAAGAATAACTCCTCCGATACGAATGGGTAGGTTACGCCCGTGTACACACGGTGACATAAGTTTTATAGACAAGCCTATATTTGTCTACTTTCATTGTTAATGCGAATTAAGGGTTGAATTGAATCATAAAAACGTATTGATTGAAAGTGATTTTATAAGTCTTTTTTAGGCGAAAGTTTTTCGGAGAAAATTTAGCCTAAAATGTTCATTCTTCATTTCCAGGCAAAAGTTTTTCGGAGAAAAACTTTTGCCTGGAATTCATTTTTCATCTCGATATTCGCATTGTTACCTTGGATGAAAATCACCATGACTGTCCTGCATGTACCAAAACCGCCCGCCTTGCCTTTAGTGCTGGCCTCGACTTCACCATTTAGAAAAAGTGTGTTAGGCCGATTGCATATACCGTTTGAAACTTATGCTCCACCGGTCGATGAAACCCCCCTCCCAAATGAACCTCCAGCGACACTCGTCAGTCGTTTGGCTGAGCTTAAGGCCCATTCGGCTATTAAGGCCTATCCGCAAGCCTTGATTATCGGTTCTGATCAAGTCGCCGTTTGTGGTGACACGGTGTTGGGTAAACCGGGCACCCATGAACAGGCCATCAAACAACTGACTATAACCCGTGGCAAACAAGTCGATTTTCTGACCGGTTTGTGCTTGCTCAATACTGACACTAACCAAGCTCAAACCGATGTTGTACGCTTTAGTGTTAAGTTTCGTCAGCTTACTTTGTCGCAGATAGAAAATTACTTGGCTATGGACAAACCTTATAATTGCTCTGGCAGTTTTAAGTCAGAAGGCTTGGGGATTGCTTTGTTAGATAGAATGGTCGGTAGCGATCCCACCGCTATCATAGGCTTGCCTCTGATTCGGCTAGTACGCATGCTTGAAGCCCAAGGCGTGTCTATCCTTTAATAGAGTTGTCCCTTAATAAGCTAAGTTATTGATTTTTAGTTGAGTCAGTCTCTTATGTTCAATGGGTTACGTTTATCTTTCAAAAAATCCGATGTATTAAATACCTCGGATTTTTAGCACTAAGCGTTATTTTAATGTCATTTTCGAGGTTTTTAGATAAGCTCTTTTCGCCTATCCGAAAATTGATTCAACTGATAGCTGATAACTGAAAAAGCAGCACCTCGTTTGAGTCAACTGAAAACTGAAAACTGATAACTGATAACTGATAACTGATAACTGAAACTTCTCACTGACTTAAAATTTCCGAACAATAACCTCAATCTTGTTTTCAGCTAACTTCGCGCCTATTTGGTTAAGCTTGTCCAAATCCGTCATGGGGCCTACCTGTACTCGATACCAGAGTCCCGAACTGAGATTGGTTTTCTCAATATGTGCGGGGATGCCAAGTGAAACTAAGTAGTTTTTCATGCCATCGGCATCTTGCTCATTTTGAAATGATGCCACTTGTAACAAATATCGACCGGGGACAGTTATCGGAAAGTCTTTTTTCGGCTGAGGGTTTGCCGGCGGGGCCTCGCTAGGCGGCGGTACTTTCACTTCCGATTTGGGCAGTATGTCATAAAAACCAATATCCGGTGCCGGATTGGACGGCGGTGGTGTGCTTACCGCAGCGGTGGTGTTTTCGGTTGAAGGTTGCGAAGGTTGCGAAGCCACCACTGCGGCTTGGGGTGGTAAACGTGGGGCAATTTCTCGTAAGTAAACCAGAAATGAGATAAATGCGCCTATCAAAATACCCGCCAAGAGCCACGCCCACCCCGGTGGACAGGTAGGAGAAACGTAGTCAGAACTCTGCTTGCGTCGATTTCGGATCGCCATAATTACATCACCTTTGGTGCAGAAACACCGATAATTGTTAAACCATTACGCAGCACTTGTTGGACTGCGGCGATTAAGCTTAATCTGGCATTACGCAACTCGTCATCATCAACTAAAATTCTTCTGGCATCATAAAAAGTATGAAAATCCACCGCCAAGTCACGTAAATAATAAGTCAATTGGTGTGGTTCATAAGTGTGGGCTGCTGCCGAAAGACACTGGCAATCCGTGCGTGTGCATATTGTATATAGTACACAGGATTGTCATTGGATTGGGACTTTGCCAATTCTAAATCAAAATTCAGATGTTGTTCACTTTTGCGTTGGATATAAAAAAAGCGGGCCGCGTCAACCCCTACTTCTTCACGCAATTGGCGCAACGTCACAAATTCACCGCTACGGGTGGACATTTGTAGTCGCTCTTTGCCTCGATAGAGGGTGGCAAATTGTACCAGCAAAACGGTCAAACGGTTAGCCTCCGCGCCCAGTGCCGTCATCGCTGCTTTTACACGCGATACATAGCCGTGATGATCAGCGCCCCAAATATTAATGAGATGGTCAAAACCACGCTCTAATTTATTTTTATGGTAGGCAATATCTGAGGCAAAGTAGGTGAATTGTCCATTTCCACGTACCACTACTCGATCTTTTTCATCGCCAAACGCGCTAGAGCGAAACCATAAGGCGCCGTCTTGTTCGTAGGTATGTCCGCCGGCTTTCAATTGTTCTATCGCACTGGCAATGGTGTTATTGGTGGTGAGGCTTGACTCATGAAACCATTGTTCATACACCACGCCAAATTGTTCTAAGTCATGGCGTATGTCTTGACGAATGGTTTCTAGGCTTTTTTGAAATATAAGCCGATAAGCGTTGTCGCCAACTAGTTGCTTGCCGCGTTCAATGAGGGCATCAATGTGCAACTCTTTGTCGCCGCCTTGATCAACATCGGGTGGAAGATTTTCAAATATCGTAGTGGCACTTTGCCGAAAGGCTTCGGCATGTTCTCTGTGCAAACTGGCCGCAATGTCCCAGACATAGTCACCTCTATAGCCATTCGAGGGAAATGTCAAAGTTTCGCCGCACAATTCTAAGTAACGCAACCACACACTGGTTGCCAAAATATCCATTTGTCGCCCGGCATCATTGACATAATATTCTTTATGGACTTTAAAGCCGGCCGCTGTCAATAAATTTCCTAAGGCGGCCCCATAGGCGGCCCCTCGCCCATGTCCAACATGCAAAGGGCCGGTCGGATTGGCGGAGACAAATTCTATCATCACTGATTGCCCGGCACCGAGTTGGCAGCGTCCATAAGCGTCTTGGGCGGTCAAAATGTCATCAATGACCCCATAATAGGCCTTTGGTGTCAAAAAGATGTTGATAAATCCCGGCCCGGCAATTTCAACTTTGGCGATAGTTTCATTGTCCGTGGGTAATTGTTCAACGATACGCGCTGCCAAGTCACGCGGCCGCATTTTAGCAGCCTTTGCCAAAACCATCGCGGCGTTACAAGCAAAATCTCCATGCCGAGCATCACGAGTCCGCTCAAGATGGATATCGATAGCGATGTCTTGAGGGATATCGCCTTTGGCTTGCAATTGTTTTAGTGTGTGAGTAAATAGTGTTTGTAGTTGCTGTTTCAAAGGTAGTTTCAAGTCTTGTTGTTAAAATTCAAAGAACCAATCTTTGTTCTATGTTCCGTTGCACAACTCTAGTGAGAGTACAACTTCTTTTAGGAGTGAACGGATTTTTTTATGTTATTAACACCTCCGATGTTTAGCTTTACGAGGATGTGTTTTCCAAGTTAAGTCCGCATCTGTACGTTCCATATAAACTCAAAAACAAGATACCATGAAGTAATTATATACTGAAAGTACAACGGATTTGGGGAATAAACGGATTTTTTTGACGCAAAAACGAGTTTGGTAGGTGTCCAAACGACGCTTTAGCGTCGTTTTTAGTTTGGCAGAAATTAGTTTGGCTGGCGTTATACTCAACATGGCCATAACTTGGATTTCCTGGTAGCTACACAGGCTATATTAATATCGCCCCGTTGGGGCTTTTCGGTAGTTACTTAAGTTATGAAAGGTTTCTCGAAAAGTCCAATTTGTTCCCTTCTTGAGTATAGTTCAATGCCATATCGTAACGAATAAATCCATACATGTAGACTGTTCTTTGCTCCCGTTTTTCGCTCGATCCCACCCAACAACGTTGGGCGATACAACGTGGGAAAGTTAATGAGCATTGATTTTGGAGGAGGGGTAATTAACCGCCGGATTGATGACTTTTTTTTGTAAAAATGAAATGTCATAAAAGCGCCTACTTGACGATTGGATATTTGGCACACCATTTTTTGGGGTAAAGCTAAAAATATAAACGGCACAGTACCGCTACCTATCAGTCTATCCAACTGAATGATTATTCATAATCAGAGACGGTAGCCATTAATACGTCATTAAATAGAAATGACTGTTTTATAAGCTATAATTTTATATTTTTTTAATAACAGGCCATATATTATTATTTTTACGAGTAGTCGTTATAATAGTAAACCGTAGTTTTTATAGGGTTAAAACCAAAAAACGCGGCCTTTCAAAAGGGAATTTCTGGCGAAATTTCTCTTTTTTTATTACAAATACGGTATTTTATTTATTATATATAATAATGATTCATTTTAATAAGATAAAACAGGCGATTGTTAGAAAATTTACGGGGGTTATAATTTTTACGAGTTATTATTTTAGAATCACTAAACGATTGTTTTAAATAACAATTTAAACTTTTTATGTGTAATAAACCCATACGATTATAAATGATAGTACAACGGCTACGCGAACAGAATGTTCGTCAAACGCAGTAATGAGCGGAGCGAGATCATCCGCTGTACTAATAAAATCAATCAGTTATTCGTTACGATATGGCATTGAGGCGTTAGTTTGGCAGGCGTTTGGCAGACGTTTGGCATGCGTCCAAACTTGGCATGCGTTAGTTTGGCAGTACCAGAGACTGTTTGGCAGTGCCAATGTTACCCGTCAATAAAACATTGACAAAGTACCCAGAACTGATAACTGATATACGGAACGCACTTCAAATCCGCGAAAATGACTTGTAGGCTCTGCGAATAAAATTAATATAAAATTTATATACTTATCATTAATTGAGTCATTTTTCATTTTTCATTAGTATAAGACACCGCAGCGGCCGGGATTTAATTGTCCAAAACTTCCCGCCCAGACAGAAGCAACGCTTCGCACCGCCAACACAAGCGTCTTTCACGCACTCTCAGCAGATTTCTCCAATACATTTGACGCACCAAGGGATCAATAATATAAGGTTGCGCCTTACCTAAATCGTCTTGTTGCAAGTATTGAGAAAGTTGTTGTCGAGTCGAGGCCTCTTTCCGAAACGACGTAAAAAGCGGCCAAACCGACTCACATTGGCTTAACGCTTTGGGATAATCTTCAATGGCTAAATCCGGGGCGTGTTGTCTAAACCCTAAACATTTATTTAATAAGCATGGATGTCCACCGCTAATGGTTAACAATTGATCCACCAGCGCCTCATCTAACGGTAATCCTTTAAAACGATAATTGCGCCAAGCATACACCTCGGTGCGGCCCAATTCCGGCCACGGTTCAACCACCGCATCATCCAATAATGGCAATTCATCAGGATTCTGGTATTTCAGGGCCGCCATTTTTTCAGCACCACACAGTATGATATGCAGTCGATTGGGATAAATATCACTGACAGTGCCAAGCGTCGCCGCGAGTTGCTCACGCAAGAATGGCTTACTGCGCTCAAAACGATTAACAAACAAAAATAACGGTTGAGTGTTTTCTAATCGCTCAAGAAGGGCTTGCTCAAAGCCAGCGTCATCGCTCACGTCTTTAAATTGACACTGTTTGCCCAAAGTCGAAAAGTATCTGTTGGCATCGACATTCGGGCTATAAGGCGGTTGGATATCCAACACATTGGCCGGCAAATACCTGTTTATCGCTTGGGCTAACAGCGCGTCTTTACAAGGCAATTCATGCCAACAGGCTCGAATTAATAATACGATGACTGAATAGGGGCGCGATTGGGAAAGCCTGTCAAACAGACTGTGGATAAAGTCAGTAAAAATCGCCTCTTCAAACGTTGCCTCAAAACCGGCCGTCTTTAGAAATTCACGGGTTTCTGGCTCCGTCAAGCGCAGAAACTTGGCACAAGCCAGTACCAAATTGCGATGTTTGTGACTGGGCTTGCACAGGCCCTTTTTCCATTTGTTAATCGTTTCACGGCTGACTCCAATTTCATCAGCAACATCACCAGCACTGGCGCGGATACGGCGCGTATATTGGGTTAGCAAGGCCGCAAAATTCGTTGAATTCATAATTTTGTCTCTTTGTCAATCCAAAAAAATGCCAACCATTTTAAAGCACAAGTTGGCAATTGGCGAAGAGGTATTTGGGCGAAAGTCGTTAAAATAGGCCTAGTTAGTACCCACATAGCATTGTAAATTCTTATTTATTAATAACTTTTTTTGCAGTTGACACTTTGGGGACTATTCAAATAGTGAGATGAGCGTATGATACCGCGCCCATCATCGTGGTGATGATTAAAGTTGATCCTTTTTAATTGTCACCCCTCATATCCGCCTTTTCCCCTGAAGGGTCAAAGGGGCTACTCCCTCTCCCCTGCGGGGTTAAAAACAGTTCACCATTTTATGGACAAATATTGACAAATTTGTCTGTTTATGTTGAACGTTGAAATTATAGTTGACTACTGATTTTTAATTATGTTTATTGTGTACGGCGATACCAAAGCAACTAACGCCGGCGGACAAGACGGCTCTGTTTCTGGAATTTGTATGTTGATCGTTGAAATTAGACTTGACTACTGATTGTTTATTTAGTAATATAGGAATATATTTTAAGGTGTACGGCGATACCAAAGGAACTAACGCCTGCGGACAAGACGGCTCTGTTTCTGGAATGAAAGGAAACAACCAGCTTGGTTGAAGCAGGAACCGAACCGTGGAATAAGATATGTTGTCGGCCCAAATCGGAGAACGGAACTACTATAAACACACAAGTCTTGATAGTTAATAATTAATAATTAATAATTAATTGTTAATTATTAATTATTATAGAACTTACGCAGTCAGCAAAGTAACTCATTGATTTTATTTTAAAACTTTCCAAATAATGGCCTAGGCCTTTTGGACGTAACTGATTGAATATTAAATAAATTTATTTTGTCAATGCGTAAGTCCTATATTAAATAAATCAAATACTTAAATAGAAGTGACTCATCCATTAACAAGTCAGGCTGACAATTTTCAATTTTATTATTTTCAATAACATACTGACTTGTGTGCCAAGATTAGCTACGGGGGGAGGACCGGGTGAGGGGGCCTAGGGTGGTGAAAATAATTAATGATTAATGATTAATGATTAATGATTAATGATTAATGATTTAAATTATAGTTAAATGATTGTTTTAAAAAAATTTTAACTAAGCGGAATAAAAATGGGATCACGTTTTAGAACCCGTTGGAGCCTCCTTTTCACCACCCCAGAGAGGGCAAAAAATTTATTTGGGAACAACATTAAACATGACTCATTAGGAGGTCAATGATGAAACGAAAGAAGGACAATTATTTATATGTCCATGCCATGGCGGCCGTGTGTACTTTCCTTATGACTATAGGGGCCTACGCACAGGATGTTTGGAAGCCAGAGCTTAGGGGATTAACATCAGCTTTTGGGGCGACAACTTCGCCTTATGCTCCCCCGACAAAAGATGTGTTTGTTGCCAACAGTGGGCCAGGATTGGATACGGGATGCACATATAATACCGATCCGGAACACCCCCTCATCATCGATATCCTTATTGATCGTTTTGTTGGCGAAGTAGATGCTGATGGATTCTTGGTTGATCCATATCCTCTGATTGACAAAGGGATTATCCCAGCCGTTATACAAGTGCTCATGCCGGCCTACGACGTGGATTTCAATGGTACTTCGCCACCAGAACGCGATGAGGTAGTCTTTAATGGAGAAAGGCTGGGCCTACTCAGCGGGGAGAACAATCGTTGGAAACTCAACACATTCGCCGTGGATATCAAAACGGTCAAATTCCCGGCAAAACCCGCAGAAGGCTCGGCAGTGACTCCCGTTGCGAACCGTGTGCAGATCAATGTTGATATGTTAAACACACGAGGGTGGTGTACGGCCATTGACTGGGTGGCCCTTGAGATAGCAATACTGCCTCAGATCGCATTAATATTACAGCCGGTCGAAGGTCATAACCCAATCCGCGTGAACAATCCAAACTCGAATGACACCATCGATACTATCTATCAGTTATCCTTTTTTGATACAGACTGCAATCTTAGAGAGGATATTGTTTCTTTCAACGAGTATCCCTTCTCAGGGCCGATCATAGTCCCAAGCTTTTTTGGTGGGGATTCTCCTGGGGAGGTTACGCTACACACCAAAATGGATATCTGTCCCAATACCAACAATCCACCTAATGTGGAAGTCGATTGGCGAATTAGGGACACGTCGCTGGAAGGCACAGAAACATGGACTGGTTTAGAGGGTGACGTAACTATTCATATGCCAGACAAGGTTGGGACTTATACAGTGATATTCACGTATGTGATTGATGGCCCCAAAGGCATTATATTTGAACGGAAGTTGTTGGTCACGAAGAAACCGCCAATTCAACAAGCAGCGCGGCTTCCAGCTACCCGCACCCTGTACGAAAAAGTGACAAATTGGGCCTCTGGAGAAACCGATGAAGATGTCATTCTTGAGAAACTGTTGCATGGGGTGTACGCCTTTGGTCAAAATAGCTGGCGCTACGGTTACTCCTTTGATTCCGTCGAGAAATGTCGCTGGGAAGATTTACTGGCCGTTCCCATTACCTGTGACTATGCGGACTGTCATGTTTTCAGCGATGCTTTTGCCGTGATGGCTCAAATCATGGGTATTCGGTTAAGTCAATTCGTCTCGCTGGGTACCAACGCTCAAGGGTTTATCACAAAGAAGGTTAAGTCGTTAGATTCCAACTTTACGGGCAATGCCCGTCCCTTTGGAAGCAAAGATGCTCTTAAATCCTATGATCGTTACACGTTTGGTATGCATAGCCTACGAGTGAAAGATTTCACTTTTTATGATGTCACTTTTGATGGAATCTATTCCTCTGGGGATGCATTCATTGCCTATAATTTAAATGGTAAGGCTGAAGATGCCAATGGCGAAGAATATTACACGACGGTTGAAGGTGTCAAGCTCTATAAACGAGAGGACTTTGTTTACGATTCATGGTACAAGCATGAATATACTTCCCCCTCCCTTACGCCCTCTCTGAGGATTTCCCAACCAAGTAGCGTAAAGGGTAATGCTCAAAATATACAGTTCACGGGTAATACAACCTTCCATACCGTTGATAAGAATGGTGATGGTTTTGCAGAGGCCCTCGTTGCTGAGGTGGAAGTGGCGATTCTTTCTGGAAAATACGTTATCGAGGGGGTTCTGCGGAAAAATGGCCGGCTTATTGCGAACCGGCCTAACTTTGAGTCGACGCGCTTTAGCGATGCCGCTTTAAACGAAAAGACTGGAATCTACACCGTTTTATTAAGTTTTTCCGGAGAGCAAATCTTCCAGTCAGGTGAAGAGGGTCCCTACGAACTGGCGCTTAATGCTATCGAGAGCAAGGGTTTTGGATCGAGATTGACTGTTTCTACCCCGGCTTACGAACCGACGCAATTCGGAGAACTGGGTGTCATTATCAAGGGTGTTAATGATGTGGCTGTTGATGAGAATGGCGATGGAAAGTTCGACTTTATCGAAACAACACTTCATTTGGAGGTTCGCACGGTCGGAAACTATATAGTAGATGGCTCTTTAATGAACAACGAGGGCAGCACTCTCGTCAATGTGGCGGAGCGTTTCAGCTTGACACAAGGTCGGCAGGACTTAAAAATCAACTGGACCGGACGACCCCTTCGACGTTCCGGTTTAGAGGGGCCGTATAAGGGAGACTTGGTTATTGTTGATGCCCATCGACAAACCGTGGATCACATCGAATTCTTGACCCAGCCATACCGTTCTTCTGAATTCGCGGCCTTATTGGAGCTTGATGGCACCTTCAACGCTCAAGGGATTGACACCAATCGTAATGGATTGTTTGACATTCTGCGGATCGAGTTTGGAGCCAATCTCACCGAAGCGGGTACTTTTAAGGTGGGTGGTGTACTAAAGACTCAAACCTCACCACGGGTTGTTTTTAGCAAAACGATGATGACCCTGTCCACTGGCCCACAGACACTTACACTTGACTTTCGTGGCCCGTTGATCCAGAAGCTGGAAATGGATGGTCCCTACGAGGTGCTGGTGATGTTGCGGGAACCAACTACCTACGAGATGTTAGATGGTGTCCGATTGGAGCAGAAGACCGCGGCGTACAGTTTTACCGACTTTGAACCGCTTGGTGGGCCACCTCCGGCCATTTCACCCGCGGGCAGTTCGTTTGATAAAGGTGTCGATCTCGATGGCAACGGTTTATTTGATGAACTGCATGTTGAGATCGATCTGGAACTGACCACTACGGATTTCTACGAGTGGAGTGCTCGTCTTGTTGATGTAAACGGCACCGAGATTGGCTTTGACTCGCGCACCGCCACTCTGAATGAGGGAATAGCCACCATTCATTTGGTCTTTGATGGGCAATTAATTGGCGAAAATGGTGTGGATGGCCCCTACGTGGTGAAGGGATTACTTATATACGGTCGGACTGGCCCTAATCTCGTTCACAGCAGCACCATTGCTGAGACACAGGCCTACCGTGCCAGCCAATTCGAGGGTTTTGTGCCAGTAGATGAGAAGAAGGTAACTGTCTGTCATAAGCCACGAAACAACCCCAAAGCGGCCCATAGCATTACCATTTCAAAGAATGCGCTTCAGGCACATCTTGATCATGGTGATACATTAGGGCCATGCCAATGATGGAAAGCGGTGAAAGTGTTGTTCAAAGGAAAGGTGTCGCTTTCTTGATATAATAAAGACCTTTTTTTTTATGACTCACTTAGGATGCCAATGATGAAACGAAAGAAGCACATTTATTTATATGTCCTAGCCGTCGTGATCGGATGTACTCTCCTGATGATTCTAGGAACCGACACCCTGGAGGTTTTCAAATCGGCTCCTAAACCTGACCAGACACGGCCGACTACTTCTTATACTAGCATTTCCAGAATAAGTGCCCCAGAGGCTACTAATAAACGTCCGGCTCTCCGGTTCACGGGTAACGCAACTGTTAGGAACGTTGACGAGAATGGCGACGGTTTTGCCGAAGCGATTATTGCTGATGTGGAAGTAGAAATTATAACGGCCGGGATGTATTCGATTCGCGGTAGTTTGAAAAAAAATGGACAGATTATTGCTAATCGCCCGGCCTTTGATGAGCAACTTTTGCTCTTTTCTCAGTCAAGTCAGCGTCTAAGTAGACGGTGTTTTCTGACTTGAGTGAGGGGGAGCCATTTTCTGAGTTAAGTCGTTTTTTCGTTCGCAAAACCGTTGGTAAGTCAATTCGTTTAGTAGCAATATAGGCGTTCCGCCACGGCGTTTGGCGTTCCAGAACGAAGTTTTGTTGTACTCTCTTATGATTCGCTAAGTAGATGGTGTTTTCTGACTTGAGTGAGTTAGGCCTTTTTCTGAGTTAAGTCTTTAGTAGCAATATAGGCGTTCCGCCACTGCGTTTGGCGTTCCAGAACGAAGTTTTGTTGTACTCTCTTATGATTCGCTAAGTAGATGGTGTTTTCTGACTTGAGTGAGTTAGGCCTTTTTCTGAGTTAAGTC
>NBMI01000023.1 GCA_002085445.1 Candidatus Parabeggiatoa sp. nov. 2
AGCATACACTTTCTGGGTGACTTGATTTTGTTTGATCGCAACTATCCATCCTATATATTTTTAGCATCATTAACCAAACTTGGGCGACATTTTACGGGTCGTTGCTCAAAAAAGTCATTTAAAGCGGCACGAAATAGGTTTAAACAAGGAGTTACTAATAGCAATATAGTCACTTTAAAAGCGGAAGGAACCGTCAAGAAAAGGTGCCAAGAATTGGGACTACCAGAAAAAATTACGGTGCGTTTTGTTAGAGTTAGATTGAGCACAGGAGAGATAGAAGTTCTTGTTACCTCATTGCTTAATGAAAAAAAATACACCGCGCAAATGGAATTGTATAATCTACGCTGGGGTGTTGAAGGTTTTTTTGGTGTGATAAAAGAACGGGTAAAAATTGAGAACTTTACAGGTAAAACGGTTATCTCAATTAAACAGGATTTTTTTGCAATTATGTTTATAACAGGCTTATAATCCCTACTCACTAAAGCCGCTGATTCGCAATTATTTAAGAAATCCAGCCTGAATAAACACAGACAGACTGTCAATAACATGGTGTCTTTTAACGCCATAAAAAATTTTAGGGTAGATTCCACGAAAAAAGAGTTCAGCTAGAGTTTCCTTAAATTATTATAAACGCATTTACAAACCCTGTTTTTAGCACCTATTCAAGTATTTTGAATGGGTTGGGGGAGTTTTTGCTTAAAAATTGGTTAAAATTTGTTTAATAACGAATTTTATCAAAAAAATACCTTATTCATCATAATTTAAATAAACAAAATTCGTTAAATTAGGTTAGTCCACTTGCTTTGGTTGGATAACTTGTAATTATATAACTCTTATACTACTGATATTAAATGACTTTTTCCGTATAAGTTTACCAAAACTAGCCTAAGTTTTAAATTTAGTATAGCATAGTAATTATTATAATTTAAAACACGTCGGAATGTCAGTTTCGACTCACAACGCCCGCCCCACCGGACTGAGCCGCACAAAACCCTTATGGTATAAGGCTGCTTAACTTAATGGCATTGAGGCCGTGCGAGGGGCCCCAACCCCGTAGGGGTTGAATATGAATAGCCCCAGGTGAAACCTGGGGAGGCCGTGCGAGGGGCCCCAACCCCGTAGGGGTTGAATGTGAAGAGCCACGGGTTTTACCTGGGAAAATATGGAAAAACATACCGCCACAGAATAGCCCCAGGCTACACTAAAGGAAAAACCAACAACCCCTTCAGGGTTGACGTATTTCTAATGCATTTACCACAGGTTGCAGCTGTGGCTATTCGCATTTTATCCCTTCGGGGTAAGTAGACTTTATACCGATTTCACTTCATGAAAGTGATAATAAATCAGTTAGTTACATTAAATTATATCGTTGATGGGTACACACTGCAACATCCACTATAGAACGACTACTGGCCGCTTTTTGCGGGGTGACCAATTAAATAGGTGATATGATGGCCGAACTTGCTTTTTAATTGGTTGATTTCCCAAGTATAAGTTTCGCTTTTCATATCGGAGATCATGTCCTGCAATTCGACGGTAGAATAGGTTCTGAAATTTGAAACCATGCCATCCCAAAAACAGATAAATGGCGAGAAAGGTATGACATAAGTCCAAAATAACCGGCTCCATTTAAAGGGGCGGACAAAAGGGGTCTGGAAGAGAACGAGAAGGAACGTTAATAATATTGTTCCTATCACGTTGTAAAAACGTCTTTCGGTGAATTCAAATATCCCTATAACCGCATTTTTCTCAACCGCATCGATGATGATTTTTTTTGCAGCCTCTGGTTGGAAATGATGGAATGACGTAAAAAGAGTACGGATGCCTTTCAACTCAGAGGAAACATTGGTAGCCTCAACCGGTTCTGCTTTAAAATCGATCTGATTACCTGATAATTGACGAATCCTTCGGAAGGCTTCAAGGTTAGGATACTTGTCGGTTAATGTAACTGACACCGGGTATCCCTCTTTTACCAATGTTTCCTGAATTTGCAATAATGGCCCACCACCACCGGAACAAAGATCAACTATTTGATGGCAGTCAGTCGTCTGCATCACTTTCTTGAGGTGAGGGATTATAGGTTTGTACAACTCAAAAGTTGTCAGTTGATATTGAAGTAAATCAGTGACTAAACTGCGAAGCTGATTAGGTAACCAGTGTTGATCTTCAAGTTCAAATAAATGCCTTCGTCCCATAAAATGTTCTCCAAATAGTTATAGTAAGGGTAGGGTGTTGATTGAAAACTGTTTTTGACCGGTATTTTTCATGCCCGTTTTGTGTTTAACAAGTGCGACATCCTAATCGCAAAAATGACCCCTTCGGTATAAAATATGAATAGCCGCATATGGAACCTGTGGTCAAGGTATCGGGTACGCACCAACCCTGAATAGCCGCTAAAGCTATTCACATTTTACCCCTTCGGGGCCAATAGTTTTTGCTTTATGTGTCGCATTCGTTAAACACAAAACTGGCCTGAAAAATACGCATCAAAAAAGATATATTAATCAACACCCTACCCTAACCCCCATACGCATCCTGGCCGCATGCTTAATCGCTTTTTTCATTGTACTTTTTTCATTGTAATTTTAACGACTTATCGAAATTTAGACGGCCCAAAACGGGTGATCTTCCAAGGAGCCTTTTTTCCCGTCAATCCCTTCAATTTCAAACACAGATGCCAAAACGCCCCCGTTTCACTAATCGTCGTTGCTGATAATATGTGCAAATTAAAGGGGGGATATTGTATGCAAAAACCTTACCTTGATGTACATGACCCTAACCCCTCCCCTATCAAGGGAAAGTCCCCTCTCCCCTCTATAGGAGATATTCGGGGTGAGGGGTGAGGGGTGAGGAAATTTTTATAAGGATTTGCTCTTAAAAAATCCAAGACTGCTCCACACTTTCATTATTTATGAGAAACTTTGGCTCGAAAAAATTTTGTTTCTTTCACAACATCCAAATTCGTCTAAGCGAGGTACGGTTTCAGCCTTTCGGCCATCACTTGAACATGGGGTGGGAAATTCATGGTAATGTGATTTCCCGGCACTTCAAGAATTTCTAGCCCACCTTGAGCCAAATCAATCCACGCCTGTTCTGGATGTTCATCATTAAATGCATCCCGCTCTTGGGCACGGAAGAAAAGGACTTTCCCTGGATAAACTCGCGGTGTGTAACTCCACATTGCTTTGGAGTGCATCTTAAAGAGGGTGACAACATGACTACCCTGAGAGATATCCAGCTCAGGGAACTTTTTATAGACCTTCCTCCGCTGTTCAACAAAATAGCGCAGTTGTTCCTCTGGCTCAAGCTTTCTGATATCATCTAAAGAAACAGAGACATTTGAACCTACATTAAGAAAGTAAGCGAGTATTTCTGTCTCATCTTCAATTTTGACGGGCATGTGATATCGCCCTGGCGTATCCATCATGGCGACTAATGCGGCCTCCTGCCCAAGTGCGCGGAGTTGTTGTGCCATCTCAAAGGCCACCATACCTCCAAACGAAGAACCACCCAGAAAATAGGGGCCTTCTGGCTGACGGACACGCAGTACCTCAATATACAGAGCTGCCATTTCCTCAACGTGGATAAGTGGCTCTGTTTTTCCATCCAAACTGGGGGCTTGTAACCCGTAAACGGGTTGATCGGAACCCAAATAATGTGCCAACTCGCGATAGAAATAGATGAGTCCACCAACGGGGTGTATTAAGAACAAAGGCGTTTTCAGGCTGTTTCCCTTTTGAAATTCAACCAATGCAAATGGAAATTCTTGCCTTACCGGTTGCTTAGAAACCCCATCAGTCGAAATTGTATTTTCAATGAATTCAGCCAAGGTTGCAATAGTAGGCGAATTCAATAGGCTCTGTGCAGACAACTCGGTTTGGAATGTTTCGCGTAACTTAGCGATTAGCGAAATAGCGAGTAGAGAGTCTCCCCCTAACTCAAAAAAGTCATCATAAATCCCCACAAATTCTACGCCAAGGAATTGTTGCCAAATGTCCGTCATATTCCGTTCAAGCTCATTCCGTGGAGCAACGTAAGCATTACCCAACTTTGGTCGTGGATGTGTTGATTTGGGTAACTGTTCCAGCTCAGTATCTTTCAGAGAACTCAGCATCGTGGCGACATTGTTCTGCTCCAACCGAGACGGTAAATCTCGCGTCGATACAATAGTCTGAGGCAGTGTACTACCCAAAATGCGGCTAAACACCTCTACGCCTTCTGTGGGTAATAAGCCTTCCTTGAGTTCTTTTTGTAAGACGTTAGTAACGGCAGCATCTCTGTCATCGACGCTCTTCCCCAAGAAGGGAGCATTTTGTCCATCAGTGTCCATTCCAGGTGTGTTGTGAGCGCGTGGGTGTTTAGCGGTGACTTTCTCAACATCCACCTTTCTCAGCGTATAATCCTCAATTTCAACCAGTTCTGTTCCCTGTTCATCCATAATGGTGATGTTAAATTTCAGGGTTCCTTTTTGAGAATTACCTTTTTCTACATATCTGACATAGCTGTATATCTTGCCGGGCAGAGTGCCTTTTATCGTCAGCCGCTTATACGAAAACGGCAGATAATACGCGCCTTCTTCTTTGACAGAAAGAAAACCCGTTGCAGACTCTGCTAAGGCTGCTGGCTGCAACTTGTTCCAAGACGAATAAAAATAATCAAAATTGGTAAGCCCCGTTGCACAGTCCAATAAGGCGGGATGCAACTGATATGACTGGATATCTGCTGCGAAGAGGTCGGACAGTTCCAGTATAGCCACCGCTTGGGTTTTCCCAAATTGTATCTGCTTCAAGTTTTTCCATCTGGGCCCAAACTCTATGAGCTGTTTGGCTTGAGAATTGTAATCCGCCTCCGTCAGGATGACTTTCCGTTCCTGACACTTCGCCTCAATTTCTTTGAGGTCATGTTTTTCAGGCAATTCGGCCTTTATACAGGCTATTTCACCCCGGGCATGTTCCTGCCATTGATCTTTCCCTAGACTCGATTGGCCTACGATAGAGAATTCAAAACTATCACCCTGCTTTTTCAGGATTGTCCGAATTTCTTTCTCCTCATTATCTTCCACCATTAAGGGTATCAAGAAATAGACTTGCCGAATTTCAACGGCGCCATTCTTGGCGTGGTTTTCAAAAGCAGCCTTAGCCATTTCCAGATAGGCTGTGCCCGGGAGTATTCCATTGCCCATGCTTTTATGTTCGCCCAGAACCCAGTGTTTGAGGGTGCTAAAGTGGGTGACATATATCTCATGATCTGAACCATCGACTATACAGTGGTCGAATAAAGGATGGCTCACTGCTTTAGCTTTTGAAATATCCAAGGTACCAACTGATTGGTGGTTGAATTCCCCCCTTTGATTCGCAACCTCGGCGGCCATCCCCACCTCTTGCCAAGCATCCCAGTTGATGGCAGCGGTAAAACGGTTTTCCTTAGCCATCTCGAAGTGGGCAAATATATCAAGAAAGGCATTAGCAGCACAATAGCCAATTTGCCCACCTATCCCCAAAATGGAAGCCAATGAAGAGCATAGGATAAAGAAATCCAATTCAACATTCCGCAACAGACTCTCAAGCACCAAGGTACCCTTCACTTTCGGGGCAAGAATCGTTTCTGTCATCTCTCGCGTCTGGCGTATAATCAAAGCGCCATCAGGCACACCAGCAGCATGAATCACGCCATTGATCGAACCAAATCGTTGCTCGGTGGCCGTGATCACTTCTTGCATCTGTTGCCAATTAGCCACATCGGCGCTGGTTATCAAAACTTCGGCACCCTGTTCTTCGAGTGCTTGCACTTTCCGGATTTTGCGGCTAATACCATCATGCTTATTATGAGTTGCAAGCCAATCATCCCAGTCGTCTCTGACGGGAAAAGCGGAACGCCCGGTCAGAACAAGTTTGGGTTGTACCGTTTTCGCCAAATGTTCGGCCAGCGTCATTCCCATACCACCTAGTCCACCGGTAATAAGATAAACCCCCCCTACCTTTAACCGTGGTTTCGCCTGGTCAGAATGCTCTAATCGAACAGGTTCAAAGGTTTGCACCCAACGATGCTTGCCACGATATGCAATCACTTTGTCAGAAGATTTGGTTGTCAGTTCATGCAGCAATCGATCCACTGTCGGCCCAATTCTCGTGTCTGAGTGGGGAATAACAACATCAATGCTACGACAAGTCAGGTTGGGGTATTCTTGCCCAATGACCTTAACCGGGCCCAGTACTGTAGCCTTCTCTGGGTGCAGTTCTTCTTCACCAGTCACCGCCTGTATATGGTTTGACACCACCGCGATTTGAATATGATCAGTCACATTCTGTGTTCCAATGGCCTGTGCCAAAAACAGCAGACTGTAAAATCCTAAATCCTGCGATTTGTCAATGCCTTCAACCGCAGATTCTTGATGACCGTTCGGTGTGACACCCCAGAAATGAACAATATTTTGTGGTGTCTTATTGCGTGTGCGAAGTTCATTGAGCAAGGCATCATAATCATCCCGTTGTTGGGGGTTCAGGGTATAGTCGTGATCACTGTTCTTCGTGAATGCCGTTCCGACTGTCACCGTGATGACCTCTTGAGAGGCAAGTTCTAGTTTTTTCACGAATTGGGAACCCAAGCCACACACATCCAAAAACACTAACCATGACGCATGGTTTATCATATCCAACAGAGCTATGGGCCCTGATTCTTTCCAGACAGGCCGGTAGAACCAGTCTGCAATATCCTGTTTTTTGCCCGGTGACACTTGAGGTACCAGACCATCTGTTTTGGGGGGTTCCACCCAGTAACGCTGCCGCTCAAAAGGATAAGTCGGCAACGGCAGACGATGACGACGCTCATTAGCATAGAACCCCGACCAATCCACCTGTCCACCGGCAAGCCAAAGTTTGCCTAAGGTATTCAACAAAAACGCCACATCCGATTGCTGCTCTTGCGGATGACGTAACGAAGACAACACGACGTGTTCGGCCGCTGTATCGGAATGCCGTCTCGCTAAGGTACTTAACGTCCGCCCGGGGCCAACCTCTAGCAGGATTAGAGCCTGTTTGTTCAATAACTGTTGCATCCCGTCGGTAAAGCGTACCGTTTGTCGCAAATGATCGGCCCAATAGCTATGGGTGAGCGCTTCCTCTGCGGTTATCCAAGTGCCGGTGACGTTGGATAAGTAGGGAATTTGTGGTGGGCACAGCCGGACTTGTTTAACCAAGTCCGTGAAAGAGGCCAGTATAGGCTCCATCATCTTGGAATGGAAGGCACGGCAAGTATGTAAACGGCGGCATTCCACGCCTTGTTCGGTCAACTGATTTTCTAATGCCTCAACGGCATCCGTGACACCCGAAACCACACAAAGGGAGGGCGCATTAATCGCGGCCAAAGACAGTTCTTTGCCCAACCGGGGTTGCACTTCTGATTCAGAAAGCGACACCGCGAGCATCGCCCCACCGGGCAGTTGTTGCATCAACTGCCCTCGAGCGGCTACCAACGCTAATGCCTCTTCCAGTGTGAAAACGCCCGACAGACAGGCGGCAACATATTCACCAATGCTATGGCCGATCATGGCCTGTGGATGCACCCCCCACGCCATCCATAACTTGGCGAGGGCGTAATCGATCACAAACAGGGCGGGCTGTATTACGGCCGTCTGTTTAAGTTGTTGCGTTGCTTCTGAAGTTTGTTCTTCAGTGGGGTACAGCACTTGGCGCAGATCAAATCCCAAGTGGGGTTTCAAGTATTCGGCACATTGATCAACCTCTTCTCTAAAGGTTGGCTCAGTGTGGTAGAGTTCCAACCCCATATTGACATACTGGGTACATTGCCCGGAAAACATAAACACGACCGACCGATCTGCTAACGCTTGGAAGTGGGTAAAAACGTCTTTTGGATCGACGGTACCAAGTGCGTGAACCGCATCATCAGTGTTCTGACAAATCAACATTCGTCGATGGCTGAAAGCCTTGCGACCTTTGCTCAGCGTGTAAGCCACATCCGCAAGGTTGTTTTCAGGATGCTGTTCTAAGTACGCTACCAAATTGGCGGTTGCTGTCTCCAGTGCTGAATCGGTTTTGGCTGATAGAACCAGCAGTTGCCAAGGGCGATATTTTCCTGAAGCCTCACGATTGGGCGCTTCTTCAAGGATGACATGGGCATTAGTACCCCCGATGCCAAACGAACTGACCCCGGCGCGGCGAGGTGTTTTTTCTATCTTTTGCCATTCCGACAATTTGGTATTAACGTAAAAGGGACTGTTGGCAAAATTAATCTGCGGATTGGGTTGTTCAAAGTGCAGACTGGGGGGCCGCTGCTGGTGTTTAAGCGCGAGAACCGTCTTGATCAGACCCGCTACCCCGGCCGCGGTATCTGTATGGCCGATATTGGTTTTCACTGACCCTATTGCACAGAAACCCTGTTTTTCGGTATGGGCCTGAAAAGCTTTGGTTAACGCGGCGATTTCAATGGGATCACCCAGTTTGGTGCCGGTACCATGGGTTTCTATATAGCTGATGGTCTCGGCTTCAACGTCAGCGATGTCCAGAGCCTCTGAAATCACAGCCGCTTGACCCTCAACACTAGGTGCAGTATAGCCCACTTTTACCGAACCGTCATTATTGATGGCGGAACCTTTGATAATGGCAACGATGTTGTCGCCATCCGCTATCGCATCCTCCAATATTTTCAAAACAACAACGCCCACACCGTTGCCGCCCACCGTTCCTTGGGCTTTGGCATCAAAGGCGCGGCAGTGTCCATCGGGAGAATAAATCATGCCGTCTTCATACAAATAACCCGTCTTCTGTGGAACGCGGATGGAAACACCGCCCGCCAAAGCGATATCACATTCCCCATCCAGCAAACTTTTGCAAGCCGAGTGAACGGCCACTAATGAAGTAGAACAGGCTGTTTGAATATTAACACTTGGCCCTTTTAAGTTCAATTTATAGGACACACGAGTGGGCAGAAAATCGTTCCCATTGCCAATCATCAGTTGGTAACTACCGACAGAGCCTGAGAACTCATAGTTTGGATAAAGGTTTTTGAGTAGGTAAGTGTTCATGCCAACGCCAGCATAAACCCCAATGGCATATTCGTCGGTTCCCGACTCAATACCTGCATGTTCAATGGCCTCCCAAGCACATTCCAAAAACAGGCGGTGTTGCGGATCCATCAGTTCAGCTTCTCTCGGACTGACGTCAAAAAACGCCGCGTCAAATAACTCAATGTCTGAGAGGACAGCACCGGCTGTCACATAGTTGGGTTGACTCAGCGTGGCTGTGTCTATCCCTGAAGACATCACTTCCGATTCATCGAAACCCGAAATGGATTCCACCCCATCTCGCAGATTCTGCCAGAAGGCCTCAATATCTTTGGCCCCCGGAAAACGACCGGCCATACCGATAATGGCGATTTCACCAGAGCGACGATGGTTTTTCGTCTGCGGCTGGCTTTGCTGAGTTGACAGCGGTGTACTTCTTTTCTCACCTAAATGTTGGGCCAAAGCATGGATGGTTGGATACTCAAACAGTTCCACCATGGTAATTTCTATGCCCAACGTGTCCTGCAATTTGGATTGAACTTGGGCGATCAGTAAGGAATGACCTCCTATCTCAAAGAAATGGTCGTAAATACCCACCTTTTTGCGCTGAAGTACCTCTTTCCAAACCGCCGCAATAACGTTCTCCATTTCCGTTTGGGGCAGAAACTCTTTTTTGAGTGAGTAAGAGTACTCAGGGGCCGGCAGGGCGCGGCGATCTACCTTGCCATTGGGTGTCAGGGGCAATGCACTTAGTAACACAAAGTTGGATGGCACCATGTAGTTGGGCAACTTTTTTTCTAAATAGTGACGCAGGTTGCCAACCAGTAGGCGTTGCACCACTTTAAATAACCCTTGTTTTTCAATAAGATAGTCAACACTTCGGTCAAGAAGCGTTTGCTCTACCGGCGTGAGCGTGAACTGCACACCCGCCCAGGCGTTCCGCGACCAGACGATTTTTCCGTTCAACCAACGCGCCTCCTCAGACTCACTCGGCTGCTGTAAGCGTAGGCGAATTTCATGACCTTCCTTTAGGGTAAAGGATTCATCCTGTTGTAGGCAAACGCCGTGACTGGAAATATCCTCAGTGCGGAGTTCCAAGGTTTTCCCATCCAGTTCCACAAGGCACTCGCTTTGATAAGGTATCCGCTCAGGGATAAGATCGGAAACAATATAGGCCACTAGGCGCTTGTCACCGGGTTGGTCTTCTCGCACGAAGACCACCGTTTCTTGCACATTAGGGTGTTGACTCAAAAAGGCGTCGATTTCTCCCAATTCAATGCGGAAACCGCGAAGCTTGACTTGGTTATCTATGCGACCCAAGAATTCAATATTGCCATCAGGCAGATAGCGGGCTAAATCGCCGGTTTTGTACAGACGTGACCCCGGTTCCTCGCTGAACGGATTGGGAATGAATTTTTCTGTCGTTAAGTCGGGACGGTTGAGATAGCCGCGAGCCAGTCCTACACCACCAATATAAAGTTCCCCCTGCACACCAATGGACGCGGGATGGAGGTGCTTGTCTAAAATGTAAATTTGGGTATTGGCAAGAGGGCGACCAATAGGAAGAGTCGAATGCCCCGCTGTGTATTCAAAGATCGTGGCACAAACCGTATCTTCGGTTGGCCCGTATGCATTAAAAAAGTGTCGATCTTGAGACCATTGTGCCACTAAGTCCGGGGGACAGGCTTCTCCAGCAACGATAATGTATTGTAAATCCAACAATTCTTCCGTGGGCAAAACCGCCAATGCGGTGGGAGGTATTGTCACATGGGTAATCGTTTGCTCACGTAGCTGCTGTATTAAAGCAGAACCCGGCCGCAAAGATTCTGCTGTTCCCAAACAGAGTGTGGCTCCCGAACCCAGTGCCATAACAATTTCTGAGATAGAGGCATCAAAGCTAATGGAAGCAAACTGAAGAACTCGGCTGTCTGGCTGCACATTAAAGCTTTGAATTTGAGCTTTAGCGAGATTACACAGTCCGTGGTGTTCAACGAGGACACCTTTGGGTTGCCCCGTCGAACCGGACGTATAAATCACATAAGCCAAATTGTCGGGTTGAACACCACTGACAAGATTATCGGCCGGGGCTTTTGAAAAGAGTTCCCGGTCGGTATCCAAACAAACGACTTGGGCCTCCCCTTCTCCCTTTTCTGATAGGGCCAGGGTGAGGGTTGTCATTAATTTCTGTTGCGTCAATAGCACTAACACCTGTGAATCTGCCAACATAAAAGCCAGCCGCTCTTGCGGATAACTGGGATCCAATGGCACATACGCGCCCCCGGCTTTGAGGATGCCAAGCAAGCCGACAATCATATCCAAAGAGCGTTCGACGCAAATACCCACCAACATTTCGGGTTTAACCCCCAAAGTTTGCAAATGGTGTGCGAGTTGATTGGCGCGGCTATTTAATTCTCGATAACTCAATTGTTGCTCTTCAAATACCACCGCCACAGTGTGAGGTGTTTTTTCGACTTGTTCCTCAAACAAATCGACAATCGTCTTATCAAACGGATAAGCGGCCGCGGTGTCATTGAAATCAACCAGCACTTGGTGGCGTTCCTCTTCGGGCATCAGGCTTAATTCCCGAATAGGCACCGCCGGCCGCGCCAGGACTTCGCCCAACAGATATTCAAAACGCGCCACGATACGCTCAATTTCCGCGTCATCAAACGCCGCCAGATTGTAGTCAAACGTCAGTCTAACATCTTGATTGTCTTGGTATTCTTCCACAGCGATAGCCAACGCCGTTTGCTCAAAACCGTTTGCTAAAGTAAAAACCTTAGCCGGGCTACCCGCAAAAGTGGCCAGATAATCGTGCTTTTGATAAGACAACGTAATATCGAACATATGCTGTTGGCAAACCTTGTGAAGGCCGGCCAGCTTGTTGATTTCATCCAGTGGAAAACGCTGATGCCGATAATCCTTGCGGAGTTCTGTGCTGATGGCTTGCATCAGCTCGACAAAGTTGAGTGCCGTTCCAAAACCAAACCGCGCCGGGATAACGCCGGTAAATAATCCCACCGTGCGCTTAAAAGCGGCCGAGTTCCGATTCAGTACCGGCAATCCAATCACAAAATCCTTTCCGCCACCGGTTCTGATAAAATAACAATAGAGCACCCCGATAATCAGATGAAAGGGGGTGGCCTTATTGTCCTTAGCAAAGGCCGTTAACCGATGATAAACCTCCCATTTTAAGGTCAAGGTTTGTCGGCGGCTTGGCGCGATGCCCTTGAATTGCCCCGCATACATGCGTTGAATAAGTGGCTCAGGTAACTCGCGGTATTTCTCTCGCCAGTACCGTTCATGCCGTTGATAGGCCTCAGATGCCAAATAGTTTTGGTCATCTTGCACGAAATCCCGATAAGAATAACGGGCCGATTCCTCACTCGCCTCACCGGCAACAAGCGCATCGTATTGTTTGGCAACGCGCTGAACGAGGAGAGAAATCCCCCACCCATCGATAATCAGATGGTGATATTGACCGAACCAGTAATAGCATTCCTCTGACACCTTGATTAACGCAAACTTAAACAACAACTGGCCGTCAAGTTGAAAGGGCGTGACAATCTCGCCCTCCATCCACTTGATGGCCTGTTGATGAGGCGCAGGTTGCTCGGAAAAATCATGGAACGCCAGTTGAACGTGAGGTGCCGGTTCAAAAACCTGCACCGGCAAAGCCGTACCTTCATGGAGAACGGTGCATAGCGCATCATTTTCCTGAATGACCCAATTAACGGCTTCTTCAAGCCGACTATGATTGACAACACCCTCAATCCGCACATAACCGCCAATATTATATAGTGGCTTATCGGCATGACGAATTTGATCGAACCAAATCCCTCTCTGCGCAGATGAAAGCGAATAACCATTGACGATTTCAGCCATTGTCATCTGAAGATCTCCTTACGTGTGGTTTTTGCACAAAACGCGATGCGAAATTATTCACAAGGTCACGATTTTATAGAAATTTGTAGAACTGCTAACTAAAAGTCAACAGATCTTCAAACGTGTATAAGGATGTAACCAATCCGATATCCCCTTACCTACCTTTTTGGTTAATTCCAAAAAGGAAAACTTAGGGTAACAATTTATTAAAATGTTGTACGCGCCGTTTGCATCAGCATTGAGAGCCGTGCCGTTTTGTGAACGGTATAAGCCTCGTTTGACTCGTTTACCGCTAAATGAATGTGGCATCGATGGCTCATATTTTTTGGGTAAAGAATCAGCATCAATAAAACTTGCTTTTGAAGTGTAACTCTCATTTGTTACCTCTAGCGTGATGCCATGTAACTCAAGCTTATAGCGCAATTTGTCTATAAACTGACCAAGAGATAAATTCACGAAGTTTTGATTAGTCTTTTTACCCAAGTTAATTTGGTCAAGCGATTTACTCACATCACCGACCACAACCTTAGAAATACCATTTTCAACACAAACATCAGTAACTTGTCGAGTTGCTTTATGTAAATAATCTCCAATTCTTGCATTACGCCTATCAGTCAAACGTTGCAACCTGTTTGACCAAGAGCGTAAACGGGTCTTTTTTAAATGTGACTGAAGCTTGGCAAACCGCTTGTTATAGTGATGGTTGATAGACTTCAACCGCCTACCATCAACAATAAAAGGTTTTGCCACACCATTGGTTACACAAGTCGCTAAATTGTTGAGGCCCAAATCAATAGCCATAACTTTGTCTGAAGGTGAAACGGTTTCTTTAATCTCATCATCTTCATAGACAAAAATGGCTTCAAAATACCGGTATTTAGGAACGATCTCAACTTGTTTGATCGTTTTGCCTATCAGTTTTTTAGGCAAAGGAAAACTTAAACCTTTTTCCAGAACTACCAGACCGTCTTTAACCTGAAAAGCCTGATAATCATAGATAAGATTATCGTACTGCTTACGTTTAAACCGTGGTGGTTTCGGTTGCCCTTTGTACTTACCAGAATTTTTTTGATAATCCTGATGGCACTTGAAAAACGACTTAAAATTTTTGTCAAGCCTTCGTAAGGTTTGTTGAGAGACCTTAGCTTTCAACAGCTTGTAGTTAATTTCACCCTCAAGATTTTCAACTTGCTTCATAACCTTATCCATTTTAGAATAAGGAAAGTACAAGCCAGTGGCTTCAAACGCTTGTCTCAAAGTCCATAATGTTTGGTTATAGAGGGTTTTGGCATGAGCCGTCAATTCTTTAAGCCGTTTAAATTGGCTTTTATCCAAACCTCTAATTTTCGTTTTCAGTGCTTTCATTTAATACCTCAATGGCACGTTTGGCACGCCTTTTTGAGTAATGCTTCATCGAAAAGCAATGAATTAATGTAATGATCTCATTCATTATTTCTTCACTGTCTAACTTATCATTAGCGTGGCCATTAACCACAATGATTTTTGTTCCAAATTTAAGGAACAAGTGTTTAAACAATCCAAAACCCACTCGACTTAAGCGATTTTTATAATTTATAAAAACTTTTTCAACCTGTCCATCAATCACCAAATCAAGTCGTGTGAAAAACTGTTTTCTTTTTTCTTGCGTTAATGCCGCTGGCACTGGGGTCATACAATGGGATTAATTCAATTTAAGTAACAATGGGTGAAAAAAATTGAATTCTAAATAATTCGGCGCTGGGGTCGTTCAATGGGATAATCTTTCAATAGTTATTCGTCAATCAACAGGTAATCAATGACTTAGAACATTTACAAGTTCATTGTTACCGATTGATTTTATAGCGTTCCCATTCAAGGGCCCCACTGCCTTATTGTTAAAACTCGTTAAAAAAAGCACCACTTGAGTTGTTATTTTTAAGTAGGTACGCATAAATCCATTTTTGGTGACTACAGTAGTCGTACACAGGTTGACAAATTAATCCCCCCTTGACGCGCCCTACCTTCGTTGGTTTACGAATCCTGAAGGGGGGTGTAATTGACGAACATATGTAGTAGTCGCTTTAGCGACTATTGCCGCTTGTTATGTTAAAAGACTTTTGTTGACCCACTTATATTGATAAAAACCAAGTGGCTTGAATAGACTTAATTGACTGACTATCAACTTGTACAAGTGATTTAGAAAACCTCCGAGGTTTGCCCAACGCTCTGCGCTTTTCCAGCATGGGTGAAAATAAAATGCCTAAGAAAAACCTCGACAATCCGCCTAAATATTTACCAAGGGCACCCCTCACTACAAACCTCCGAGGTTTGCGCCCGATGTGAGCAGATAATTTAATAATTTAGAATATTCTTATTTTTATCTGCGCATATTTTGAACATAAATTTACAACCTGTCAAGTCAAAAAATTCAACAACAGCAACTACAAGGATTAGTTATAAAAAAGGATACAACAACAGCAGCGTCACGAGCGAACCTCACCCGACGGTTCCTTCCCCCCCTCCAAAATCCCCCAGCCAAATACGGCTCCCCCCTTTCTAAAAGGGGGCAGGGATTCAGGCATTAATAATTTAGAACATTCTTATTTTTATGGGCGCATATTTTTAACCTTAATTTACAAGCATGTCAAGTAAAAAAATTAAACCTCAAATATTTCAAACATAAGTTACACGTTGCGGCCGTTTTTAGGCTTGAGCGTCACGAGCGAACATCGCCCGACGGCTCTCCCTCGCCATTTTTAAATTTTATAGAATCAATAAATTATATAAATGCTCTACTCATGATTTATTTAGAATATTATTATTTTTATGGGCGCATATGAATAAACGAAATTTCCAACAGTGTCAAGTCAAAAAATTCAACAACCGCAGCTACAAGGATTCGTTATAAAAAAGGATATAACTAACA
Organism: Candidatus Parabeggiatoa sp. nov. 2; assembly: GCA_002085445.1. Classification (GTDB taxonomy): domain Bacteria; phylum Pseudomonadota; class Gammaproteobacteria; order Beggiatoales; family Beggiatoaceae; genus Parabeggiatoa. The sequence goes on from NBMI01000023.1 coordinate 15,810, forward strand.
GCAACTACAAGGATTCGTTATAATATTATAATGGATTTAACTAACAGCAACTACAAGGATTCGTTATAAAAAAGGATACAGCAACCGCAACTACAAGGATTAGTTGCTTATGAAAGGATACAACAACAGCAACTACAAGGATTAGTTGCTTATGAAAGGATAAACCCCAGGAAGGATTATCCTTTCTTATCACGAACCGAAGGAAAGCGACGCGACGCTATGTCATTATTTATTTGTTTAATTATGAAAAAGGTTTTTTTATCCGTTTTTATAACGAATCCTAGTCGTTTATTTTTCATAAGTTTTTCACTTTTCACTTTTCACTTTTTAACTTTGTTTCTTGGGAAGGACTGTTTTTACATAATCTTCCGTAGCCTCAAAAATAGGCTCGGCATGGTTTATACGCCTCATTAAAGGGATGACTTTAGTGCGAATGCCCATACCTCTGTAATCGACATAACCATAATCACGTAATACTTCCATGATTAGGATGTTTCTGGGTGAACGTTGCCCGGCGAGCATTTTTTCAATAGTCATTGAGTTTTGCAAACTACCCGGACTGATAATCTCAAACCTATCAACATAAATACCAACTTCTATCTCAACGGAGCGAGTCCAGTCGCGATGGGCTAGTGCGTTAACAACAAGTTCTCGAATAGCTTCAATGGGATAAAGCCACTCAATTTGTCTTCTAAAATGTTCATCAATATTACTAGCTTCCTTTGAGATAAAAGGGGTTATTTGTCCAATAAAACGTTCAATGATTCCACCATCAATCAAGCTTTTGGGGGAATTTGTATCAAATCTCCCCACAAGCGGGCCATCCAAAATATCGTCGAGCAATGCTTGATAGGCTTTATCTTTACCTGCAAAGGCAAAAACTCTTAATCCCGACTGTTTCAAATAACGGCGTGGACTTTTACCAAACAGAACAAAACCGGCAATTGAGCAATAAATATTATCCCCTGCTTTAGCTAAAAACCCCAAGCCTAGAAGCCTTGCCTCCCATTCAGCAGGGGTTTGGGGCACTTCAGGGTCTTTTATAATCTCCTTGAGGTAATTTTGCAGTCTTGCCTCATCAAGACAGCCTATATCCGTTCTGGGAACGGGCATTGCTTCCGTGTGCAACATACCTCCCAGTGCAAAAAGACGTGCTTGTTGCTCGCGGGTCGCCGATCTCGATGTTGAACCTACGCGAATATAAATATTCTCGACTTTTTTTTCCCTGACAACATAAGGCTTTGAAATGCCTTGTGGAAAGCTGATCACAGCAACGGTTTTATCATCCACTTTAATTTCTTCATAAAACGGCAAAATAAGTGGATGAATTCTATCTTGAAAAATATTCATTACCCATTCTTCAAGATTATCGCGGTGAATACCTGATATTTTGCCATCATCCTCTACACCAAGAATCACTCTGCCACCTTGAAAATTTGCCAAAGCAACAATTTCTTTAGCCAGTTGTTCTGGGCGAATATCATCTCGTTTGAATTCCACGCCTGAATTTTCACCATTGGCGATAATTTCCAGTAATTCAGTTTTCAACATAGTTGATTAAAATAACCGTTAAAAGTTAAAAGTTAAAAGTTAAAAGTTAAAAGTTAAAATTAAGGTTCCAATCGCTATGCTATTTATTATAGCAATTTTTAGTTGAAATTCATTTTAGGGTTTACCGTCATTCAGATTCATTATCCAATGCCAACATATTCATACTTCGTTTATTGCCATCTGAGAATCAATGCCATTAAGTTAAGCAACAAAACACCTACAAAAAGTATAACTAATGAAGCGCGATAGGGGGCCATAACTTAATTTGAAAACGTCTTATGGCCCTCAAACCAGTCCAAATAACCTGCAAAAAAGTAGGTTAATAACATGGGCCAGCGTCTCACTACTCTGCCAAACGTTTGTTTGGACGACTGTTTGGACGACTGCCAAACTAAAGTTTGGACTCCGGTTTGGACTCCTAGTTGGGGACCACTCTACGTTCGCTATGTTTTACTCGGTGGTATTGTTTTTATTGGTTATTGAGGACAGCGAGTGTGTTCATAACATCTGTCACCGCATCTTCAAATTGTTTGAGCAATTCAGGTGTAATCTCATTTTCCGCTTTTAAAACCTTCTCCAACCGTTCTGAAGTTTCTGATAATTTGTTGATAGCAAGATTACCAGCCACGCCTTTGAACGAATGAAGCAAATGCAGAACCTCTTCGGTATTACCTTGGTTTAAAAAAGCGTTTATCTGGTTGGCAATATCCTGATATTCTAGGTGGAAATATTGCAACAGTTCAAAGTACAATTGGCGATTGCCAAGCAATCTGTCGAGGCCATCAGCTATGTCAATGCTGGGCAATTCGTCTGGAAACTGTGTTTCAAAATCCTTCAGATCGAAAGAGGCTGTCTCTCTGTTACCAGGATCACTGGACAAATTGCGACTCTGAGGCGTTACCCATTTTTTTAGGGCGGTAAACAGTCGATCCACTTCTATGGGTTTAGTAATATAGTCATTCATACCCGCTGCGAGACATTTTTCCTTGTCACCACTCATGGCATGGGCAGTCATGGCGATAATGGGCAATTCACTATATTGGGGGTTTTCTCGGATTAATCGGGTTGCTTCATAACCATCCATTTCTGGCATTTGGACATCCATGAGTACCGCATCAAAATCGGTTTTGGCAATCATTGCGACTGCTTCTTTACCATTGTTGGCAATGTCCACCACTAATCCTTCGCTTTCTAGCGTTTCTTGTGCAATTTGTTGATTAATACCGTTATCTTCCACTAACAAAATCCTAGCACCTTGGATAGCATTGACATTGGCACTCATTTCAGCCGGTTTTTGCAGCGAGTGTGACGTTTTCGCAATCTGTTCGCCAAAGACAGTCATAATGGTGTCAAATAACGTCGATTGGGTTATCGGCTTGCTTAAAAAAGCATCTATGCAATGCTTGTCCGCACTTTTAAAAACATTTTCCCTAGAAAAAGCGGTCATCATAATGATGGCCGGTTTCTGAGGCAAATGAGGATTGTCCTTAATGCGATTTGCTGTTTCTAGCCCATCCATCTCCGGCATTTTCCAATCCAATAGTACCAAATCATAAGGTTGCGTTTTGGCGACCGTTTCTAGTTCTGTCAGTGCTGCTGTGCCAGAACTGACTAGCGAGATTGCTTCAAAGAAAAGGGCAGACAACTCCTCTTGCATAATTTCAAGCGAGATATCGTTGTCATCGACAATCAGTATCTTGATACCACAGAGTTTTTCGGGTATCTGGTAAGTGATTTTAGGCGTATTGACTTGGCAACCAAAGATAGCAGTGAAACTAAAAGTGCTTCCTTTGCCCGGTTGAGATTCTGCCCCTATTTTGCCACCCATCATTTCTGTCAAGCGTTTGCAGATGGTTAATCCTAATCCCGTTCCTCCAAATTGGCGCGTGGTGCTTGTGTCAGCTTGAGTGAAAGCCTCGAATAGTTTAGAAATGGCTTCTTGTGAAATGCCAATGCCGGTATCTCGCACCGAAAAACGGAGTGTGACTTGTTCTGGCTCTAAATTGACCACTTCTATTTTGACAACAATATTACCTTGCGCCGTAAATTTGATGGCATTGGTTGTCAGGTTAATCAGTATTTGACTGAGTCGTAAGGAATCTCCCACTAAATAACGGGGAACATCCTTATCAATGGCTAAAAGCAATTCTAGTCCTTTTTCTTCAATTCGCAACCCAAGCAGACTGGAAAGATTATGCAGCACATCATCCAAATGAAAATCCACCGATTCCATGTCCAACATACCGGCTTCAATCTTGGAAAAATCCAGAATATCGTTGATAATATCAAGCAGGGATTGGGCAGAGTTTTCGATTTTAATCAAATAGTTAGACTGTTTATCTGTCAGTTCAGTTTCTGTGCTTCCCTTTCCTTGAGTGCTTGCGTTCTTTCAGCAACTTGGTTCTCCAAAGTACGGTTATATTTTTCCAGTTGGGTGCTTAAAAATACCCCCAATTGTTTATCGACTTTGACAATATGGTTGACGAACCAATCCATTACGAGGGTTTGTACCCGAAATACCAGATACAATCCTTTGTCCTGTTTGTCGCGCAGCTCTTCTTTCAGGGCGTTGAACGCGTCAATAAACTTCAAATGAAGCGATTTGTGCGCGGGATAGCCGGGATACTTATATTCCTGCATTAACACTTCTTCATCATTGAAATGTCTGACAACATAGTCTTCCAAAAAGGCGGTTATTTTCTGGATGTGTTCTTGTCCTTTGCCAGTACGAATGGCTTCAATCAGCTCATTGATATTATTAATCAAGTCCTTATGTTGTTGATCGATTAAAGGAATACCGATTGCGAGGCTATCTGACCATTCTATGGTGCGCGTCAGATCACTTAATCCGTCGTGGTGTTCCTTGCTGAGCTGTTTATAACAACGTTGCAGATAAACTTGGGCCGCTTTGTCGTCTGGCGTTTGTTTCGCCATTTTTTCAAATAAATCAACCGCTTTGTCAATTTGTTGAAATTGATAGTAAGAAACGGCTTCTTCAAATTGTTTAATGGCCGCTAATTTCTGCGCGTCAATGTCGGCCGCATCCATAATAAACACGTCATAAACCGACAGGGGGATTGACAAACCTTCTGGTTTTATGCGCTCAATAAAACGAATCGCATATTGTGACGGTGCTTTTAATCTCGTGTAGGTGTGTTCACTGATCAAAAGCGTCGTGCCATAAATCTTGTTCATGGATTCCAGAGAAAATGCCAGATTGACGGTATTGCCAATCACACTGCTTTCCATGCGCTGAGTACCCCCAATCGTGCCAAGCACTAAATGACCGGTATCTATGCCCAAATAGATCAGCACTGGGGGAAGGTTCTGTTTATAGCGTACCTGATTAGATTCGCCCAATCGTTTTAACATGGCATTGGCGGCATTAATGGCTTCATTAGGATTGGAAAATAACGCGATAAATTTTTCGCCCATATAATTACTGACAAAACCATGATGATCTCTGATAATGGGTTCAACTTGTTTTAAATAGGCATTGATAAAATCTATCGTTTCCCCAGCAGTCATGGTTTCCGATAGCGTGGTAAAACCATAAATATTTGAGACCAAAACGGTCATTTCCTGTTCTCTTTGATCACCCAGTTCGATTTCAATAATGTCTTTCTTATTCAGTAATCGGAGAAAACGGGCTGGTACAAAACGGGCGAAAGAGGCATTTTGTTTTTTGATGTATTCCGCCGACTGTTTTTGCCTGATCTTGGCATTAGCCAGCTTAAATAAACTGATAGCCAAAATCAGAATCAAAGGGAGTCCAATCAGAAGTAGTTTGATTAATAGCGTGTTTGAATTTGCCAATAAAACACTTTTTGGCAGATAATAAACAATTTTCCAGTCATGGCTATGAGGTGTTGCTGATTTTTCAGCTGGATAAATTGTTGTAAACGCAAACAAACCATTCGCACCAAACAGTTGCCCGGATTGTTGGCGAGAAATTTGTTGCCATACCGGTGGAAAATCATTTTGCATTTTTTCAGTTTCACGCGCTTTAAACATGAACCCCCATTCACGTTCTGGTTTCCAATGTTTAAGCCAGTAACCGGCGGAATTAACCAGCATGATTTTCCCAACGGCGTTGTCTGACAGCGCGTCCATTTTTTTGAGCAAATTCTTACCCATATAATTTAACAGGAGAATACCCCGTTTCTGGTTTTGATGATCAAAAACGGGGGTGGCAAAACGAATCATGGGCTTTAGGGGCGTTTCTATTTTGTCACGTTCCATATTCAGATCAAAGGGTGACACAAATATTTCGCCCCGTTGCAATTTGAACGCCTCATTAAAGTAGTAACGCTTGCCTTTAAACTGGAGCGCATTTTTTGGCAGGATTGCCGCTTGCCCTTTGTTGTAATTAACCCGTATGATTTCCATACCGGTTTCATCCAAAAGACGCACCTGATCGTACTTGCCTTTTCTGATTGAAAAAGACAACAAATCTTGCGCGAGATGATTGATATATTCGCTTGAATTATCAGCGAAAATTTTTGGTAATGCTTGTTGATCTGCCAAAAACAGTACATCCGAATAAACAAGGTTTAAGTCATTGAGAATGACTTTTTGGATGAGATTGACTTGATTTTGTCCGACGACTGTTGCTGTGTTTTGGTCATTCTCATAATTCCAAGTCAATAAGAAATAGATAACCCCCAAAAACAGAAAAAAGAGAGTTGAAATGATAGATATTGCCAGAACTGCTGGATTTTGTTCAAATAATGCTTTGAATGTCATGTTTTATTTTTCCAATAGAACTACAAGGATTCGTTATAATAACGGATTAACCTCGTCATCATGAACTACAGGCCGATTCGTTATAATAACGGATTAACCTTAACTATATATAGACTTTAGTGACAAACAGTCGTCCAAACTTTAGTTTGGCAGTCGTCCAAACTTTAGTTTGGCAGTGCCCTTAAACCTAGGCTGTTGATTTTAAGCTTAACGATTTAGGGTTTAAACGTACGTGTTGCCTATAGGATATGGATGGTGGGCATGCGTTGGGATGGATTCTGGATAATGTTTGATAAAGTAAGTACTGATGCATAAATTTTCTGGTATTTATCGATAAGCCAATATCGAAGGGGCAACCATAAAGGATTGCCCCTACATGACACGACGGTTCGTAGGGGCAATCCCACGTGCAACCGGTTTGGACGACTGTCGCTCTACCCACCCGACGCTCGCTAGAAATGTTGAATTTCCAAAGCGGTGGCGATGCCGTTAAGTTCACAAAATGACGGGGCATCTTTTGTAAAACCGCCTAACGATAAACAGGCTGGCAAAATGGTTTTATTGGGATAAAGTTTAGCATAAACTTGGACTTTTTCTTGAAAGTCTTCGAGGATTTTGAAGCCGGTTTTGTCTTGTGTTTTTTTGACTTCGACTAAAATGACTCGCCCACATTTGGATTCAGCCACGACATCAATTTCCATGCTCTTACCATCTTCACGCTGAATTTGAACTCGTTCTTTGACGTTGATGATATTTAACTGGGTGGTGTCTGTCACGTTTTGGAAATAGTCGGATAAAAAAAAGCGTTTTTTGTTTCTAAAAGCGAGGGCTAATAGATGTTCGGCCATTTTGCCAGACAGCGAGTTGAGTTTGCCACGCAATTGACGGTTTTCGGCCGTCAGTTTGGAAATCTTGTCATTGAACTCTTGTTTAAAATCGGGAACAACATCAAGGATTTCTTCTTGAAGACGGTTTCGTATAATCAAGTTAAGGGTGCCATCTTGAAGGCCTCGAAATCGGATATCAGAAACGCCTCTGTCAATCAGATCGGCTTCCGACAACATCACCAATTTTTTTTGTATTTGATTGAGACTTAACTCAATCGACAATTCTTGTTTGAGATCGCGGGGTTTTAGGTAACGATCCGCGTGTTTGTTTAAATATAGCAACATGCTTTTGCCATATTGGTCGTTGACACTTTGCAACGTTGATTGCAAGTACTCATTCCAGGTTTTTGACATTTCAGAATTTCGATCCGAAATTTCATAATTGACGGTGTTGATGACTCCTTCGGCAGTGGTTAACTCTTTGTCGTCATATTCGCTTTGGATGACACAAGAAATAAAAAACGGATCAGACAGACACAATTCGTTAATCTGTACGGCAGTTTCGTTGGTAATTGGTTCGGAATAGAATTCAGCATATTTATAAACGGCCTCTAGCCCTTCCTCGCTGGTGAGATAAGGAGACATAACTATTTGCTTAAGTCGGCCGGCTTGTAGATATTGGCTAATCACCCTCGTTAACCAACCCACATAAGAGCCGGTGACTAACATGGGTGCGATTTTGGATTCGGAGATGGAATGAAAACTACCCGCCAGTGTTTCATCAGGTTTACCCTCGCACTTTTCGTCCCGATAAATGTATTGGGTGATATTTTGAAATTCATCTAAAATCACCAATATCCGCTGATCAAAGCGTCGTGCAAAGTTATGTGGTGCCATATAAGCCGTTTCCCACATCGAATCATACAATCCCATCTCTTTATCCTTGAAAAGCGAATCTATATCGTCAACTATCAGTTTGTTTGAGTTTGCCACACCATACTCTCGAAGTTGGTGCAAAGAAAGTCTTTCGCTAACCAAGTTTTCATCCCTTTCCAAAAAGGAAATATATTGTGAGGCAAAGGCACAGTAATACTTAATAGCCAAATCCGGATACCAAATCTTGTTTTCTCCAAACTCATAGTAAAACGGAATAATGGCCCCATTTTCAGTCCAAAGTTGGTTAAAAAGGCGTTGCACAAAGGCGGTTTTTCCGCTTTTGCGCCGCGCCAAGATGGCCCTCGATTTGGACAATCTTTTAGGGATATTGGCGAGCCATTTGCCAAAGCGTTGAAATTCTTTGGTTCGCCCTACCAGTAAATCTGGATTGCCTATTTTTTCAGTTAAGGGATATTGCATGTTGTTGCTCTTTGTTCTTGTAACGAGAAGGATTGCTTGTAATTAATAACGGATTGAATCGACGAGGCTTTTTAAGCCGAGTCTACTGAAAGTACAACGGATTTTTGGAATAAACGGATTTTTTAAGTTTAATATTTTAGTTGAAAATCTGTTAGCCTGCTAATTCAATCCCTTATTTCATTTTCACCTGTTTCAAGTATGTTCTATATATTACGTCAAAAAAATGAGCGCGACAAGGGCCATACTTTCATTTTACAAAATACAAAATCGTTTATGGCCCTAAAATCCTTATGCCTTGGGATGGAAGTGGCTTTTTGAGTGGCGCGGTTAACATAAATTATATGATTGCGGCCCTCACGAAAAAACTCACCGCCATACGCTTCGACGTGATGAATAAGTTTGCGTCTTTTCATGCGATTGAAACACAAAGTGGTTCTAAGATAACATCTTGTTTCTGAATGGATTCTTGAACTAGGGCACGATTGGCCTCTAAAACCATTGCGACGGCTTCTTGTAGATGAGTTCTCGTTTCTTCCAAAGTGGCCCCTTGTGTATTAGCACCGGGTAATTCTTCCACAAATCCGATATAGCCTTCGGGCACTTTCTGGAAAACGGCCGTTAGTGTCATATTCGTTGGTATACTCATTTTTTCTAATTCTCGCATTGTTTTATCTACGTTTAGAGTTTCTGATTCAAACAAAGGAATCTATTCTTGGCACTCGGCGTCCACCACGTTGTCTAGCGTCGTAACGGCTGGTATTCTCAACCGTCGGCGCGGGAACGCGCAAAAACACGTCAAAAAAATGGGTTAGCGTGACAAGGGCCATACTTTCATTTTACAAAATACAAAATCGTTTATGGCCCTCAAACCAGACGAACTGTCTTTTGGAGCGTGTGCCAGCTGTGTGAGTGGTTGGGGTGGGTTTAACTCAAAGGACTTACAAAAAGTCTCAAACTGTCAGCGCGACAGGGGGCCATAACTTGATTTGAAAGCATCTAAAGTATTTTATGGCCCTAAAAATCGATAGTCCAAAAACCTGCAAAAATATAGGTTAATAACAGTGGCCCGCGTATCACTACTCTGCCAAACTCCCGCGGCGGCTGCCAAACGTTAGTTTGGACGACTGTTTGGATTCCTGCAAAACTAAAGTTTGGACGAGTGCCAAACTAAAGTTTGGACTCCAGCTGTCAAAAAAATGGGTTAGCGCAACGAGGGCCATACTTTCATTTTACAAAATACAAAATCGTTTATGGCCCTCAAACCAGACGAACTGTCTTTTGGAGCGTGTGCCGGCTCATAAAATGAGCGATAAAATCGTGATTCAGGTGCCCACACACAAGTGCCATTCGTTAGTTGCTTAGAAGGCACAATCTGGTTGTCAAGGAAAATGAGGGTTAGTTGGGTGAAACGCATTAAAGCATTCACCATTACGTGGTTGGATGTGGTGAACAAAGTCACTCTATCCACCGACGTTCGCTTTCATTTAAAAAAATCCAAAAGAGTTGAAGGCACTAAAACAAGATAGACTCAAATTCATTAGCCAGCACAGGTTTCCATTCCGCTGGTCAGTCCAATCAATTCGTCTATGACCTCTAAGTTGTTTTCGTGAACAGCGGAACGAAAACCTACATGGGCTGTTTTAGCTCTTTTTGATAAAGTCCCACCCGTAGTGGTAAACCCTTTTGAGAATTCTCCTTATAATCGCATCCCAAAAGGCTTTCACAAAAGCCATACCTGTTACCCCCGTATCCCCTTTTGTTTCTTTCTTAAACCACAGCCGTCTTTCTAGAATCAGCTCTTGGTGAATTTCAGGTTTCATTTCATAGACAGTAAACTTCCCAACATAGCCACGTAAGTCAGGATGATTATTTTTTAACCATCTGTCGATTTTTTCTTTTTGAACGTTACCTAGCAATTTTACCCATTTATTTGACAGCAATAAATCTATCATTTCTCTAATGGAAATGTGTTCATCCTTTTTTGAATCTATAGGTATTACAAGGTAATACCGTTTACCTTTACGCAGTTCATATTTCCTTATCAGATAAATCGCTTTTTTCAGTTTATGCCAAACTTCTTCGTTTAACAAAGTTTTACTCATGAACGCTTTGTTTATAAACCACAAAAAACTTTTTCTTCGCAAAATGATGCTAGAAGTTCTTTGTGGAGGAGCTACGATAAAAATCAACAAATCGATTAGAATCCCACCGCCTAGTGGAATAATTTCAGCAAGCGTCAGACTTATGTTGGTTTTACCTGTATCAAATGGCAAAACGGATATAAAAAATTCCCACATTCTACGAAAGGCAAGAAATACACTTTCTTTAGAATCATTGGGATTAAATAGTTTGATATTTTCCGGTAATTCCGGAAAATTTATTTCTTTGAGTTTATTTCTTGCCTTTTCAATGCTGTCGTCTGGACAGGTAAATATTTCTCCAGTGCGGCTGTCTGTTATACCATTTTTTCCTTCATCAATGCGCCGGTCTAGCCAATTCATAAATTGGTCTTTTATTGGATCTGTCCTCAGCAAATTAGCGCGTGAACTCGCTTTATTTAATTTCTGTTCCGTTCAAACCAAAAAGCATAACCAAAACCGACACTTAAAAAAAGAAACATCAAATACACAAAAATATGCCACACTTTTCCGCCCAAATTTTGGTGTAAACGTAATATGGACCAACCAGCACCTTTAATATGCGTAGCATGGTATATAATCATTATTTGTACAGTTAAGGTAAATAAGAATGATATAAATCCTACAATGACACTAGGCATAAAACCAAATATACCTAGCCCTTTATCCCCAAGGTTTGTCATCAGAGATTGCATACCTGAATAGGTGGAGATAAAGCTGATAACTGTCAGCATCAGTACAGCTAAGTAAGGAATAATTACCACAAAACTATTTCTAATATGGGAAGTCACGAGGAGAGTTCTCCTTAATTGTTGCTCAAAATTCATGGTAAACTTTTTAACATAACACGAACCAATTTAGATAAATGATTTCCGCTAATTCGTTTTCCAAGCGGTTTGCTTGGTTCTGAAGTGCCTACTAAAACAAAATAGCTGTAAGGCTTACCGCGCCAAACCAATCCTCCAACAATATATTTATCAAGGATTAACGATTTTTCTGACGTAGATGTACCGGTTTTAGCAATGTGCCATTTGACGTTTCGTTTTTTTTTCGGTGTCCAATCCGATAAAGCTCTTAAAGTACCAGGCGATTTTAGCACACCGCTTAATACTGTTTTGACGAAACTTCGGGATTTATAATCGGCCAAATAATGTGCAATACCGCTTATGTCCGGATTATTCATGGGCGGCATTTTTCTTTTTTGAACGCCATTTTCTGAAATAATCTGTACTTCTCTCACTAAAGTGGGTTGAAGTGTCTTGGGATGTCCGCCTGTTGCAATACCTGTTACAATGCCATGCATAATACCATGAAGTGTATGAGGTGAAGCGGTGACGTAACCTAAAGTTAAAGCCGTGCTTAAGGGTGTATTATCCGTTCGCGTTAATCCAAACCTCTTTATCAGTTGCTCCAGTTCGGTTTCACTGGCTTTATTTAATCTATTAATCAGAGGTAGATTCAATGAGCGTGCGAATACCTGACGGGGACTATATTTTGCACCTCTTACCCGGCAATTTTTAACACCTTTTGGTTTACCACCAGCATTTTTAATTCCTGTGATAGCTTTATTGCAATAAGTGGCCTTATTCGTATCATCACCTGCTGCACCCAAAAAAACGGCCGCGACTAATTTACCCACAGAAGCAATTTGGCGAGATTCTTTTTCTGGTTGATAGCGACCATTTTGACGCTCTGTTTGCTCCCCAGAATAAACGGTGTTATGAGAATTGGAATAATAACGTAACAAACGGCCATCCGGGCCGGCTAAAGCTAGAATGACTTGAGCAACTGGAGTAGGATCATCCTGATCACTTAATAAATTCAGTTTTAAGCGTTTCTCTTTTTGGAGCTTCTTTTGTAACTTTTTTAGAACGGTTTCTACCTGACGCTTGAAGATAACGTTCTCAATGACCTCGGTATTTAAGTGTAATGCATATACTTTCTCACGCCAGTTCATGCCATATCGTTCTTGTAGTTCACCAATGGCTTGAGTCATTTCACCACGAACAAATTCTAAGCTTCGCTTGTAAGGATTAGCTAATATACGAAATCTTTCTATTTCATCTGTAGGTAACAGTCTTTTTAGCCTGACTGGGCCATACGGACGTTCAGGAAATTTTAGATTATCTATCTCTTTGAAGATGTCTGAATATTTTATTGGATAGGCTATTTCAACACCTTTTTTAGCACGCCCTTTTAAATATTCCCAACGAGATTGTGCGGCCATTTTAGCCTTTTTATCATTAAACGGTGCTAATAATATAGGTTTCTTAAACGCGGCCGCTAGTAGTGCTTGTTCAGCTAAAGTCAGTTTTTCAGGTGATTTACCAAATACCACACGACTGGTAACACCAAGGCCATAAAGAGCCGCTCCCATTTTTGAACCCGATGTTCCATTGACCAATGGAACATGCATAGCCAACCATCTTTTTAAGTCATGCGGATATAGATTATGAAACAAGACTGGGGCATGCCGTATTTCAGTCAATTTACGTTTAATTTTTTTCTTGAATGGCTCCTTATAATCAGCGCTTTCATGGCGCATAGAACGGACTAACATCATTGCCAGTGAAGATGCGCCTTTAGAATCATCCTCCGTTAAGAAATAAAAGCCTCTTTGTGCTAAAGCGATTATGTCAATCCCAGCCCAAGAACGCCAGCGATTGTCAATATGTCTATCTTCTAATGCCTTAAGCACCTCCCACCATCCTTTTGGAACATCAGTAATATACAAACTCTTGTGATCTTCTTTTTCTTCATTTACAACTTCGCTTGAGGTAGGAGCACTTTGTGGATCCAATTTAGGGTGAATAATCCCCAAAAAATTGTCTGTTTTATCATATACGCCTGTGCCATGAAATCTTTTATGAGCAATCTCATAATCTTCAAAAATAAAATAACTGGCAGAAATAGGATATGTATATATTCCAATTACAATTAAAACCAAAACCCATACAAGTTTACGTCTAATATTAAACACCGCCAATAAAATACTTATAAAAATACTCAAAAAATAATACAGCAACTCAAAAAAGTGTTTTATCCAGCCTGTGGTTATCCAGTTAGGAATATTCCCCAAAAAACTTATTTTTCCTAGTTTGGAACCCAAGCTAGGTGCGTCTATACCTAACCGAATTTGGTAATGCCAAATCTTATGACCGAATTCTTGCAAATACCCGCTTATAACTACGTGTACATGCCATAGAGTGTCTTGCATCATTCATTTCCTCAAACAAATGTCAAACGAAGGAAAAAGCTGAAAGTTTCTGGTTGTTTATTGGTCACTAATAGTAATGCTCTGGCTGAACAGGTTGGATCGCGCCATTGTTTTTTACTAGGCCATCCTCACCCCGGCCCTTTGAGAAATAGGAGAGAGTGAGATTGCATATTTTCTAAAAAAAGGGTCATAAAAGTAAAGACGATTTTTTAAGGCGGCTTTGAGAAAAACCAAGTTTTTCTACTTTGTACCGGACAAAATTCTGTTACCTATTGATTTAGGGTGTGGCCCTCAGTTAAATTTTTAAGAGGTCATTGGTAAATGTTAACTTTGGTTATTAACTGAGTGATTGTTTTTTAACTAAGCCATCCTCACCCTCTCTCTGAGAAATAGGAGAAAGTAATAACGTGAGTTCGACTTTAAATATCAAGGCCGGTTATAAAATTATTAGTTATATCAATTATTTAGTGACAATTGCTTAATTATCAATCAGTTAAAAAAAACCATAAGTTGTACTTACTTCTTCCAGTTGATGGCCCACAAATCGTCGCTTTTAACCTATTAATGCTAAGGGTTTAATCTGAAAAAATGCCGTTTTAATCAATTAATTGTCATCAAATAATTGATTAAGAGATGATGGTGATAACTTATTGAAAAGTAGAACTCACGTTAATAATATACCGTCTCTAAAAAAATTGTCCCAAAAGTCAAGCAAGCGTAGGGTGCGTATCACGCACCACTTTCCTTGGAACTTAATAGAGCGGTGCGTAGGACGCACCCTAGACTTGCTAAGCCCTCTGCACCCCGCCCCTTTTAGAAATAGGAGAGAGTGAGATTGCATAGTTTCTAAAAAAATGGTCACAAAAGTCAAGAAGATTTTTCTGGCATTATACAGACATCAAGTACAACGAATTATGAAATAAGCAAATTGATTGGCGTGTGGGTTTTGAGTCAGGTGTTAATCCAAACGGTTCGTGAAAAGATTTTGTCAAAGAAGAAATCCGATTTTTCCAAAAAATCGGATTTCTAAAAAAATCAACCCATGTTAAAAGCTTTGCGTAAAGCTTCTGGTTGTTTCTCGGCAACTAATAGCAATACTCTGGCTGAACCTTCTGGCTCGCGCTGTCCTTTTTCCCAATCAATTAGCGTGTGAACATTGACACCCATAAAAGTGGCAAAGCGCTGTTGCGAAACGCCCATACGTTCTCGAATGTTTGCAACATCGTGGGCGGTTGGTAATTTGAGTTCGGTGGTTTTTAATTCGATTTCACCCTTTTTCCATGCCGCAATTTCTTCTAAACCCTTTAAAATTTCTGCACCAATATCACGTTCATTCATTTGAAGGTCTCCAATAATTTCTCCAATAATTTGGCGATACGTTTTAGGGTAGCAGCATCAATGTTTTCTTGTTCTCCTTTGCTGTATAAGGTTAAGAAGTAAATATGATCTGGTATTGGTGCCCAATAATAAATTATTCTGACTCCACCAGATTTACCCTTACCGCGTGCAGCCCAGCGTAGTTTACGGATACCACCACTATTGCGTATGATAACACCAGCATTAGGATTTTCTAACAGATAATTTTGTAGTTCGCGGTACTCGTCATCATTCAGATAATTATCAAGTAGATCAGTAAACCGTGAAGTTTCAATAAATACCATAATGTTTTCCAATGATTATTTAGGGTATCAGCGGTTGTGTTATAAACAATAATCATTAGGACATTTTTACCTCTAATGATTGTACCGCTGCCAGTTCTTCCTCCATTTCTAAAACCGTATAATTGATAACAGCAATACCGCGTTTTTTCAGTCAATTTAAAAACTCAACACGAGTGATATTAACTTTTAAAAAATCCGATGTCTTTAAGACATCGGATTTTTAGTACTATAAAAAGTTCAAATTATAGCCGTTTGCAGTATATTAATTGAGTGATTGTTTTTTACTAAGCCCACGCACTCCCGGCCCTTTGAGAAATAGGAGAGAGTGATATTTCATAGTATCTAAAAAAATTGTCCCAAAAGTCAAGCAAGCGTAGGTGCGTATCACGCACCACTTTCCTTGGAGCTTAATAGAGCGGTGCGTAGGACGCACCCTAGACTTGCTAAGCCCTCTGCACTCTCGGCCCGTTGAGAAATAGGAAAGAGTGGAATTGTCAAGTATTAAAAAAAATTATCCTAAAAGTCAAGATGATTTTTCTGGCATTATACAGATATCGAGTACAACGAATTATGAAATAAGCGAATTGATTGGCGTGTGGGTTTTGAGTCAGGTGTTAATCCAAACGGTTCGTAAAGAAGAAATCCGATTTTTCCAAAAAAACGGATTTCTAAAAAAATGAAATGAAGGTTTCCAATAATTTCTCCAATAATTTGGCGAGACGTTTTAGGGTAGCCGCTTCAATGTTTTCTGACTCCACCATATTTACCCTTACCGCGTGCAGCCTGGCGTCGTTTCAATGCCATTAAGTTCAGCAACAAAACACCTACAAAAAGTATAACTAATGAAGCGCGATAGAGGGCCATAACTTGATTTGAAAGCATCCAAACTATTTTATGGCCCTCAAACCAGTCCAAATAACCCGTTAAAAAGTCGGTTAATAACTGGGGCCAGCGTCTCACTACTTTGCCAAACACCTACAAAAAGTATAACTAATGAAGCGCGATAGAGGGCCATAACTTAATTTGAAAACATCCAAAATAGTTTATGGCCCTCAAACCAGTCCAAATAACCCGTTAAAAAGTCGGTTAATAACTGGGGCCAGCGTCTCACTACTGTGCCAAACTCCTACAAAAAGTATAACTAATGAAGCGCGATAGAGGGCCATAACTTGATTTGAAAGCATCCAAAATAGTTTATGGCCCTCAAACCAGTCCAAATAACCGGTAAAAAAGTAGGTTAATAACTGGGGCCAGCGTCTCACTACTGTGCCAAACACCTACAAAAAGTATAACTAATGAAGCGCGATAGAGGGCCATAACTTAATTTGAAAACATCCATTTTATGGCCCTCAAAATAGTCCAAAAACCTGCAAAAAAATAGGTAAATAACACTGAGGCGATAAATCGCCTACTACAAACTGACGACTCGTTGTTTGCGTGAGGCGATAAATCGCCTACTAGAAACGGGGCTTTTCCTTAAAGTCAAGACTATTTTTCTGGTATAGTTCAAAGAAGAAATCCGATTTTTCAAAAAAATAGGATTTCTAAAAAAAGAGACGCCCTTATGTTCTCGAATGTTTGCAACATCGTGGGCGGTTGGTATGGTAATTTGAGTTCGGTGGTTTTTAATTCTATTTCAGCCTTTTTCCATGCCGCAATTTCTTGTAAGCCATTTAAAATTTCTGCACCAATATCACGTTCATTCATTTGAAGGTTTCCAATAATTTCTCCAATAATTTGGCGAGACGTTTTAGGGTAGCCGCTTCAATGTTTTCTGACTCCACCAGATTTACCCTTACTGCGTGCAACCCGGCGTCGTTTCAATGCCATTAAGTTAAGCAACAAAACACCTACAAAAAGTATAACTAATGAAGTGCGATATTTGAAAACATACGACTGTTTGGATTCCTGCCAAACTCCTGCCAAACTACTAAAGTTTGGACTCCTGCCAAACTAAAGTTTGGTGCAAAGCATAAATATCCTTGCCTCTTGTTCCTTTTACTTATGGATTTATTTGGCGGTTTTCCGCGTCAGGCAGGGTAATATTAAGTTCTAAAATCTCATAATCACCCTCTTTTTCTATATGCACCTTGATTTGTTCGTCCTCAATAGCAACATATTTTCTGACCACTTCCAGTAGTTCTCGTTGTAACAGGGGTAGATAGTCAAGACTCGTAGAATCTCGCTGACGGCGTTCATGGGCAACGATAATTTTTAAGCGTTCCTTAGCCACCTTGGCCGTTTTTTGCGGTTGTAAAGCGCGAAAGTAATCAAAAAGACTCATGTTAATTTCCGAATAAACGGCTAAAAAAACCTTTTTTCTCTCGAGGTGGCGGCTCTTCGCCAAGAAAACGTGCGACAACATCAAGGTAAGCTTGCCCTGCATCGCTATTGTCATCAAGCGTAACGGGAATGCCTGCATTAGAGGCTTGCAAGACGGAAGGAGATTCGGGAATCACGCCCAAGAATGGGATAGCCAGAATTTCCTGTACATCTTCGACACTCAGCATATCACCACTATTCACCCGCTTGGGTGAGTAGCGTGTCACCAATAAATGTTCTTTAACCGGTGCCATATTTTGCACCGCCCGGCGAGTTTTACTGGACAACATGCCGATAATACGGTCAGAATCGCGCACTGAGGAGACTTCTGGATTAGTGACGACTATCGCTTCATCGGCAAAATACATCGCCATGATAGCGCCATGCTCTATGCCCGCAGGCGAATCACATATGATATATTCAAAACGCTTTTTTAACGCTTCCAACACCCTTGCTACCCCTTTCATGGTGAGCGCGTCTTTATCGCGGGTTTGTGAGGCCGGCAGAATATATAAACTCTCAATGCGTTTATCTTTAATTATGGCTTGGTTCAAGTTGCCCTCGCCATTAATAACATTGACAAAATCATAGACGACACGGCGCTCACAGCCCATCACCAGATCGAGGTTTCGTAACCCGACGTCGAAATCAATCACGACGGTTTGATGGCCGCGTAAGGCTAAGCCGGTAGCAAAAGCGGCACTGGTGGTCGTCTTACCGACACCACCTTTACCAGACGTAACAACAATAATCTTAGCCAACCTATTTTCCTGCCCTTCTGGTTAAATTGGTAATTCAAAGCGGTTCAATTTTTAACGAGTCTTCTTCTAAATAAATCTGTGCCGGTTTACCCCGTAAATTCTCCGGGAAATCCTCATTCACCTGATACTGCCCCGCGACGGAAACCAGTTCAGCATCAAGATGTTGACAAAAAATCCGTGCCTCACCGTCCCCATTAACACCCGCCAACGCACGTCCACGCAAAGCACCGTAAACATGGAGGTGCCGATGAGCCAAAATTTCTGCACCATGACTGACGGTAGACAACACGATTAAATCACCCTGAAGCGCAACCACTTGTTGCCCAGAACGAATCGGCTGCGTGAGAATTTTACAAGTCGAAGGGACTGGCATCGCAATCGGTTCCTGTTCCAGATAGCGTCGTGCGCGTTCTGGTTTCGTATCCGTCAACAAGCCTAAATTCATGCTCAGCGCCATTTCATGTTGCTGTGGATTACCCCCACGCACCGCCACCGGAATTAAACCATAATTCCGCAGTAACCTTACTAATTCAGGTAAATCGATATCACTGTTTTCATCTTGCACCGCATGCAGATCAATCACTACTGGAGCCTTAAGAAAAAACCCCGGGGCTTTAGAGATTTTTTCCGCCAGTTGTTCTGCAATTCTATCACTATCACTCTCGAACAAATGCAAGACCATTAATGTCAAGAGATTACCTTTAAATTCAAGTGCTGGCGAATAGAAATTGGGAGACATGCGATGCTGATACCTTGGTAATTGGTAATTGGTAATTGGTAATCGGTAATTGGTACTCGCAATTGACCCTTTTGTGATTACACAACTCTGTCACCGATATTTTCTAGACTGAAAGTACAACGGATTTGGGGAATAAACGTTAATATTTTAGTTGAAAATCTACAAGGCATGCTAATTCAATAGTTATCCCATTTCACCTTTTTCAAGTACGTTCCGTATATCAATTCAAAAACCCGTTTTTTCGTTCAAAGGAACCTTGGAGTCCTTATTAGTCGTCCAATAGAGGTTTTGTCTTAAAACAACCGTAAAGCGTTTCAAGCCAGGGGCTCAAGCCAGGGGCGTTGCCCCAGGCTATATTAATATCGCCCCGTTGGGGCTTTTCTGTTTTAATCGGCCCACAACTTTTCTGGACATCTTATAAAAACAAATCTATTAATTTATAGTAACATGTTGCTGTTATTTTAATTTGCCTATTGGAGGAATTTGATGAAACATAATATTATCTTTCAACGCATTCTAGAGCTGCAAACTCGTGTAAACGCGCTCAGGGGGTCTCTTTAACTATACCACTAAACATCAACGTTTGATCTCAGTCAGTCGTCAAATTGAACAACTTGGACAAGAACGGCTTGCTGCACGAAAAAATTGTACAGCCCATCAACCAATTTGATAACGCGTTATTAGATGAGCGTGAATTATTAAAACTGGCACTCAAAGAGAGTGATAATGAGACGGTAAACGCGGTATGTCAAGACTTGGAACGCTTAGAACAACAACTGTCACACTTTGAATTGAGTCAGGTTACAATTTTATAGAAATTTGTAGAACTGTGACTCAAAGTCAACAAATCTTCAAACGTGTATAAGGATGCAACCAATCCAATATCCCCTTGCCTACCTTTGAAACTAACTCACCAAAGGAAAACTTAGGGTTACTTTTTCTTAAAATGTTGTACGCACCGTTCGCATCAGCATTGATAGCAGTGCCGTCCTTGGAACGGTATAAGCCTCGTTTTACTCGTTTACCACTGAAAGAATGTGGCATCGATGGTTCATACTTTTTAGGCAAAGCATCACTATCAACAAAACTCGCTTTTGAAGTGTAACTCTCATCTGCGACTTCTAGCGTAATGCAGTGTAACTCAAGTTTATAGCGTAATTTATCTATAAACTGACCAAGAGATAAATTCACGAAGTTTTGGTTAGTTTTTTTACCTAAGTTAATTTGATTGAGCGATTTCGTCACATCGCCCACCACAACCTTAGAAATATCC
The DNA here is from genome assembly GCA_002085445.1 of Candidatus Parabeggiatoa sp. nov. 2. Taxonomy (GTDB): domain Bacteria; phylum Pseudomonadota; class Gammaproteobacteria; order Beggiatoales; family Beggiatoaceae; genus Parabeggiatoa. The sequence continues at coordinate 36,401 of NBMI01000023.1, forward strand.
TTAATTACACAAATATCAGTGATTTGGCGAGTCGCCTTATGTAAATAATCGCTAATTCTCGCATTTCGCCTATCGGTTAGACGCTGCAAACGGTTTGACCATTTGCGGTTACGAGTCTTTTTTAAATGCGATTGAAGTTTAGCCAAACGCTTGTTATAGTGATGGTTTATAGACTTCAAACGCCTACCATCAACAACAAACGGTTTTTCTACACCATTAGTCACGCAAGTCGCTAAGTTATTGAGTCCCAAATCAATAGCCATCACCTTAGTGTTTGGCGAGATTTTCGTTTTAATGTCATCATCTTCAAAAACAAAAATGGCTTCAAAGTGCCGGTATTTAGGCACAATCTCAATCTGTTTAACCGTCTTACCAATCAGTTTTTTCGGCAATGAAAAACTTAAACCCTTTTCCAGAACCACCATGCCGTCTTTCACTGAAAAAGCTTGGTAATCATAAATGAGATTGTCGTATGGTTTATGTTTAAACCGGGGCGGCTTAGGTTGTCCTTTGTACTTTAAAGGATTGGTTTGAAAATCCTGATGGCACTTAAAAAACGATCTAAAGTTCTTATCAAGCCGTCGTAAGGTTTGTTGAGACACCTTGGCTTTCAACAACTTATAATTCACCTTGCCCTCAAGGTTCTCAACTTGTTTCATAGCTTTATCCATCTTGGGATAATAAAAATACAAACCGGTCGCTTCAAAAGCTTCTCTCAACGTCCACAATGCTTGGTTATAAAGGTTTTTGGCATGATGAGCCAATTCCCTAAGTCGCTTGAATTGACTCTTGTCTAAACCTCTAATCTTTGTCTTCAATGCTTTCATTTAGTACCTCGATGGCACGTTTGACACGCCGTTTTGAATAATGTTTCATTGAAAAACAATGGATTAGTGTAATGATTTCATTTTATATAGAAATTTGTCTATATTGTCAACATATTTCAATATTTTTTATGACTATATCTTTTCTGGCGAAATGGACACACACAATGCGTTTTTAGACATTCAAGCCGGTGCCGACGACGTGGAGGCTGAAGATTGGGCGTATATGTTATTGCGTATGTATTTACGTTGGGCAGAAAGGCGTGGCTTTGACATGGAAATCATGGATCATTCGCTGGGCGAAATCGCTGGCATTAAAAGTGCTGCTGTTTATGTTAAAGGGGAAAACGCCTACGGATGGTTACGCACCGAAAGAGGAAGGCATCGCTTGATACGTCAAGCGCGCTTTGAATCAAACAAACGCCGCTATACCTCGTTTGCCACCGTATCGGTTGTGCCCGAAGTTGATGATGATGATGTGGATGTTGAGATTAATCCGGCCGATTTACGCATTGATATTTATCGCGCCAGTGGCGCGGGTGGGCCGCATGTCTGTCGCGCTTTCTCAGCGGTACGCATGACTCATTTGCCAACCAACATCGTTGTGCAATGTCAAAATGATCGCTCTTCGCATAAAAACAAAGCCAAAGTGATGATGCACTTAAGAGCGAAGCTGTATGACTTGAAAATGCAGCAACGCAACGCCAATCAACAAACCACCCCCAGTAGTCAATCGGACGATATGAGTAAGGGTTATCATATCCGCTCTTATGTGTTAGACAAACCGTCTGTCAAGGACACTCGCACTGGTTTAGAAACGGAGAATGTACAGGCGGTGTTGGATGGTGAGATAGATGATTTTATTATCGCGAGTTTGAAAAGCGGCCTATATACGGAACGTACTTCAAATCCGTGAAAATGACATGCATGAACGGATAAAAAAATAATTTAAAATTTATAGACTTATCCGTAATTGAGTCATTTTTCATTTTTCATTTTTCATTGGTATAACAAGTCCTTTTCTCCCTTGAAGGCTTATTATTATACAAGCCGATAAAGCCAATAGATAATTTTACTGAAAGTACAACTTCTTTTAGGAATAAACGGATTTTTTAAGTTTAAGATTTGAGTTGAAAATCAATACTCAAGCTAATTCAATCCTTATTTCATTTTCACCTTTTTCAAGTACGTTCCGTATCTATTGGCTAAAAGCTAAGGCGACTGGGAAAAAATTAAGATACCACATAAGGTTAGCAGCCCACCCTACGAACTATACTTAGCACGGGCACAACTTGCGCTTTTGTCGAAATCTCCCGCTGGTCGAAATGACAGTTTAGTTTAGTTTGTGGCCTCGTTAAGTATAATTAATAACGTGAGTTCGAGTTTATTTTTCAATAAGTTATATAAATTTTATATTAATCAATTGTTATTAAAAAAACTTTTTTTGACGATTAAACCCTTAACATTAATACGTCAATAACCAGAAAATTGTGGGCCATAGACTGAAATGAGCCAGTAAAATTTGTTGGTTTTTTAAAGTCGAACTCACGTTAATAAATAATTATTAATTATTAATCATTAATAATTAGAAAGGGGCCAGGGTAACGGTAAATATTCAGTAACATGTTGTTTTTTCTACAATCAATAAATAATACGAGGATAACGATGGAACTCAATGCTATCATTCAACAAATGACTGGGATGCAAAACCGAATCGATGCACTTAGGGGGTATCTTTGACTATACTGCCAAACAAGAACGTCTGAGTGAAGTCAACCGTGAACTTGAAGATACCAACCTGTGGAAAGATCAAAACCGGGCACAAGCCCTTGGGCGTGAAAAAGTCGCCTTAGAAAAAATCGTGCTTGGCATAGATCAACTCGATACCGTGCTTTCTGAAGGGTGCGAGTTAGTGGATATGGCACAAAAAGAGGGCGATAATCATACGGTAGAATCGGTCTGCGAAGACCTCAAACGCCTAGAACAACAACTGTCAGACTTGGAATTTTCCCGCATGTTTCCAGGGAAAATGGACGCACACAATGCGTTTTTAGACATTCAATCCGGCTCAGGCGGCACAGAAGCCCAAGATTGGGCCGACATGTTACGGCGTATGTATTTACGCTGGACCGAAAAGCGCGGATTTGGCACCGAGATAATTGACTATTCACCGGGCGAAGTCGCCGGCATTAAAAGTACCACCATCCAAGTCACGGGAGACTACGCCTACGGCTGGCTACGCACAGAAACCGGTATACACCGCCTCGTGCGTAAATCGCCCTTTGACTCCGGCAATCGCCGCCACACCTCTTTTGCCGCCGTATTTGTTGCGCCCGAAGTGGATGACAAGGAGGCGGATATTGAAATTAACCCGGCCGACTTACGCATAGATGTCTACCGTGCCAGCGGTGCCGGTGGACAACATGTCAACCGCACCGAATCGGCGGTACGCATTACCCACCTACCCACCAACACCGTCGTGCAATGTCAAAATGACCGCTCCCAACACAAAAACAAAGCCACTGCGATGAAACAACTCAATGCCAAACTGTATGAACGAGAAATGCAGCAACGCCGCAGTGAACAACAAGAGATTGAAGAGAGCAAAGCCGACATTGGCTGGGGCAGTCAAATTCGCTCTTACGTGTTGGACAAATCGCACATTAAAGACTTACGCACCGGTGTAGAAACGAGCAATACGCAGGCCGTGCTGGACGGTGATTTAGACAACTTTATTGAAGCCAGCCTGAAAAGCGGCCTTTAAACTTCTCAGTTATCAGTTATCAGTTATCAGTTATCAGTTATCAGGAGTCCAAACTTGAGTTTGGCAGGAGTCCAAATTTGAGTTTGGCAAAGCCCTTAAATCAGTTCAAACTTGAGTTTGGACGACGTTCAAACTTGCCAAATGGCCCACACCACGTCACGAAGTCAACCTAGAGATTCCTCAAGTGGTTTCAGACTTCGTGATGAAATTATTGGCAAAAACGGTCGAAGCGCGTTATCAAAGTGCTTATGGCTTAAAAGCCGATTTTGAAACTTGCCTATATCAGTTGCAGACACAGGGAGAAATTGGCGAATTTAAACTCGGACAACCAGACTTTTTCGATAAATTCAAAATTCCACAAAAACTCTATGGTAGAGACAGCGAAGCTGACACCTATTTCGCAAGGCAACCCCTTCTTCGTCAATCAATTCATCAAAACGCTGTCTCATGAAAATCTCAATAACTACAGGGATTGTATTTTAGAAGGGATTTATAAAACAATATCTCTGCCAATAACTACAAGGATTGTATTTTAGAAGGGATTTCTAATAAATTATTTCGGCCATTAACTACAAGGATTGTATTTTAGAAGGGATTTAATCGAGACGGATTTCTGCCAATAATTTAATCGAGACGGATTTCTGCCAATAACGACAAGGATTGTATTTTAGAAGGGATTTCTAATAAATTATTTCGGCCATTAACTACAAGGATTGTATTTTAGAAGGGATTTAATCGAGACGGATTTCTGCCAATAGGCATTTAATTGAGACGGCTTGACGGCAATAACTACAAGGATTCCCAATCACGTTGACAGATTTGGACTTAACCCAATATCTATCCACCGCACATTTAAAAAAAATCCCATACCACAAATCCTTTGTTTAGGCTAAAAATCCGATGTCTTTGAGACATCGGATTTTTTGATACAATACTGTAACGTCAGAAGACGTTTCTCTTATTCAGTCCAAGCAACGAAATCGGTCATTTAGATCCTATCAGGAGAAAAGTATGAAAAACGATCCATTTATCGGAAGTGGCCTCATTGATGTGGTGAACAAGTCAGTGGCATCCAAATGCTCTCAGAAACTGGATCGGCCACCGGCGATGAGCAATGCTTCCATCGATCTTAGCAAGGATGGCGATGGAGATCGCCAAGTGGCCGCTTGGTTTTTGGGGCCGCGGGCGGAAAACGTGGATATGTTCATGAAGTTGGTGGAAGAAGCGATCACCGATCACGCCTATTGGCGGCGCAACTTTCATCCGGAAGATCCGGCCGTCATCAGTGACGCGATCCAGCGCGAGGCCGGCTATCTGGACGCGGTGGCACGCACCAAGAGTGAGTTGTTCAAACTCTTGGCGCAACTCAAAAGCTCGGTGCCGTTTTCCAGCATGCGTTATCAAGGGCATATGTGCTGGGATCAAACCATACCCGGCATGGTGGCCTACGTGGCAGCTATGCTCTACAACCAAAACAATACCGCCACCGAGGCTTCTCCCGTCACGACCGTGCTGGAGTATTTGGCAGGACAGGATTTGTGCCGCATGTTCGGCTATCAGACAGCGGGCGATGGCGTCTTAGCTTGGGGGCACCTTACCTGTGGAGGGAGCACAGCCAATATCGAAGCCCTGTGGGCGGCACGAAACGCCAAGTATTATCCGGTGGCGATCAAAAAAGCGGTGGAATCGGGCGACTTACCGGGGAGCGAAGCACTGGTGGTCACGCTTCCCGATAATTCGACAAAACCGATAACCGAACTTAATTCGTGGGAATTGTTGAATCTGACCCTGGATGAGACGCTGGCACTGCCGGCACGAGTGATCGATCTGACAACCCGGCCCCCGGAAGAGGCCGCGCAGCAGTTGGAGGACAGCACGGCACCGTACATGCTTCAGAACGCCGGTCTGCTGGGCCTTTACAGCGACGACCTGCTGCCCCCAGTAAACGATAATCCGATACGGCCCCCGGTCTTTTTCGTCCCCGCATCCAAGCACTACTCTCTTCCTAAGGGCGCGGCGATCCTCGGCGTGGGAGCCAATAATCTGCGTGCCATACCGCTGGATCGCTACGGCCGTATGGATACCGCCGTGTTACAGCAGGAATTGGTGAACTGTAAAACAAATCTCGAACCGGTCATCGGTGTCACCGCAGTGTTCGGTACCACCGAAGAGGGTAACGTCGATCCCCTTGAGGCGATTTTGAATATCCGCACGACGTTGCGCGCTGACGGACTCGATTTCGCGGTTCATGCGGATGCGGCCTGGGGCGGCTACTTCGCCGCCATGCTCTCCCGTCCTGAGCCGAAGATCGCACCTCCCCCCGCCGAGAGCGGTCCGGTACCGGTTCTACCCATGAGTGACTATGTGTACCAACAGTACAGACACTTGGCAGAGGCGGATACCATCACGGTCGATCCTCACAAGACCGGTTACCTCCCCTATCCGGCGGGGGCCCTCTGCTACCGCAACAAGCTGATGCGCAGTCTGATAGCCTTTGAAGCACCGTACACCAATCCAAACAGCAACGGTAACGACTCTACGGATCCGTGCCGACCCGACAACACGCCCGACTACCCCGAGGAGGATCAGATCATCGGGCTGTACGGAATCGAGGGTTCCAAGCCCGGTGCCGCGGCGGCGGGTGTCTATTTGAGCCACGCCGTGATTCCGACCGATCCGACCGGTTACGGCACCCTATTGGGCAGAACGCTGTTCAACTGCAAGATGTTCCATCTCGCTTTGCTGGGCTTGAATTGGGCGAACGATGATTTTTACGTGGAGCCCGTACCTCACACCGGAAACGACTCGGTGAGTGGCGAAGAAGCGCGTGCGGCCCTCAAAGCATTGCACGGAAAGGGTTACAACGAGTTCATTAGCGATCCTAAGGCAATGGAACTCTTGAAGGAGAATGGTGCCGATCTCAATATTATCTGCTTTGCCTTCAATTTCAAGGACGCGGACGGCAACAGCAACAAAAGCCTCGCCAAGGCCAACGAGTTTAACAAAGCGATCTACGACCGCTGCGGTGTCAAGCTGCACGACAATATTCACGACTACCGCTTCGTAACCAGCACCACCTCCTTCCCGTTGTCCGGCTATGGGGAAGTGTTTTTCAACGATTACGCCTGCCGCCTACTGGATATGGACCCAAGTACATCATCAAGTCCATCATGGGATGCCGATTCCATCGCGGTAATGCGTTCTGTCATCATGGATCCGTGGTTGACGGAGAGCCGTGACGGCAAGCCGTTCCTGATAGAGGTGGTGGCGGAGTTGGGTGCCATCGTCTGCGACGTTTTGCGGGAAATGGGCCATGATTAATGATTAATGATTAATGATTAATGATTAATGATTAATGATTTAAATGATTGTCTTTAAAATAATTTCACTAAGCGGAATAAAAATTGGATCACGTTTAATCTGGCGTTATCGTCTGTAATAACTACAAGGATTGTATATAAGAACGGATTAAAACCAATAACGACAGGGATTGTATATAAGAAGGGATTAAAGTCAAAACCTCGCTTTTGACTTATCCTTTCATAAGCAACGAAACGAAGTTCAGCGAAGCTAATCCTTGTAGTTTGCTTTTGACATATCCTTTCTTATAACGAATCCTTGTAGTTTGCTTTTGACATATCTTTCTTATAACGAATCCTTGTAGTTTGCTTTTGACATATCCTTTCTTATATACAATTCTTATAATAGAATTGGATCGAGATAATACTAAGATTTAATCCTTTATTATATACAATCCCTGTTGTAGCAGTCTTATAAATCTAATCCTGAGAATAAACCATGCAACAAATTATCAAATACGCTGCTTTAGCGCTGTCTTTATTTGCTGTTATTTCACTTTCTTTTGCTGAGCAACAACAAACACATAAACCTTATGTTTTTGGAGTACACCCTTACCTAACGGCTAAAGAACTATTAGAACGATTCACCCCATTGATTAATTATCTGTCTGAGACACTCGATAAACAAGTGATTTTACGAGTGGCTAAAACTTACGCAAGCCATATTAAACTGGTTGGCGAAGATCAGGTGGATATTGCTTATCTAGGGCCGGTACCTTATGTTAAATTAGTCAAAAACTACGGCCATAAACACCTTCTAGCAAAAATCCAAGTAAAAGGTAAATCCACCTTCCGTGGCGCAATCATTGTTCCCCAAAATAGCCCAATTAAAACCTTGGCGGATTTACGAGGTAAGCGGTTTGCATTTGGTTCTCCAAATTCAACCATGAGTCATTTTGTCCCTCGCTTCGTCTTATGGAAAGCCGGTATTACTGTTGAACAACTTAGTTATTATCAATTTATAAAATACCATGAAAATGTTGTTTTTGGCGTATTGATAGGTACATTTGATGCAGGAGCCATTAAAGAGGATAGCGTAATTCAATATGCCGTACAAGGAATAAGAGTCTTAAAATGGACACCACCTATTGCTGTTCACGTTTTTGTCGCTACTCAACGTGTTCCTCAACAACAGGTTGATAAGTTGCAAACACTGTTATTAAATCTCAACGAACACCCGAAAGGCAAAAAGATTTTAACATCGATTAAAAAATCCATTACGGGAGTCGAAGCCGCGAATGATGAAGATTACAATGAATTACGGCTTATTTTACAAACCGTTGAACAGTTGGAAAAGCAACATGACTAGAATCCAAACGAGTTTTGGAGTCCAAACCTTAATCTCGCTTGCCAGGGGCGGTGCTTGCCAGGGGCGGTGCCCCTGGCTATATTAATTTCGCCCCGTTGGGGCTTTCCGCCAAGGGCGTCGCCCTTGGCTATATTAGAGGCGGTTTTGGAAAAACAGCAACAAGCAAGATTTAAAAAGATTATATTTATTCCTGTCTAATTCTTATCATTTATAAATCAATCAGTTATTATTTTTCCAAAGAAAGTGGAGTCCAAACCTTTAGGTTTGGAAGTGATGACTGGAGTCCAAACCTTTAGGTTTGGAAGTCATCGTCCAAAGCTGAAGCTTTGGATTCCATTACTGGAGCGGATAGTTAAATTTATATTGAACTTGTAGCATAAAACGAGAGGCGTCGTTTTGGGCAATCTGATTTTCGGTTATAAAACGCCCGGCATTGAGGTGAGCATAAATACATTGAATTTGGAGTGATTTGGAGTAGTTGTATTTTAACACCCAGTCGATTTCATCGCCGATATGGTCATATTGATTGTTAGGCACTTTATATTTGTAGTAGCTCCATTGATCTTCTTTTTCGGCCAGATAGAATCTATGGTAGGCGATTTTTAAATGCCATTTTGGGTGCGGTTTCAGATAGAGGTTAATTTGGTTATCAATCATGTTACCCCAAAACATGGCATCCAGTCGGCCGTAATGTGAACCATCAGTTGAGCCAAAAGGTCTCGCAAAGCTGGTGATTTCATCGTTATCAGGATTGTTATCTCCGCTGGCATACACACGCCCTATAACCACTTTAGGCTGTGAAGGCAACGCGTTAAAGGTGTAGCCCAGTTTGATTACGTAAGCGTAAGCATCAATATCAAGATCAGGGCGTTGCCGCCGATGGAAGGCGCCGGTTTCTTTTACCCCTGAGACATCATAGCTAAACTGATGAAAATCTTGATCATAGAGTCTAATACCCCAAAAATAGCTATCTTCTTGTTTGCCACTGTTATAAAACAAGGCATTTTTCCACGTAAAAAACGGTTCAATCGCCCCTTTGGGCGCAAACTGGTAATGAGAATAAATGCCAACACCTTGATAGGCATGTTTTGAGGTTAAACTAAAACTTTCAGGATCTTTAGTCTTGGTTTGTCCATACCATATATCGAAAAAATGCGGTTCCTTTTTATAAGATAACCGGGCAGCATCCCAAAGCCAGCCAATCGAATTACCCCATGAGCCGGGGCCAAAAATACGTTTATCGCCATACCATATTTTTTGACGGCCAGTCCTAAGACTTAGGTGGTTATTGAACCGAGTTTCCAAGTAGCCGTCAAACAGATCAAAATGTTCTTCATAAGGATCCATGACATATTCGTCAGTTGTTCCGTTATTTTTTATAAAGTCGTTTTGATCGAAACTCCATCCCCAAACGCTGGCATCATATAAATGAATTTTGGCCGTCAGTCGTTTTGATTGATAAGTCAATCCAAAAATCAGCCGTTGCAGCCAAAGATGGTCATTTGAATTCCCGGTTTTTTTGCCCTTGGAATTTAGGCTTTGATTGCCATAAGCTTTTTTGTTTAAGCCTTCCCAAATTTCAAATCGTTCTCTGATTTCGCCTTCAAAACTCAGTTGATCCGCTAAAACTGGTTGGATCAGGAACGTTGCGATAATCCAGGTAGGTAGAATTGTTGAGATATTTTTTTTCATGCTTTTGTCTCAGGGTTGTTTGTCAGAAACTACATGGATTGTGTATAAGCAAGGATTTATATACAAGGATTGTGTATAAGCAAGGATTTATATACAAGGATTGAATATAAGCAAGGATTTATATACAAGGATTGAGTATAAGCAAGGATTTATATACATGGATTGAATATAAGCAAGGATTTTTCCTAGGGCGCATTCCCATTTTCCGGGTACGAAAGTTAATAACGATGGCGATTATGCTACCGATAAGGATTGATAAAAGTCAATTTTTATCGATAGTACGTTTATCCGCGTTTTAATTTTGTTTATCCGCGTAATTGGCGGGCCAATACGAAGTTTCGTTGTACGGCCATTCGTTTATCCGCGTAATTCGTTGTACTTAACCGTGAAAACGAGAATGCGCCCTTTTTCCTGATTATACTGAGCCCTAATAACTACAAGGATTTCGCCGGGATTTATCCTTGCTTATACTCAATCCTTGTAGTTGTTTGTAAGGCCATACTTTAATTTGAAAACTTCCAAAATAGTTTATGGCCCTCAAATCGGTGCCAATAGCCATACAAATTTCAGGGTCAAAATAACTCCTAATAACAACAAGGATTGAATAATGCCGCGGATTTATTTTTGATTATACCCAATCCTTGTCGTTTGTAGGGCCATACTTTAATTTGAAAACTTCCAAAGTCGTTTATGGCCCCCAAATCGGTGCCCAATAGCGGCTAACTTATCTGACAAACTATAGGCGGGGTGGTATGGAAACTTCCGCTTTGCTGCACTAGGTACCCAAAGGCATCAATGCCATTAAGTTAAGGGCTTTGCACGTGGGATTGCCCCTACAAACCGTCATGTCGCGTAGGGGCAATCCTTTATGGTTGCCCTCACCGAAAAGCTTAACTTAACCAAATTGAATGATAATAAAAAATAGATTATAACTATAATACACAAATACTATTAACTCAGAAAAAGGCCTCTAAAATTTTGTTCTGAAAAATTTATGGTCAGCTACTTAACTGATAACTGATACTGATAACTGATAACTGATAACTGAACGACTTGTTACGCGCCATCCTCAAACAAACGCCCTTGACTCAAAAAACGCCCAAGACTCAGTTAAAAAACCTCCGAGTGATGGCATTACTTGGAAGTTTGCCACCGATTACGGAGTAAATCATAATGCCTGATAATAATACATCATATCAACACAACCGTTTATTGGTATTTTTTTTATTAATATTACTAGGTTTTTTAGGAGTTGCCAGCCTGTTAATTGCATCCCATCAACGCAATTTGCTGCTAGATAACGAAAGACAACGTGCCACCCTTGAATTGGATTTGATCAGCGGATTTATCTCTGAATCCTTTTTGAAAAATGACTATGCGGCTGTGCATCTGTTTCTGTGGGATTGGTCTAAGAAACGTGAACATATTGTGCGTTTGACAGCCACCGCAAAAAATGGTTTTGAGTTTGTGAATTACACCCGTCATACACCCACCGACAACACCTATTCGGTTAAGCGTCGTGTGTCATTTCCACCCAATAACTACCTTGATTTAGAGATAGCCAATGATCTTGCTTCGATAGAAACAATTATCAATGAATTGAATTGGCACCTGTTGGTGATTTTTTCAATCATTATAGCTCTACTAGGGTTTATTTTATGGATTACTCTTACAAAAATTGCGCTAATACCTCTGGAAAGAGAAATTAACAAGCGTACTGAAGAGCTCCGGCAACACCGCGATCATTTAGAGCAACTGGTGCTTGAACGGACTCAAGAATTAGCCACCGCCAAAGAGATGGCAGATTCGGCCAACCGCGCCAAAAGTGACTTTCTGTCCAATATGAGCCACGAACTGCGAACGCCATTGAATGGCATTTTGGGCTATGTTCAGATTCTCAAGCGGAACCGAGGATTAACGACTCAGCAAGCTGAAGGCTTGGACATCATTTACCACAGTGGTGAACACTTACTAACCCTCATCAACGACATTTTAGATATCTCCAAAATCGAAGCTCGCAAGATGGAAGTCTACCCAACTGACTTTCATTTATGGAATTTTCTGGAAGGCATTGCTGGCATCATCCGTATGCGAGCTTCTGAGAAGGATATTTTATTTAAGACTGAAATTGCCAATGCTTTACCCAGTGGCGTGCAGGCTGATGAGAAACGGTTGCGACAGATTTTAATCAATCTACTAGGCAATGCGCTAAAATTCACGGATACCGGCCAAGTTACGCTCCGAGTGACTGTCATTGAGGAAATATCCCCTAACCCCCCTTTTTCAAAGGAAGGGAATCCTCCAGGCGGGATTTTTCGCTTCGAGGTTATAGACACGGGCGTGGGAATGACGCCAGAACAATTAGAAAAGATATTTCTGCCCTTTGAACAAGTTGGAGATACCGAACGTCGAGCCGCTGGCACCGGCTTAGGCTTGGCGATTAGTCGGCAATTAGTCCAGTTGATGGGCAGTGAACTAAAAGTCAAGAGCGAGTTTGGCAAAGGAAGTGCATTCTGGTTTGATTTAGCCTTGCCTGTCGTTGCCGCAGAAGCCCAAGAAAAACGAACCCTAACCGGAGAGATTATAGGTTATAAAGGCAAGCGGCGAAAAGTGTTAGTGGTGGATGACAAATTACCAAACCGTTTAGTGTTACTCAATCTGCTTGAACCGCTCGGGTTTGAGGTGGTGTTAGCTGAAAATGGTCAAGAGGAAGTGGCAAAAGCTAAGGAAATTCAACCCGATCTCATTCTGACGGATTTAGTAATGCCAGTGATGACGGGAATTGAGGCCGTGCAAAAAATACGACAGATACCCGAATTGCAAGAGGTTGTTATCATTGCCGTCTCGGCGAGTGTCTTTGAAATGGATAGAAAAAAGAGCGTGTCAGTGGGATGTAACACCTTTTTGCCCAAGCCGGTGAAGGCTGAGAAACTTTTTGCGTTGCTGGAAACTCACTTGAAATTGGAATGGGTTTATTCTGAATCTGTGGCAGATGAAGGACTCGCGGAAAGTCTGGAAGCAAAGGAACTGGTAAGTGGGCCATTAGTTCCGCCACCGGCGGAAGACTTGGAAGTTTTGCATAAATTAGCCATGACGGGGAAAATGCGACGTATTCGTGATAGAGCGACGCACCTTGAAGAGTTAGATGAAAAATATCTCCCATTTGTCCGCAAACTGCGACACTTAGCCAAGGGTTTTGAAAGGGAACAAATCTTGGCTTTAATTAAACAATACAGAGAAATGTGACCTTTACGACAGAACACCCTCGATCCCTACCCTCTTCCTCCGGTTTGTAGTAGGTGATTTATCACCTTTTTCCCAACAGAGGAGAACAGATATGAGCACCCTCTCAGAAAATCCTACTGAATCTGAATTTCAAGAATATACCATCTTAATTGTGGATGACAATCCTGCAAATTTAAGCGTCTTAACGGATTATTTGGAAGATAATGGCTTTGAAATCATGGCCGCTCGTGATGGCAAGACGGGGCTTGAAATGGCACACCTCGCCCAACCCGACATTATCTTATTGGATGTGATGATGCCTGGGATAGATGGCTTTGAAACCTGTCGCCGCTTTAAAGCCTCTGACACGACTAAAGAGATTCCGGTGATTTTTATGACGGCACTGACGAGTCTTGAAGATAAAGTCAAAGGATTTGAAGTGGGAGGCGTGGACTACATCACCAAGCCCATACAGCAGGAGGAAGTCTTAGCACGTATCGCCACACATTTACGCATTCGAGAGTTAACCCAGAAACTGCAACGAAAAACCCAAGAAGTTATTGCCCTCAATGAGCGCCTCACAGAAGATAACTTCCGCATGAGCGCGGAACTAGACGTGACGCGCCGTCTGCAACAGATGGTGTTACCCAAAGAGCAAGAACTCAAGCAAATTACCGAGCTAGATATTGCCAGTTTTATGGAACCCGCTGATGAAGTCGGTGGCGATTATTACGATGTTCTTCAACATAATGGTAGCATCAAAATTGGCATCGGAGACGTAACAGGACATGGGCTGGAAAGCGGCGTGCTAATGCTGATGGTACAAACGGCCGTGCGAACTCTGCTCAACAATAATGTGACTGATCCGGAGAATTTTTTGAATGTTATCAACCGCACCGTTTATGATAATATGCAGCGCCTGTGTTCAGATAAAAACTTAACCCTGTCTTTACTTGATTATCGGGCCGGTCGTTTGCGCTTGACGGGACAACATGAAGAGGTTTTAGTCGTACGCAAGGGAGGAGCGATAGAACGGATTGATACCTTTGACTTAGGTTTCATGATTGGGGTAGAAGCCGATATTGCTCCGTTTATCTCACAACTGGAAATCTCGTTACAGCAAGGAGATGGAATTGTCCTCTACACTGATGGCATTACAGAGGCGCGAAATACCGAGAAGAAACTTTATGGGTTAAAACAGTTGTGCGAAGTTATCAGTCACAACTGGCATCTTTCAGCCTATGAAATACAAAAAGCGGTTATTGCCGATGTGCGGCAACATATTGGTACACAAAAAGTGTTTGATGATATTACTTTGCTGATATTCAAACAAAAATAGCACACTCAGAAAGAACGCTGCGAAAGTTCATAAACGATAAACGGAGTGATAGAAAAGTACTTAGGATGACGGGCCGATAAACGGATTGGTAGGAAAGTACAACTCATGGCGCGAAGTACAACGAATTACGCGGATAAACGAATTGATAGAAAAGTACTTCGGATGACGGGCCGATAAACGGATTGGTAGGATAGTACAACTCATGGCGCGAAGTACAACGAATTACGCGGATAAACGAATTGATAGAAAAGTACTTAGGATGACGGGCCGATTAACGGATGGATGACGGGCCGATTAACGGATTGGTAGGATAGTACAA
>NBMI01000204.1 GCA_002085445.1 Candidatus Parabeggiatoa sp. nov. 2
CTGGGGTTGTAGTGCCTCTTCCGTTTCTAAATAGAGGTACAGTAATTGAATCGGCTCAATCGGCTTTTGTTCCAGTAAGGCTTGACTGAGGTGGAAAATCGACATAAGTTGAGCGTTCAGTGCGGCCGGTTCACTGACAAACGGGGCTTGGGACCACAGATGAATGATGTGGCTCGGTAGGCCATTTTTTGGGTCGCTTAAGGCACCCAACAATTGACGATAATCGGCTGGGTGGTTAGGATTGATGGAATAAGTTTGAGTACCCAATACTTGGTAGCGTTCCCCGGGCGTGACCAGAATGACGGAACGATTTAGGCTCTCTTTGAAACGCCAATACTTGGTAGCGTTCCCCGGGCGTGACCAGAATGACGGAACGATTTAGGCTCTCTTTGAAACGGTTGTAGCGGCCGTCATCCGTATCAAATAGTAGCACTGTGCCAGTGGATGTCAATGGCCCCAGTTGCAGCAGTGCCGAGGGTTCCCACACGTTTTGGTAGTACAGAGTGGCCGGTGTCTCGGCTTGTGGTGTCAATGCCCGAACCGAAAAGTCTTCAATCCGAACTGAAACGAACGCACATAAGCGTAACACGTCTCTGATAACGGCCCCAAAAGTTCCACCTCACCCAAAGCAAAAGGGAGATAGGGATTACTTTCGGTGTTCAGGCCCATCAAGCCCATCACCGTTTGTAATGCACCATCCATTAGTGATGGGTGCAACACAAACTCGTTAAAATCGTTTTTTTGCGCCTTTGGCAATTGAAGACGGGATAAGGCTTCGCTGTCATTACGGTATAACGCTTGAATCGTTTGAAAGCTGGGGCCGTAGTTGAGGCCGGTGGTTTGAAATAATTGGTAGCATTCCTCACGGCCCCAAGTCTCAACGCAACGCTTTTGGATAGCTTCAATCTCAACCGTTTCTGAATCTCTAACGGCCAGACTTCCATACGTCAATTTGCCCTGAGCATGTACTTGTCTTTGCTGGTTGTCGTCTAGGGTACTCACCTCAAATTCAACTTCGTTCGGGGCGGGATATAAGCTAATCTGAACCAGCTTATGCTGATCGGACACGGTAATTGGTCGCGCCCAGACAATGTTGGTAAGTTTTCTGACTGTTGATTTTCTATTAGCCAAATTCCCAGCAGCGACTGCCATTTCCAGATAAACAACACCCGGCAAGACGCTCTGTTCATTCACCTGATGATCTGTTAAATAAAATTCTTGCCGTTGAAAAACTTTCTTAAAACACTGTTCTTCCAACGTTGATTCATTGCTCTCAAGCAAGGGGTGAAGCCCCGCAATTTGGCCTACCACTTTGGGGGCAGGCTTGGTCATAGGTATCCAATACCGCTCCCTAGCAAACGGATAAGTTGGCAGCGAAATGCGTTGCGGCCTTTGGCTTGGATAGAGCAATTGCCAATCTATCTCTACCCCATAGGTCCACAGTTGTGCCAGTTTGGTGAGTTCCTTTTTCTCAATAATAATTCTGAGGAAGGCCTCACCGGCTTCTCCTTCAATTAAAAGCTCAGATTGGGCTTTGTTCGTCTTGACATTTCCGCGATAAAAATTCTCGATCTCGGTCAGGCCTTGAGCATATTGCGTTAATTTTTTTCTCACCTCTTCAAGACTAGAAACCACCATCGCCAACCGCTCTTCCATGGCGTTTCTGCCCACTTGTAAAGTATAGGTGAGATTGACCAGAGAACAGTTTACCGGTTCCTGCTCTAAAAAATCGACTATCTTTTTAACATAGACTTGGATCCTCTCCTCATTTTTAGCTGACAACACAAAGAGTTGGTATTCAGGTTCCACTGTCGGCACGGCTTGAATTTTAGGTGCGCCCTCCACAATCAAATGTACGTTAGTCCCACTCATACCAAAGGAACTCACTCCCGCTAATTTGGTTTCACCTGTCCACGGCGTTGGTTCGGTGGGAACCCAGAGCGGGAGTTCTTGCCAAGGAATCTGTGGATTGGGTTCGCTAAAGTGCAAGTTAGGTGGAATCTCGGCCTGTTGGAGCGACAACACGACCTTCATTAAGGAAGCTATTCCGGCCGCCGATGATAAATGACCCAAATTGGTTTTGACTGAGCCAATCGCCAACGGGGTGGTTCGTCCCCGACTCAGGACGTTTGCTAGGGCCAATACTTCAATCGGGTCTCCCAATGAGGTGCCTGTCCCATGCGTTTCCACATATTGAATCTGATCGGGGTTCACGGCAGCGTTTTCTAGGGCTTGCCTGAGCAGTGCTTCTTGGGCCAAACCGTTGGGGGCCGTGAGACCATTACTACGACCATCATGGTTAACCGCCGAACCTCGAATCAGGGCCATGATGTTATCACCGTCTCTGATGGCATCCGAGAAACGTTTCAGTATCACAATGCCACAACCTTCCCCTTGCCCAAAACCATCCGCTTTGGCATCAAAGGTCTTACAACGACCATCAGGAGCCAACAGATTCATACTACAAAGGCCAATTGTCCGCTCCGGCGATAGGTTCAGATCCACTCCCCCCGCTAGGGCCAGATGACACTCTTTGCGAGACAATGATTGGCAAGCGAGATGCGTGGCCAACAGCGAAGAAGAACACGCGGTGTCCAACTGCATGACTGGCCCTTGTAGCCCTAATGTATAAGCGATACGACCCGCTGTCAGACTACGCAAATGACTCAAAATACGATAGCTATCAATCAGGCTTGGGTCATCGCGATACAAGCGTAATGCAGAGTAGTCATCCCAAAAGACGCCGACAAATACCCCAGTGCTGCTATCACGCAATTGTTCCTGTGCCACCCCGGCATGCTCTAGGGCTTCCCAAGAGACTTCTAAAAGTAGCCTCTGTTGCGGGTCCATACTGGCCGCCTCCCTGGGTGTTATCCCAAAGAAGTGAGGATCAAATTGGTCTATCCCCTCCAAAAAACTACCCGTTCGCACATACATCTTGCCTGGCTGGTAACGGCCTGGTTCATAGTAAGCTTCGACATTCCAGCGAGAGTTCGGAATCTCGGTAACCGTATCCATTCCATTATGCAATAGATGCCAGAATGATTCTGGGGTGTGAACGCCACCTGGAAAACGACAGCCCATGCCGATAACAGCGATTAGTTCTTCGGTCTGTGCTTGTTCTGTTGCCTTAAGCGATAAACGCATGTCGCGTATCGTTAACAACGCATTTTCCAGCATAGAACGATAATCTCTATTTTCATTCAGACTGCTGATTTCTCCACCTTGGCAAGAACCATCTTCTACCGTTCTAAGTAATTCAGCCAATTCGGCATCAGAAAGTGTACTTAAGTCTGAGGCTTCAACACGGGTACCTGAGGGCCCACTCATTTGAAGTAATTCCAAATCGGCGTTGAATCTGTGGAATAGCCGTTCATAGAAGGGTGTTTGTTTGAAATTGGGCTCATGATGATAGGAACCGTAGTCAAACACAACATTTTCGCCATTATCTCGTGCCACACGTCCTTTAATCCTGTAATCAGGGTTTATTTGGTTGTCGCAAAGTGTATAAGAGCAAATCACCTGAATCGTCTCACCCTCAGACACAACCACTCCCTGTTCAAATACGGGGAAGTAGATGGGAATCCATGAAGCCGTTTTTTCGAGAATGTCGATCACTTCGCCACGGATGGTGTGTAGATTCAACCATAACAAAAAACCATCCAGACGTGACTTGCGCTTGATCGTTAGCTTGATTTCGTGTTGGTATTCGGTCGGAATTGGCTGAGTAAAATCCAAGTCTTCAAAAATGGCATTATCAGAGATGATGCTGGATGGGGGACAGTTCTTAAGACACAATCTGACATCAAAGGGGTGCCCGACTTGTTGAAAAATTTTTTGGGTGTAGTGTTTGGCAAGTCGCGTCATTTTGGGATGACGCAACAATTCATCCGGTAAGGTAATTGCGGCAATTTTGGTCACACTTCTTTGGGGAATCATCAGGCCATCCGGCCTCAGAAGTCGTCTGGCACTGTTCAGGATAACAGCAGCACCTTGGCTACCCCCAATCGAACCCACAATCTCGGATATGCATACATCCGCTGGTTCAGGCAGGTTGACTTGAGTCGCATCACCATGAATCAACTTAATTTTATCTGACAACCCCAATTCTTCGACTTTGGCAAGCGCCAGTCGGTAGGCTTCATCGCCGATCTCAATGGCATAGACTTGCCGGGCACCTGCTTCGGCACAGAGACGGGCCAAAATCACTTTTTGGCCGGTGCCAATCTCAACGACGACTTTGTCTTTCACCAGCTTCTCAATGGCCACTTGATAGCTTCGATTTCGTGGCTCATCATTGGCCAGAAGCTCATACATTAACGCATCGTAGACAAAGTAACCTTCAATGGCGGGCCATAATTCAAGATGGCTATCCCCTGCGTCCGGTTTGGGCAATCTCTGCTCGACCTCTTCGGTCTTTTGGACACGAAGACTCACCAAATAACGGGTCATCAATTCAATCGTTGGAAAATTCCAAAAGATAACGGGTGCTATGGATTGTCCTAACCAATCACTCAACTCCTGGGCTAAATTCACCGCTAATACCGAAGTCAAACCGTAATCAACAAAGAGGGTGTCGGTTTCAATTGTCTCTGGTTCAAGCGCGAGTTTCTTGGACAGCCAATTGATAATCCACTTTTTGATTGATTGTGGGTACCTGTGATCGGTCTTTTGGGCCGAATCGTCATCATGCCTAGATGAACTGGCTTGGAATTGTTCTCGCAATATTTTCTTGAGTATCTTGCCCGTTCGGCCTTTGGGTAGCGATTCCACCAATTTAACCTGACTAGGCACTTTGAAATCCGCCATATTCTGACGACAGAAAGCTATTATTTCCTCAGTGGTAACTTCCTCGCCGGGCTTAAGGATGAGGTTGGCTATAACCTGCTCACCGAGCAAGGCTTCTGGCACACCATAAACGGCCGCTTCTACTACTGCGGGGTGTTTATAAAGGATATTTTCAATCTCAGATGGGTATACCTTCGTCCCACCGACATTCACCATATCTTTGACGCGATCGACGATAAATAAATAGCCATCGTCATCCATTTTGCCAATATCGCCGGTGTGAAACCAGCCTTCTTTGATGACTTCAGCCGTTTCCACGGGACGATTCCAATAGCCCAGCATGACATTTGGCCCACAAATAGTCACTTCGCCTAATTCGCCCGGTGCAACTTCGTTGCCTTCAGCATCGACAATTTTCATTTCAACGCCCGTAAATGGCAAGCCAACAGAACCGAGTTTAGGTTTAGAGTTGAGAGAAGGGTTAAAGCAGGCTAAGGAGTTTTCGGTCAAACCATACCCTTCGTTGATAACTACCCCAAACTTTTCGTGCCACTTTTTAGCCATTTCTAGCGGGAGGGTTGCTGCTGCTGAAATGTAGCGACGCACAGAACGCATTTGTTCGGCAGAGGCTTTCTCGTACAACAGGGTATAGATGGTAGGTACACCATAGAATGTGGTCACCGCGTTATTGACAATTGACTTGAGTATTGGCTCAATCTCAAATTCGCGGTGTAACACGAGTGTGGCACCCGCCTCTAAGCATGGATTAAGTGCTGCGTTTTGTCCAAAATTGTGGAACATTGGGACAAATAACAGAATCCGATCCTCAGGCTGCATCTTGAAAACATCAACACACGTCTGTACATTTGAAACCACATTGCCGTATGACAACGTAGCTCCTTTAGGAAATCCAGTCGTGCCGGAGGTGTAAAGAATAGCGGCCGGATCATCGTGCGCCATATCAACTGCTTGTGCCTTGGGTGAAGCATTAGCCATCCATTCACTCAACGCAATATCCGCTCCTTTGGCATCGCCCTCTGCGATTAATATAAGATTTAACTGCGGCAACTCTTCAGCTGGCACGTGACGGCGCAACGTTTCGGTTGTGACAATGACTTTTGCGCCACTATCATCCAGAATAAATTTTATCTCCTCGGTTTTGAGTGTTGAGTTGATGGAGACGGCTATTGCCCCCATTTTTTGAATGCCAAGATAAACGATTACAAACGAAGGAATATTGGGTAAAAATAAGGCCACGCGATCACCACGCGAAATGCCATCGCCAGCGAGAGCATTTGCGACACGGCTACTCATTTCGTCGATCTCACTATAGCTGAAAGACTCTTCTTCAAAAATGATGGCGGGTTTGTTTGGAAAAAGACGCCGAGTACGTTCCAAATGTTGTGCAATATTCATAACGAATTCTTTTTTGACTTAATTACTGTAAATGAAGTGGAAATCTCTCGTTGATAAGCATAATGGGTTTTCCTCCCACAATAATCCGATAAGTGCGACTAAGGAAGTCTTTGCCAGTCAATGGCTCAATATCCGAAGAAAGATCGGCGATATGCTCGTGACCATACCAAAGTACTTCTCGTCGTTCCTCGATCAGGCTATTTAACAGGATACGACCTATTCCTCCCTTTTCGACTTGTAACCCGGAGCGAACCTCTTGAGGTAACCGTTCTGGAAGAAGCAATGAATTGGCATAAGCATAAACCTTTGTGCTTTGTTGTCCGCGAAGCAGAACCTCACGGGCAATAACACTTGTTTCCTTAGGTACCTCAAGCCACGGCTGATCAGTTAGTAACTTTTGTGTCTCTTGTTTAAGCAAACTAATTTCTATTGATTCTAAGGTGTAAGCTTCAAGAAATTTCGTGACCGTACCGTCGTTCACCAATAAGGCCCGCTGAAAAGGTGTCAAGGTTTGTATGTCAATTTCATTCAGATGAGCAGGTTTGGCTTTTTGCATCAAGAACAAATCACTGAATGGATCGAATTTCGTATTTTTTTCCGGCATTTCAATATCCATAATATTATAGAGTTTTTCAGATAAATCTTAAATTTTTCCATCAGCATCATTAAATAGATTTCAGCCAGTTCACCAACGCGCCGATTCAGACTACCCAATTTTTTCCAGTATAAAAATGTCTGGTATTCTTCTGAAGACTGGCCTTCAATCTGTTCCTTGTAGACTCTCTTTATATAGTCTGCGAGTACCGGAACCGTGATACCGACATATCTCCACAGGGAGTTCCTCTCGACTAAATCTGCATCAGAGAGGTTTTGCAATATTTTTCTGGTCTTAGCGTTGTTTTCACCTATCGCCGCGGCGATATCATGGGTGCCTATATCTTTACCGGGATGGATACTTAAAAAAGACATGGCCCTCGCCACGGTATCTTCGGAGTTTAATTTGTCTCCATAAACCGAGAAATGGGTATCCCAGAAGTCTCTTAAGTAGCCTTTACTTTGACTGATTTCGTTTTCATAGAGCTTCCGTAATTGCTCCGGCGTTGAGAGATTATTATTTTCTAGGTATTGACTGTGTAATAAACACCAGATATAAAAAGGATTTCCGCCGGTTAAAGTCTGTATTGTACTTGTGACTTCATCAGAGATGATTAAATGATTTATAAGCGCTAGTTTGGAGACATACTCCACCGTATGATTTTCTTCAAACGGTTCCAGGTAATCAAGTCCAAATCGTCTGGCGAGTACGCTAGTCAGAACCGTTTGTTCAGTCAAACTCACCGCGGAACCGGAGACCAGCATCGGACACCACTTCGCCTCTGCTGGACGTTGAAAGACACCAGTTGTATCACGGTACAATCTTATTACATCGTCCCAAACATGCGTTAAGAGATGAAACTCATCAATAATTAATAGGCCCGCCTGTTTGTGCATGAGATAAAAGGTCATTTGGGCAACCATTCTCCTCACCGCTTCTAGGCTGTCGTCATGCAGTTCCCGATAGGCCGTGAACCACTTATCTAATTCTTCCATCCCATTTTTCATGGCGATATCAGACAATTTATCAATCTTGAGACTGTCCTCTACCATTTCTGGCCGTCTCAAACGAAAAGCGATATATTGTTTAATACCACCTCATCTTGCTTGGTAAATAAGTCATTGTACAAGCGCATAAGGACTGCCGTTTTTCCAACGCCCTTTCTAGCGATAAGAGCAAAGCTTGAGCCATTTTTTCTCTTAGCCTTCATAGCAAGGTTCCAGAATTTTTCAAGCTCTTTTTCCCGGTTGGTAAACTCTTGTTCATCAACTAATTCGATTAAGGGTTTTCCATTGTCAGTTATCAGTTATCAGTTATCAGTTGTCAATTGTCAATTAACTTCACCGACAGGCAAACACCATCAAACCGTATCGGGTTTGGCATTTGAGGGAATATTCTTTTGTCAAAACGCTTTATTTCGTCTTTATTCTGGACATAACACCCATACAGATTAAGGAAATTGACCACGCCCCAGCCCATCAGGGTGGCACAGATAGGTTTTAAATTATATTGTGAATATTCTTCGCTGTCAACCAAATCTTTCCAGCCCCCTTAGAAGTTTTTTAAAGCATTGGGTGACTTTTAGAAAACGTGAGCTCGACTTTAAATATCAGTGAGTTATCTCATTATTACTGATATCAAATAGTTATTTATAATGACTTTTAAATCAATCCGTCAAAAAAACACACACAAGCTTTACTGGCTCATTTCACTCTATGGCCCACAAT
>NBMI01000205.1 GCA_002085445.1 Candidatus Parabeggiatoa sp. nov. 2
AGCTTAGCGAAGCAAGCTAGGGAGCTAAAGCCATCCTTCTCAACGGCCACTCGTATAAACGCTGAAGGATATCGAAGAGGCAAACCGATTGATTCAGTTACCGAAAGGGTGAAAACATGAAAATTGAGAACTTAATGCAAAAAATATTGATAGTAGATGACATATCTGCAAATATCAAAGAGTTAATTGATGTCTTAAAAAGTCCTGATTACGATATTATTGTTGCAACCGGTGGAAAAACCGCTTTAGAACTTGCCACCTATGAAGAACCCGATCTGATTATCCTAAATATTGCCATGCCGGAAATGGATGGATACACCGTTTGCACTCAACTCAAGGCTGATGCGGCAACACAACCTATTCCAGTGATTTTTATCGCACAACAGGGCATCGACGACGCCAAAGGGCTTGAACTTGGCGCGGTGGACTATATCACCAAACCTTTCCACGCTGCTATTGTCAAAGCGAGAGTAAAAAATTATCTTGAATTAAAAAGGCAAAGAGACATACTGAAAAACCTTTCCACCAGAGATAACCTGACGGGTATCCCCAACCGCAGCCGCTTTGATAAATTTCTTGAACATGAATGGCGGCGAGCCATCCGAGGCATTTCCCACTTATCCTTGATTGTGATAGATATTGATTATTTCAAGCTATTCAATGAACACTATGGCTATGTCGCCGGTGATGAATGCCTTAAGCAAATCGCCCATGCCTTGGATAAGACCGCTGAAAGAGCAACAGATTTGGTGGCCCGGTACGAAGGTGACAAATTTGCATGTATTCTGCCCCTAACAGATGCAAAAGGCGCTATTGTCATGGCTAATAAATTAAGGGAACGCGTTCTCCTTCTGAACATTCCACATGCATATTCCGATGCCGCCGATCATGTGACTATAAGTCAAGGAATCGCCACCCTGCGTCCTTATCCAAATTCATCGCCTACTATGTTGATAATCGATGCAAATAAAGCCCTTTCAGAAGCAAAAGCCTCAGGGCGTAATCAGATGAAGAGTTGGGAATAACTGGAGTCCAAACTTTAGTTTGGAGTCCAAACTTTAGTTTGGCAGGAGTTATAGATTTTCAGATAATTATTTAGTCCCCTTTAGGGGACTTGAGCTTTTAGTGTTGGCTGTTTGGCAAGAGTCGGCCAACTTTAGTTTGGCAGGAGTTATAGATTTTCAGATAATTATTTAGTCCCCTTTAGGGGACTTGAGCTTTCAGACATGTTTTGGCTGTTCGGCAGGCATCCAAACTTTAGTTTGGCAAGAATCCAAACTTTAGTTTGGCAATTCTTCTTCATGAAATCCATTTTTTAAATAAACAAAAGTGTCTAAAACCTAACGGTTTTTTTAGGGCCAGGTTGCAGAATTGATTCACTTTATTTTATTGAAGGCCCTTCTAAAAGGACAAGTAGGACACACCCTAGCGGCATGGTTAAATAAGTCGGCTCCCGCCTCCTATAGCATTTTCTTTTTGGACTCCTGCAAACTAAAGTTTGGACTCCTTCCGTTTGAACTTTGATGACTCGCCTACTACAAACTCTTTACCTCGCTGATCAAGTTTGGAACGAACGCCAGTAGCGATTCCTCTGCGCTAAAAGCGAAAGTACCCTAAAGGTGGGGATTTATCCCCAGGCTAACTAACTTGAGCATCAAGTTTACTGAAATTCTAACCAACCGCTGCGCGTTTCAATAAACCGTGTCACCGTCACTCGGCTATCGCTGGCGGTGGCTGAGAGGCGATAGCTTTTGTCAGGTTCGCGTGGAAATAAGTTGGCAATCAAGCTGAGTTTACCGTTAGCAGCATACACCAATAAAAACGCTTGTTTGGAATTAACATCGATAAACCGTTCCAAACGATAATGAGGCCAACGGTTCAATAACTCCTGTAAAATCAATATGTCTTGCCCTTCTATATACTTATTAACACGGGCGCGGAAGGCCTTGGTAATATCCTTAGCCTTACCAACGGAACGCGACATGATGTATTCAAAAAGTTCCTTTTTATCCTCCGTCACGGTGGGAATATTGAGCGCATTGAATTGGAGGCCTTGAATATTATTCTCTGTTTGTTGGCGATAATATTGACGCGCCGTCGGTGATAGCCACAATATGGCAAACTCCTTGTTCAGCGTCGCCGGGAGATATAAGGCTTGTGGCAAATTGCCTACTTCGTAACCGACGGTACTCGCATCGCCATAAACAAATTGGATAGTCAAGCCATCGGTTCTAAGTGAATCAAACAAACCCTTGCCAAGTTCACTCAAGCCTCGCTCCGAAGCGGTACCTTTATCAAAAGCCAGCAAGGCATCCGCCGTTGGCGAGGTTCCTTCTTCAGTCTGACTAAAAGCACGGCTATGAATTGCCAGCAAAGGCTCATCGCCCCATTCTCGCATAACGACTTGATTGACCATATTAAAGATATTGTGACGATTGCTATATTTGACTAAATCTGAACTTCTATCAAGATTGGTGGTCGGGTGGGTACCACCGATAAGTAGCACTTTCGCTTGCAAACGCTCAAACAGTGCCACCGCGTATTCAAAACTATTGGCATCGAAAAGAGGGCGTGGCACTTGGATCATATAATTTTGTCCAGCTTCCAAGCGAAAGACATAAGTGCCCCAATAGCGCCGCGGTTCGCGTTGCTCTTCGAGGATAAGATAATCATGCTCAGTATGTCGCTGCCGATAACGCACAATGCCATAACCGAGCTTAGCAGGTTCACTGGCTAAGATTCGCAGTTGTTCCAAACCGGCTTCGCTCCACTGCCCAGCTTGATATTCAGTGTGTATCAATTTCAATAACGGCGTGAGTAGTTCTGTATCAAAAAACAACAGTTCTTCTGGCGTGGGCGACACATATAAATTCGTCCCTTTGGGCGCAATTTGTCCTTTGCCACTCAACAACCATTCTTGCAAATAGCCATCAATACGTTGATCACGCACTGTCAAAGACAGGGCCGATTCATTGAGTTGGCTAAACAAGATTTTGAGGACATCATCCCGATTGAGAAACAATTCTGTAAAGCCCGCAAAGGTTATATTCTGTTGGGCATTAGGCAAAGACGTGGTTGTCCATTGGATGGCATATCGGCCTATGAGTTGTTCAAGCCGCGACAAATCCAGTCCCGCTGGTAAACGGCGTTTAACCCACAGACTACTTTGATACGAGGAAAATGCCTTATCCTGGTGCCGACTTTGATAGGTTTCAGTCAACTTATGCAGACTCTTTGGCGTATAAGCACGGACTTGCAAAACATTTTGGTGTGCTAAGACATGATGAAAGGTTTGAAAAATGCTTTGATAGTTGATCTGCATATCAGAGGAACCATTTTTATTCGCTCCTCTCGCCGAACCGGCTATCGCCAAAGCACGGCCTTGCATCTCCTGAAACAGAATAGCACCTGCTTCCATCGTGCCCCATTCATCGAGCGGTGCCGGGACTTCAACCAATAAACGATCATCGGCCTCCAAGTCCAACACATAAACACCCCAATTACGTCGTTGCTGGGAAATTTTTTCTGTCTCAGGTGAGGGCTTTGCTACAACGGCCGAAGTTCCCCAATGAACTCGCGGTGGAATTTCTCTCAGATAAATATAACGTTGTTGTACCAAAAAAACTTGATAATTCACTTGGGCAAAATAGGCCGCCGCTTGTTGCAATAAGGCCTCGTCACGCTGTTGCCGGTACGCAAGCACGTTTTCTAACCCATTCCTAAAAGACTCAATCTCATGGGGCAACGGTTCGACAAAACTATTAGGGATACGGCCTTGGTATAAAGTAATTCTATCTTGGTGAATGAGTTTCATCAGCTCGGTTTGAGGCAACAACTTGACTTCGTGGGCACTGACTTGTTTACTAACAAACAGGCTGGGATTCCACCAATTGGGAATGAACGTTATGGCAAAGCCCAATACACTCGCTAACGCCACGCCGACTAAGGATATTTGTAAAATGGCGCGCGTCATTTTGAGCGCAATTTTTTTATCGTGCATTTTGACGGCTATCAAAGTCGAGAGCAAATAGCCGAAGGCATAATAATCAGTCATTTTCACGTCAGGCATAAACCACAGTAAAAAATAACCCAAGGCCATTTTGTAAATAAAGCTAATATTAAAAAACAACAACAACTTACGTGCGCCCTCGATAGTCATTGATCTAAACAAGGGCGTTGCCAACACTAATTGCGCGATAATGAGAATAATAAAGGCCTCTACAAAAGAAGTGAGGATTTTATAGGGTTGATACCATTGCAGCGCCAACAGGGCCGGTATAAGAATACCGTTGAACTCCCAACTATAACTCAGATTCATCCGTGAGGCGATAAATGCTGTTACCACCAAAATGATATAAGCTTTGGGGGCCGACAAAATGGAAACGGCTAAATCTTCGTACATATAACCTAAGTTACTGATACTAAAATTAGTCAATTCCATTAGCCCAAAACGTATAATCACATAAGTGATTGCTAATGCGGTAAACAGCGGAATTAACCCACGTAGCAGCCCCGTTTTCCAATACTGATTAGCCATCAAGGCGACAATAATCAGTCCAAAACTGTGGAGTTGATTGCGATAATCGAATTGCAGCTGATAACGACTGACCACATATTCGCCTACCATAGGCAATAGCCAACTATCAAACACAACACGTACCAAAACACTGGTCAAGACGATGGCGAGAAAACGGTCACGTCCAAAGAAATTACACCAAGGTGCCCACCGTGACAAATATTCTGACAAGAGCCAGACAATAAAATAAGTGACCATTGACTCAAGGATAATGACACCGGCCGACCAAGGATTAAGAATTATCAGCGGCACCACATAGCCGGGCACGACGAGGCCTGAAAGTACCCAGCCAAGGCGCAAATTAAAAAAAGCGATGACAAACACGCCTACCCAGACTGTCGTAATAATAGAACTAGATAGACTGCCTTGGGGAAAGATGGGGAGTGGAAAAATATCAAATAGCATTATTGGTAATTAGTATACGGAACATACTTCAAAAGGGTGAAAATTCACAATTCATAATTGACAATTAGATATCCATTTGCAATTCGCAATTCGCTTTTGCCAAATATAAATTTTAACCGTTTTATATCAATAAGTTACCCATTTATGTCGCAAGATGTCTCAAATTTTCAATTGACACACATACCTCTTTTAAGATACTATTGTATGTTTTCAATCTATACAGGGTTCATGCTTAGTACCCAATTTATTAATAAACCGTAACGATGAGACCAATTCTGAGGCCACTCATCAAAAAATGATTGACTTTGATGTGAGTTTTTTTTAAAATTTACTTTGTTAGAAAGCGGCAAGTATCTGGTTCAGTACTCTTTTCTTAACTGGTAAAACCGCAAGCCTCAATCTATCAATTTGCGTTTGCTGGCCGCGAATTCAGATTGTATAAAGCGGCTATCTTCCATTTTCGGGACGCGATTAGTAGATTCACCCACTCGATGGAGTGCTATTTAAAACTTTTGTTAATATAAATGAATCGGTTAGATGACCATGCTCACTCGTACATTAACTATTCTTCTCATCTCAGTTTTTTTATTGTCTGGTTGCGGCCAACCGCCTGTTAGAGTTGGTGGGCCGCGTATCGACGTTAAGCCGACCATTACCGATCCGGCCGAGACCGCTAAACGCCTAGAAAAACAGGGAAAATACCAACAGGCGGCACAGGAATACCTCAAAATAGCCGCACAAAGCACTCCCCCCACACGACAAGGCCACCAATTATCGGCGATAAAAGCCTATTTCAAAGGCGGTATGCTCGATGAGGCAAGAACCGAGTTGGCAAAGCTGGATACCGGCCAAAGTTATGGTTTGGAAATCCCGCTTGAATTCATGCGGATCAAAATCGACTTGGCGGAGCAACATGCCTCTTCAGCTTTGAAACGGCTTAAAGGCATAGAACCGAGTACGTTACCGTCGCCATTACAACTAGAATACAAGCAGTTACATGCTCAGGCTACTGCGGCCAAAGGTGAGGTAATCCAAGCGGTACGTGAATGGATGGCGATCGACAACTCAGCAAACGCCGATCCAACCGTTATCAAAGAAAATCACCAACAACTGTGGCGCAGTCTCTCTACTCTCGAACGGAGCGCTCTTGAGCAAGTTCCACAAAAACAAGGCGATATGTTGTCCGGTTGGACAGCCCTCGCATTGTTGACGAAAACCTCGCCCCAAAAACACTTGGCCGCCGGTATTAATAACTGGCAACTGCGTTTTCCCAACCATCCGGCCACGCAACACATTGTACCGACTCTGGTGCCAAAGTTGGATCAATTGCCCTCGCCACCCAAACAAGTGGCTTTGTTATTAGCACCCGTCAAGAGCAAGTTTGGAAAACAAGCTGAAGCAGTCCAAAATGGTTTTTTTGCGGCGCTTGAGGCCGACTTTGAAGGTAAGCGTCCAAACATCGCCACATACGAGGTTAATGCGGATGATGTTTTGGAAGTGTATCAAAATGCCGTGGCTGGCGGCGCTGATTTTGTGGTAGGGCCCTTACTAAAAAACACGCTCTCAGTATTGGCTGATAGCCATGTTCAATTGCCGGTACCGACGTTGGGTTTAAATCATTTGGGAACACCCGTTGTCACGGGCAACCTGTATCAATTTGCCCTATCGCCTGAAGATGAAGCCAAGGAAGTGGCAAGGCGTGCTTGGGCGGATGGGCACCGGTCAGCATTGATATTAGTTCCAGAGGGAAATTGGGGAAAACGGGTCAGTACGGCATTTCAAACAGAGTGGGAAAAACAAGGTGGACAAGTCGTGACTCAAAGCCCTTACGGCGGCAATTTTAAATCCTCAATTCCAAGAATACTGAGAAAAAAAAGCGCCAAAGCGGCGGATATGGCGTTTGTAGTGGCTTTTCCAAAGATTGCGCGGCAAATTATCCCGTTGTTTAAATCGCGCCGTAGTGATTTGCCCATTTACAGCACGTCTCATGTATATCGCGGCACACCCAATCCGAGCTACGACAGAAAAATCGACGGGGTGGTGTTTGTGGATACGCCTTGGGTGTTGGCTCCCGATGAAAACGGGGCACTGATGCAAACCACTTTGCAACAGTCTTCGCCTAAAGGGATGAGAAAGTACAAGCGTTTGTATGCATTGGGTATCGATGCCTATTATTCGATCCCACAGCTCCAACGATTGAGCCAACCTCAATGGCAAGGCCAGACGGGGCGTTTATTTGTAGACAGCTCGGGAATAATACATCGTGACCAATTGCGCTTTGCGCGTTTTGCTAAAGGAAAACCACAGTTGCTTGAGTAAACTGGGAATGGGTAATAAAGAGAAATCCGATTTCTTGAAGAAATCGGATTTCTTTCGGCCAGGGGTGTATATAAGAAAAAAGTTCTGTCGGTTCGTTCAAATGCTCTAAGTTATTGATTTTAAACGAGCATGATTGATGCAATTGCAAAGGTTATACACGCTGTAAATGGTTGAATTTTAAAAACTTCAAAAAAACGAACCGACAGTTTGTTCATTTTTCATTTTTCATTTTTCATTCTTAAGCCGCATTACCAATACAGTTCGCATTAGACACCAAAACCACAAAATGAAAATCACGCAAAAGTTTCGCGGAGCGAAACTTTTGCGTGAAAAATAGATTGACAGACAATAATTAGTTGTAATATAATACATAGTGGAACTTATGGAAGTTCAAGAAGGCCGGTATTAGCGGTTCAGTATGAAATGTTATACGGGTCTTACCTAGACTTATAATTAACATAAGATTAGCTTCAAGTATATTATACATAGAGTCACATATGTGACGTGGGGAGCTTACCCCTATTTCACATAAATAATTCGACTATTTTTGGGTAGTTTTGGCGTTTTTAAGTAAGAGTTTAAATAGGCCTGTTCAAGGTTTTGCGCCGCAAAAGTAGTGCAACATTCTGACGGCGAACCCACAAACGGCAAGCGCCCCTCATGCAATATCGCCATGCGATCACACAAAACCTCAACATCCGCCAACAAATGGGTGCTGAAAAATAAGGTAGTCCCTTTGGCTTTGAGAGTCTGTAGGTATTGCTTGAGATAGGCGCGCGCCTTAGGATCCAAACCACTCATGGGTTCATCCAACACTAACAAACGTTTACCGCTTAACAAACAAGCCGCAAGGCCCAGTTTTTGCGCCATCCCTTTAGAATAGTCGCGCACGGGCAGCTTGAGGGCCGGCACCGCGAGATCGATAGTCTGACAAATCTCAAGCGCGTGGGCCGAATCATACATAAGACCATGTAGTTTAGCCATATAAGCCAAAAAATTTTGGCCGGTCAAATAAGAAGGCGGAAAAAATTGTTCAGGCAAAAAAGCCAACTGTGTCCGCGCATGATGATCAGTATGCGGTGTACCAAACAAGTGAATACTGCCTTTTTTAATCTCACATAAATCCAGCAAACTCTTAATCAGAGTGGTTTTACCCGCCCCATTCGCGCCAACAAGACCAAAAAATTCGCCCGGCAATATCTGTAGATTGATATGGTCGAGAATCGGCTGATGTCGGTAATCTTTACAAACGTCTTTAAATTCAATAACTAACATGATATACCCACCACCCTGGGGTGGTGAAAATGTTGTGAATTGTGAATTGTGAATTGTGAATTGTGACGTAAACTAATGAATGGTGAATGGTGAATTGTGAATGGTGAATTGTGACGTAAACTAATTGTTAATGAAAAGCTAATCAATAAGTTATTGTTTTTCATAAGATGAACTTTTGGGCGAGGGCAACCATAAAGAGGGCAACCATAAAGGATTGCCCCTACACGACATGACGGTTTGTAGGGGCAATCCCACGTGCAAAGCCCTTTCGAGGTTCAAGTTTTTCTAGAAAAACTTGAA